>NZ_NHSK01000320.1 GCF_016653355.1 Rhodoplanes elegans | reverse complement strand
CGTCGAGTTCCGCGAGGTCGCCGAGGAGGCGCGACGCTTCCTCTCGCTGCCTCGCCCGGAACCGCCGGCTGCGCCGCGACCGTCAGCTCCGCGGGGCTCGCCCGAAGCGGCGCGCCGGCTCTGGGCCATGGCCGAGCCGCTCGCCGGCACCTTGGCCGAGACCTACCTTCACGTCCGCGGGATCACGACCGTCCATCATGCGGGCGCGTTGCGATTCCATACGCGGTGCTGGTATCGCGCGGACGAGCACGCGCCTACCGAGACCTGGCCGGCGATGATCGCCGCCGTCACCGACCTGTCGGGCGCGATCACCGGCGCGCACCGCACTTGGCTTGCCCCGGACGGCTTGGGCAAGGCACCGATCGACACGCCGCGACGAGCCATGGGCGGCCTGCTCGGCCATGCCGTCCGGTTCGGTGCGGCGGCCGAGGTCGTCGCGGCCGGCGAAGGCATCGAGACGATGCTGTCGCTGCGGTGTGCGCTGCCCGCCATGCCCATGGCGGCAGCACTGTCAGCCAGCCATCTCGCCGCTCTCGAGTTCCCTGCGGCGCTCCGACGGCTCTACGTCGCCCGCGACGCCGACGCCGCGGGCGAGATGGCGCTCACCGCGCTAACCGACCGCGCGCGTGCCGCTGGCGTCGAGGCGCTGGTCCTCGCGCCGCAGCTCGGAGACTTCAACGAGGATCTGCAGACGTTCGGTTCCGGCGCCGTTCGCACAGCGGTGCAGATCCAGCTCGCCCCGCAGGACGCGGCGCGCTTCATGGGTCGGAGGACGGTCAGGACAAGGTGACCGAAGTCGGCACCCGTCCCCCCGGTTTACAAGGCTTTCAGGAAGGTCATGAGATCCTTGTCCTCTTTCCATGAGCGAGCGGACCTTGGCTGCCCGACTTCGCAGAGCGCGACGGCGTTGGCCTTCAGGGTAAGGTCGATCTCGGCATAGATGTTGGTGGTGCTGATCGAGACGTGTCCGAGCCAGGCCCGGATCGTGTTGATGTCCACGCCGGCGAGCACCAGGTGGCAGGCCGTGGTGTGCCGGATCACATGCGGGGTTATCGTACGACCGGCCAGTTCCGGAACTCTGGCTGCACAACGCTCGATCAGGCGATAGATCCCGAAGCGGGTGAACGGCGTCCCGAGCCGGCTGATGAACACGGCGTCTTCGCCCGCGCGACGGGTGATCTCGTCCACCAGGACGCGCTCGGTTTCCGGCCACAGCGGGCACTGGCGCGTCCTGGCCCCCTTGCCGTGCAAGATGACGAGATTGTGCCCGCCGTTCCGGGACCCGATCTGCAGATCGCGCACCCGCAGCTGGGTAGCTTCGGAGACTCTTGCGCCGGTGTTGTAGAGGAAGAGCAGAAGCGCGTACTCGCTCCGGCCGCGCCGGGTCTTGCGGTCGGGCGCCGCCAGCATCGACTCCATCTCCGCTCTGGTCAGCCATCCGACCGGCGGCGGCATGGACCTCTTCGACGCGATGGCCCGGATGTGACCGCACCATTCGACATGGGCCGGGTCCCGGCTACCGACGAAGCGCGCGAACGCCCGGATGGTGGCCAGTCTCTGATTGCGGGTCCGGGCGGAGCAACCTCGATCCGCCTCGAGATGGGTGAGGAACTGCAGCACATGTCCGGACGTGAGGTCCGATACGACCAGCCGGTCCACGGGCTTGCGCAGCTTCCGGCTGACGAAGGGCAGCAACAGGCTGAAGGTGTCGCGGTAGCTCGTGCGGGTGTTCCGGGCGAGATTGCGTTCGGTGACGATGTGCTCGCACAGGAATCGGCGGAGCCACGGGCCGAGGGCTGCGAGGTCAGGCATGCCGACCTCCAGCCGCATAGCGGGCGAACCGCAGCGACGCCTGTTCCAGCAACTCCGGCGTCATCGACAGATAAACCTTCGTGCCCTCCAGATCGGCGTGACCGAGGTAGGTGGAGAGCACCGGCAGCAGCCGTTGCACATCGGCGCCCTGCCGATACCAGCTCGTCAGGCGATGGACGGCGAAGCTGTGCCGAAGGTCATGCAGGCGCGGGATCGTCCGGCCGCCTGTTGCGCGGTGAACCCCGGCGATGCGTCTGAGCTTGTCGAACGCAGCCTGCACGGTGCTGCTGGCAAGACGCGTCCCGTTCTGGTTCGCCAAGAGCAACGCGTTCTGGCCGTTCACAAGGCCGGCTTGACGGCGCTGCAACACGTGACGGTCGAGCAACGCTGCGAGCCGAGGTCCGATCGGGACCAGGCGGCTCTTGTAGAACTTGGTGGCTCGGATGGTCAGAACGGCGTTCGCCAGATCGACGTCGGCCATGGTGAGGCGGGTCGCCTCCCCGAAGCGTAACCCCGCCCCGTACAGGAGGAGAAGCAGAGTGCGGAACGTCACCGCGTTCAGCTGGACCGCGCCGCGCCGGCTTGCCTCCACGGTCGCGGGATCGAAGAGCCGCTTCAGCTCGTCGCGCGAGTAGATGTAGGGTGGCGCCCGAACGGGCGATCTCGGCGCGTCGACCGGCATGGGCGAGCGGGCCGCATGGCCGCGGCTGATCGCATGACGCCAGAAGCCGGCAAGCGCATAGTACTTGTTCTCACTGTGACGCGTCGGCGGGCCGTCACCCGCGAGGTAGGCCAGGACCTGCCCCGTGGTGACCGCGTCGCAGGCGGCGTCGCCATCGGCGTGATCAAGGAAGCGGCGCAGCAGGCTCGCCCCGGTCGTGAACTTCGCGCCGTGAGCTTGTCGCCAGAGCACATAGCGTTCGATCGCCTCGCGCAGGGTCATGCCAAGTCCTCCAGGTCGAGAGCCGCCACCTCGCGAAGCGCGGCGAGGTCGACCTTGGCGTAGATCGTGGTGGAAGACAGATCGCGGTGGCCGAGGAAGTCCCCGATCACCTTCATCGGCGTGCCCTGATCGAGGAGGTGCTGGGCCGCGGCATGCCGAAGGGCGTGAGCTCCGCGTCGGCCGGTGACGACGCCGATTGCCGCCAGCCGGTCACGAACCATCTTGCCCAGTGCTTTTCGATCGAGCGGGCGGATCGGTGCGTGCGTCGTGAAGAAGAGAGTGCGCCCGAAGCCGGACGGCCGCGCTTCCCTGATGTAGTGCAGGATGGCGTGGCCCACTCCCTGCGACAACGGCCATAGATGGGTCCGGCCCGGCTTCGGGCAGCGGACCCGAAGCATGGCGTTCTCCCAGTCCAGATCGTCCAACCGCAGCCCGCCGACCTCTCCGGTCCGAAGCCCGTACCCGATGAACAGCATCAGGATGGCCCGGTCGCGCTTGTCGACTGGGCGGTCGCCCTCGACCGACGCGAGCAGGCGCACGACATCCTCGCGCCGCAAGCCCTTCGGCACGGTCTCGTCAGCCATGAAGCGGGGCGCCACGATGCCTGCGGCGAGGCCCGCTCGGCACCAGCCGCGCGTCTCGGCGAACAAGAAGAACGCCCTCAACCGCTGCGCATAATCGTGTCTCGTCCGGCGACCCCAGGCGCCTCGCCCGTGCTCCGCCGCTACGGCATCGTCGATGTCGGTCATGCCTACGGCGCTCAACTGCACGCCCTTGGTGGCCAACTGAACGAAGAAGTGGTCGGCAGCCGCGCGATAGCTCTGCACGGTCGCATCGGACAGACCGCGCTCCTCGCGCAACCACCGTTCGAAGGCCTGGACCTCGGCGTCATGCGGATGGCGGCCGTCATCACGTTCGTCGAGCCAGCCCAGGAAGGCGAGCCATCGAACACCGTGATCGACGAAGCGGTCGCGCGTCTTGAGCGACGCGGTCCATTCGCACCGGCGGCCTCTCGGCTGCGCCCACACCACCGCAGCAGCCTCGATTTGCGACCGGCTCACCCGGTCGCCATTTTCAAGGTCCAGAAGGCGCACCAAGCTCAGCTGATCGTTGGCGCACTTGCGCAAGGTCGATCGTCTCGCACCAGTCGTCTCGAGATGAACAAGGTATCGTTCTCGTTGCTCCACGAGCGGTGCTGCGCGATACCTCTCGGCAGTGTGGGCGAAGAAGATGTCGTCGAACATTCTGGCCTCCATGTTGTTGGAGGCGCGAGCTTCCGACGAAGCGAGGCGGCGGAAGCTATGCTGATCGCATGCGACGCCTATCGTCTGCCGCGAGCTGGGTGCACAGTCCGTTCCGCAGCATCTCGGCGCCGAGCCGGCGCAGGTCCTCGTTGAAGTCGTCGAGCGCGGGCACGAGCGTCAGCGCCTCGACGCCGGCGGCTCGCGCACGGTCGGTGAGCGCGGTGGCCGCCATCTCGCCCGCGGCGTCGGCGTCGCGGGCGACGTAGAGCCGTCGTAAACCGGCGGGCAATTCGAGTGCAGCAAGATGGTTGGCCGAGAGCGCGGCCGCCGCCGGCATCGAGGGCACGATCTGCCGAAGCGAGAGGATCGTTTCCAGCCCTTCTCCTGCCATCATGACGTCGACCGCGCGACCGAACCGAACGGCGTTGCCAAGCAGCAGGCCCATGGCGCGGCGGGGCGTCGAGACCGGCGCTTTGCAGGCCGACGCGGGATCGAGCCATGTGCGGTGCGCACCGGTGATCGTGCCATCGAGCGCCGTGACCGCCGCGATCAGCGCGGGCCAGGCATCACGAGTCCGGTCGCGAGAGTCGTCATCGTCGCCGCGATACCAGCAGCGCGGATGGAAGCGGAGGGCCTCACTGCCTCTCAGATCCTTGATCCCGCGGACGTGAAGGTAGGTCTCGGCCAAGGTGCCGGCGAGCGGCTCGGCCATGGCCCAGAGCCGGCGCGCCGCTTCTGGCGAGCCCCGCGGAGCTGACGGTCTCGGCGCCGTCGGCGGTTCCGGGCGAGGCAGCGAGAGAAAGCGTCGCGCCTCCTCGGCGACCTCGCGGAACTCGACC
>NZ_NHSK01000319.1 GCF_016653355.1 Rhodoplanes elegans | reverse complement strand
TTCTTCGACGCCGCCGCCAGCCGCCGCAGATCGGCCGCCGAGAAATCCGTCCGCAGAGCAACCGCTGTCGCCATGGCGCGAATCCTCCCGCGCCGAGCGAATCACATCCGCCCGCTCCCCGGAATCCCCAGCGAGTCAGTCACAGAGGCCTTTGGTACGAATCAGCGGAGCGCATCACCCGCTGATCGAATCACACCGGGATGCCTTTGTGAGCCCCGGACGAGGCGCCGCGTCACCCCGCCGCGTCGGGACGCCACGTGTACTGGGGGGCGCGCCAATCGATCCCGGACAACAGGTAGCCGAGTTGCGCCGCCGAGATCGCCACCGTCCCGTCCGCCGGCGACGGCCATAGAAACCGCCCGCGTTCGAGCCGCTTCGCGAACAGGCAGAAGCCCTGACCATCGTGCCACAGGATCTTGATCAGTCCGCCACTGCGGCCACCGAACACGAACAGATGTCCGCTGTGCGGGTCCCGTCGCAACGTCTCCTGGACCTGCAGCGCCAGACCGTTGAAGCCCTTCCGCATATCGGTGTGGCCGGTCGCCAGCCACACCCGCGCGCCACTCGGGATCGGGAGCGTCATCGGCGGCCGACCTTCGCCAAGGCGTCGATCACGGCCGTCAGCGTCGTGGGATCGACCACACCCGAAATCCGCAACTGAGGGGCCGCCAGGAACTCCACTTCGATCGACCCGCTCGGCGCCACCGCAATCGAGCTGGAGTCCCCCGCCACCCGAGGCTCAGGCAAGATCGTTGCCTCGGCGAACCCGGCCGACGGTCGCGTCGGACCACAAAGCTGCTGCCGCCACCGGAACAGCTGGCTTACGTGGATCCCGGCCTCCCGCGCCACCGCCGAGGCCACCACCCCCGGCTCCATCGCCGCCGCGACCAGCCGCTCCTTGTCTTCCCGCGTCCACCGTCGGCGCCGCTGAATCGACGTGATCACCTGTACACGCGTGTTCGTCATTAGGACATCCATAGAAATAGTCCTAATGACCTCGCCGCTCAGGCAGCCGGACGCAAGACGGCCCTCACCGGAGGGACACGGATTAATGGAACGTGCGCCTTCGCTCGGGAGCGCCTCGCCGCCCCAGCGGAGGCGATGCGCTTCGGGCAACTTGAACGCTGATGCGGGAGCGGCCCGCTCAGGCGCATCTACGCTGGATGATGTCGTCGGGGCCGGCGAGACCTTCGAGATAGCGGGCCGCGCCTTCGATGTCGGCGACGATCTCGGCCTCGGCGGCCGCACCGTCGCCGCGCCTCAGCGCCTCGCAGACGGCGGCGTGATGATCCATACCTTTGCGCTGCAGCACGTAGTGCGGGACCACGAAGGACAGGACCGGCCCGCAGCGGAGCCATAGGTTCTCGATCATCTCCTGGAGCACCGAGACGTCGGCCATCGCATAGATGGCGAAATGGAACTCTCGGTGAACGTCGAGATAGCCGGTGAGGCTGTGCCGCTCGACCATGCCCTGCATGGTGCGCAACCCGGCTTCCAGCGCGACGAGCGCTTTGGGTTCCGTCCGGGCGGCGGCCTCGCGCGCCGCCCGCCCCTCCAGCTCGCAGCGGACGAGCGTCAGATTGCGCAGCTCGCGCACTGTCAGGGTCGGCACCACGGCCGAGTTGCGCGGCCCCTGGTGCAGCACGCCCTGAGCGACGAGCCGCGAGATGGCGTCGCGCACCGGCGTGATCGAAATGCCGAAAGTCTCGGCGAGATCGCGCAGCAGCAGCGGCCGCCCGGGTGGGAAATGCCCCGCCAGCAGCGCGTCGCGGAGCTGGACCTGGGCGAGGTCCCAGAGTGGCTCGCGCTCGATCTTCTTCAGCTTGGCGGCCGCTTTCGGCATCTCTTCGTTCCGGGTCGCTCGGGACCGGCAGTCTCGGGGCGCGACGCGCCCACGGCGCCCGGCGCGGTGCACCGCCATGCGTTATCGCACGCGGCTCGTGCGGCGCAACCGGCGTGGCTGCAATTCCCCGATTGACAAGCTAGGCGCAGCGTTGTTTGTTGTAACAAATAACAAGGAGGAAGGATAGCCCCGATGCCAAGGAATTCTCTCGTTTTTGCCGTCGCTTTTGCCGCGGCGCTCGCGATGCCCGGCGTCGCGGCGGCTCAGTCATCGCCGTCGGGATTCCCGACCCGGGACATCACCTTCATCGTGCCGTGGAATCCCGGCGGGTCGAACGACGTGATGGCCCGCCAGCTCCAGCCGCTGCTCAAGGAGCAGGGCATCGGCCTCATCATCGAGAACATCGTCGGCGCGAACGGCGCCATCGGGCTGCGCCGGGTCGCCTGGTCGGATCCGGACGGCTACACGCTCGGCATGGGCACCAGCTCCACGCTCGCCGCCATCGCCCAAGGCAAGGCGCAGCTCAGGAACGACCAGTTCACCCACCTGGTCCGGGTCTCCACCGACCCGCTGCTGCTCGAGGTGCCCGGCAAGAGCCAGCACCAGCCGCTCGAGGCCTTCCTGGCACACATGAAGAAGAACCCCGGCAAGGTGTCGATCGGCACGCCCGGAACTTACAACGTCAATCACATCTTCGCGGCCATGACGGCCCGGGCGGCCGGCACGACCTACGTCAACGTGCCCTACACGGGCGGCTCGAAGGTCATCGCCGACCTGCTCGGCGGCCATCTCGACGCCGGCGTTCTGAAACCCTCGGAGAGCATCGGCCAGATCCAGGAAGGGTTGGTGAAGCCGATTGCCGTGTTCGCCGACACCCGTCTCGAGCAGTTCCCCGACGTGCCGACCTTCAAGGAGAAGGGCCACGACATCTTCCCCTACGGACCGGTGGTGCAGATGGCCTATGTGGTCGGCCCGGCCAATCTCCCGCCCGCGATCCGCGAGCGCATCACCACGGCGTTCCGCAAGGCCATCCAGGATCCGCGCTTCAAGACCTTCGCCAAGGAAAACTCCTTCCTGGTCGACGACCTCACCGGCGACGCCCTCGCCAAGGAGGTCGACGCCGTCACGGCCTCGCTGCGCGAGGTCGGCGCTCAAGTCTTCAAAGATCAGCCGTAGAGAAGCCGCGCGGGCGCACGGCTGCGTGCGTCCGCCCCGTCCTCCCGTCTCGAACGTCAAGGCAATCGCGTGAGCAAGATCAAATCCGTCACCACCCACGTCGTCGCGGCCCCGGTGGAGAAGCCGTTCACGTCGTCACGCGGCTGGCTCTACAAGATGCGCGGCACCTGCCTGGTCGAAATCGAGACCGACGACGGCGTCGTCGGCTGGGGTGAGTGCTACGGACCCTCGGCCGTGGCGAAGAGCTTCATCGACACCCAGCTCGCCGCCCATGTGATCGGCCGCGATCCCTTCGACGTCGAGGTGATCTGGGAGTATCTCTACAACCGCATCAAGGACTACGGCCAGACCGGCATGGCCATCGCCGCGATCAGCGGCATCGACATCGCGCTGTGGGATCTGATCGGCAAGCTGACCGGCAAGCCGGTGCACAAGCTGATCGGCGGTGCCTTCCGGACCGAGGTCGAAGCCTATGCGACCGGTCTCTACTTCATCGACTTCGACCGGCTGATCGAGGAAGCCGTCGAGGAGGCCGAGGGCTTCTGCGCTCGCGGCTTCCGCGCCATCAAGATGAAGATCGGTCTCGGCGACCTGAACCGCGATGTCGCCCGCGTCGCGGCCGTGCGGAAGGCCATCGGTCCGAACGTGCGGCTGATGGTCGACTCCAACCACTGCTTCTCGGTGCCCAACGCCATCCGGCTCGGCCGCAAGCTCGAAGAGCTCGACATCGAGTGGTTCGAGGAGCCGATCTCGCCCGAGGACATCGACGGCTATGTCGAGGTCACGCGGGCGCTCGACATGGCGGTGGCCGGCGGCGAGAACGACTTCACCCGCTGGGGCTTCCGCGACAAGATCGTCCGCAAGGCGATGGACATCGTGCAGCCGGACGTGTGCGCGGCCGGAGGCATCACCGAATGCAAGAAGATCGCCGCGATGGCGACCGCGCACGGCGTCGAATGCGTGCCGCACGCCTGGGGCTCGGCGGTCGGACTGGCGGCCACGCTGCAGTTCCTGGCCGCGATTCCCGATCAGCCGCCCTGCCTGTTTCCGCGCCCGCCGCTGCTCGAGTTCGAGCAGGAGGAGAACCCGTTCCGCGATCATCTCGCCAAGGAGCCGATCGTCCAGCACAGTGGCATCGTGAAGATCCCCGGCGGCCCCGGCCTCGGCATCGAGGTCGATCGATCCGTCATCGACAAGTACCGGAAGGCGTGAGGCGACGATGCGGTTCGTGACATTCGAGCACGGCGGCACCGTGCAGGCCGGCATGCTGACCACCGGCCCGGACGGCGACACCGTCCTGGCGCTCGGCCATCCCGCCTTCCGCGACGTCGTCGGCCCCGAGCCGAACGTCATCGACCTGATCAGGAGTGGGCTCGACGGGGTCGAGACGCGAATCGCCGCCGTGACGGCGCCGGCCGATGCCCATCTGCCGCTCTCGAAGGTGCGCCTGCTCGCACCGTTCACGCCGGGTCACATCATCGGTGCCGCGCACAACTTCCGTGACGCCGTCGCCGAGCGGAAGATCGCGCCCCCCGAAAAGCCCGTCACCTTCGTCAAGGAGCCGAGCGCGGTCGCCGGGCCGACCGACGCGATCGTGGTGCCGCCCGGCATCGGTGGGGTCACCTACGAGGCCGAGCTCGCCGTGGTCATCGGCCGCCGCGCCGAGGCCGTTGCCGAAAGCGAGGCGCTCTCCTACGTGGCCGGATATTGTGTGCTCAACGACGTCAGCGCCTCGGACGTGATCAAGGCCGACGGCCATTTCCGTCGCGGCAAGAACTTTCCGACCTTCTGCCCGATGGGGCCAGCCCTCGTGTCCGCCTCGGAGGTTCCCGATCCTCAGAACCTACGCGTGTGGCTCGCGATGGACGGCGTCACCTTGCAGGACGGCACCACGGCCGACATGCTGTTTTCAGTCGCGACTCTGATCAGCGTCCTCTCGGCCTTGCATCCGCTCGAGCCGGGCGACGTGATCGCCACCGGCACCCCGGCAGGGGTCGCGCCGATGCGCACCCCCCCGACCTGGCTGCGGCCCGGCGCCGTTCTCGAGACCGAGGTCGAGGGCCTCGGCCGCCTCGTCAATCCGATCGTCGAACAGTGAGTCCTCCGATGTCACAGAAGCCCACCGTGCTGCTGACCAATCCCATCCACCCGGACGGTGAAGCGATCCTGGCGCCGCATGCGAACTTGATCTTGGCGCCCGACACCAAGGCGGACACGTTGCGGGTGCTGGCGCGCGACGTCGACGGCATCATCGTGCGTGCGCTGCTGCCCGATGACATCTGCGACCATGCGCCGAAGCTGAAGGGCATGGTCCGCCATGGCGTCGGCCTCGACTTCATCCCGGTCGAGCAGGCGACCCGCCGTGGCGTGATGGTGGCCAACCTGCCGGGCTGCAACACCCAGGCCGTGACCGAGTATTTCTTCGCCGCGCTGTTCCGGCTGCGCCGTCCGCTCGGCGACATCGAGGCCGTGTTGCGCCGCGACGGCTGGAACGCGGCGCGTCCGCTGGCGGATGCGACCCGCGAGGTCGCCGGCGACACGCTCGGCGTCATCGGGGTCGGCGCCATCGGCAGCCGCATCGCCCGCATCGCCCGCGAAGGATTCGGCATGACGGTGATCGGCGTCAACAAAGGACCTTTCCCGGAAGGCGTCACCGAGGTGTCGCCCGACGAGCTGTTCTCCCGTAGCGACGTTATCGCCGTCACCTGCGCCCTCACCGAGGAGACCCGCGGCCTCGTCAGCCGCCGCCTGATCGGCCGCATGAAGCCCGACGCCGTGCTGATCAACACGTCGCGCGGGCCTGTGGTCGAGACGCAGGCCCTGGTCGACGCGCTCACCGCGGGCGCGATCGCGGGCGCCGCCGTCGATGTCTACGACAGCCAGCCGGTGCCGGCCGACAGCCCGCTGTTCTCCGTGCCTCGCCTGCTGATGACGCCGCATGTCGCGGCCATCACGGCCACCAGCATGCGGGCCATGACGCTGGGATCCGTGGACGAGATGCTCCGCATCCTCCGCGGGGAGCGCCCGCAGAATCTCGTCAATCCCGCTACCTACGCCGCCTGAGGCCGCCATGCGCATCCGCGCCGTCACCGCCGTTCCGATCTCTTTCCGGGTCCCGCAGGGGCAGAACGTCACGCTGGGCATCGGCCGCGCCGTCAAGCGCGACGCCGTGCTGGTGAAGATCGAAACCGATGAGGGCCTCGTCGGCTGGGGCGAGGCGCATCACGGCCGTTGCCCCGGTGCGATCGCCCGGCTGGTGGACACGACGATCGCCGAGCTGGTGGTCGGGCTCGATGCCCTCGACGTGGTCGGCGTTTGGAGGCGCGTACACCAGATGCAGCTCGCCAGCCACGGCATGGGCGCCGCCGCCGCGATGGCGCTGTCCGGCATCGATCTCGCGCTGTGGGACATCCGGGCCAGGGTCGTCGGCTGGCCGCTGTACCGCCTGCTCGGCGGCGCCTCGAAGCCTATCAAGGCCTATGCGGGCGGCATCTCGCTCGGCTGGCAGGCCCCCGAGTCGCTCGCCGACGAGGCCCAGTCCTATGTCGAGCAGGGCTGGCGCGCTCTCAAGCTGCGCTGCGGCGACACCGTGCCGCGTGACGTCGCGCGGGTCCGGGCCGTGCGTGAGCGGCTCGGCGACGAGATCGACATCCTCGTGGACGCCAACACCAATTACAGCCTCGACGATGCGCGGCGCGCCATGCCGGCCTTCGACGAGCTCGGCGTCGGATGGCTGGAGGAGCCGTTCTCACCGTTCGACGACCGAGCCTACGAGACCGCCACGGGCTTCGGCAACGTGCCGCTCGCGGCCGGCGAGAACCACTTCACCCGCTTCGACTTCACCCGCCTGATCGACGGCGGTGCCGTGATGTTCTTGCAACCGGACCTCTCCAAGACCGGCGGTGTCACCGAAACGATGCGGATCGCCGCCGTGGCGTCGGCCTGGAAGCTCACCATCAACCCGCACACCTCGGCGACCGGCGTCAACATGGCCGCGACCCTCAATTTGCTCGCCGCAATCGACAACCCCGGCTATTTCGAGGGCGACCTCGCTAAACACAACCCGTTCCGCGACGAGGTCGGTGGCCTGCCTTACCAGCTCGACGCCGACGGTTGCGTGTGGCCTTCCGAGACGCCGGGCCTCGGGCTGGAGGTGGACGAGGATTTTATACGCGCCCATCCGCTGATCGAAGGGCCCTGTTACGTCTGACCTCGACTGTCGCGTGTTTTCGCCCAAAGACGACTAAACGGAGTCGCGTCTAAAAGGTCGCGAATTAGTTCACGGCGCCGACCGAACCGACGACGGCCTCTGGGCCGCGATCGGCGGTCTCGTCCGCACATTTGCCCCGGCGTAATGTGCCAATACTTTGCTGACGCGGGCTACGATACAGTTTGATCGGATTCCAATCTAGCGAGCGGCGCCTTCGATGGTGGCGCGTTCGAATGCCATGAGGTGCGACGAAACACCGGCATCGAGCATCTCGAGACCCGGCACGACGTTGAACCTCGAATCACCCGGTCTCGACGCGCGGGACTGGAGACCACGGCATGACGAGGCTCACCACGATAACCGCAGCCGTGCAGCCTGTGGGGGACCGCCGCGCTCGATTTGCCCAGCCGAACGGCTTTTCCGCAGTCCGCGCGCTTAACGGGTGCGAGCCCTCAATGGTTGGTGTCGCTATGCCGCTTCGGACGGTACCGTCGACGTCATTTCGGCGATGGTCTGGAACTCGGTCATGTATTCGGGCCGATGCTGCATCAGATAGCGAACGATTCGCCCGTTCCCGAGCAGCCTGGCGAGATAGCCTTTGACAACGGTCAGATGTAGATGGTCCTTGCCGTAGGAATCCTGGATCGATGTGATCGCCTCCTGGAGACGACCGAGTTCGTGCTCCAACCGCGCCATGGCTTCCGGCGTCATTCCCTTCAGCCGCTTCGGCTTCTCTGCGTCCACGAGTTGCGCTTGCGGGGTTCCGGCCAGAATCGCAGAGACGTAACTGACCGAGTAGTTGTTGGCATTGATCAGGAGTTCGGCAGCCTCGATCTGCCGTAGCGGTTTCATTTTGCGAAGGACCTCGAACGCCGCCATTGGACAAGGCTTGTCTTTGAGCAGCGCGACCACCTCCTCGCATATGCCGTCCAGCATGCGGACCTTCCGTTGCACGCTGTTGACATTGATGTCGAGCGCTTTGGCCACTTTCTCCTCCGGGACGCCGCGCTCGATCGCGCGGCGGATCATCTTGTGCTCCTGTACGGGCGCAAGCCGGCTTATGCGCTTGTTGTAAGTGAATGCCTCGTCATCCGTGGACACCAGGCACTCCACGTCGGTCAGGCCCATGTCCTTGAGGATCTCGATCCTGAGATGCCCATCGAGCAAGAGAAAGGCGCCGGATAATTTGGGATCCCGCGCGACCACAGGGGGCTCGACGAGTCCGACCTCGCGAATGGAGGCGGCGATCTGCCGGTACTTGTGGCTCGACTTCACGGTTCTGCGCAGCTGGCGTACCGGCAGGATCGACGCGATCGGTAGGAGAACGCAATCGTCCTCGAACGCGTGGGTGACCGCCTCCGATCGGCGTGTCTCGCGCTTCATGATCCGGTTCTCCTATCCAGCTGCTTTTCCAGGTATGCAGGCATGGACTCCAAGCCTTCCGCACGCAGCAACGTGACGAAGTTCTCGTCGGCGCGGAGCGATCGTAGCGCTTCGACAACGAACAGGAGGCGGTTGTGCGTGACCTCCGCCTTTTTGACCATCAGTTTCTGGCGGTCCGCCTCTCGTCGATAAACCCGTACGAGGGCCTCGCTCGTGAGCGGGCGTCGTGATCCGTCGCGGCGGCCGAACGGGCTTTCGGAGACATGTCGTCCGCGGTTCTGCCTTTGATGCAGAAGGCGGCGAACTGCAACGAGCTTCTTCCCGCGGAGCTTCTTTTCCGTGTACGCCTGCGTCAGCGCTCGCTGCGCTCCCTCGTCGTCGCTGCGGGCGATCTCGATGGCGAGGCTCAGCGGAATGAGACCCGTCTCCACGGCGGCGACGAGCCGCTCCTCACCTCTTTCGAGAAGACCGGCAATCATATTCACGTATTCCGGGCTGACGCCGATCTTGGCTGCGATCTGACGGTCGTCGTAACCGCGCGTCCGCAACGCTCCGACCTCCTGAAGGAGATCGATTGCCCGGTGCTGCCGGCGAGCGCAGTTTTCGACGAGGCTCATCACCAGACAGTCGCTCTCGTCGGCATCGATGACAATCGCCGGGATGACGGTTTGCCCGAGCTCGATGAATGCTTCGAGTCTCCCCTGGCCGCAGACGAGGTCGTATTCGGCAGGCTCGGTGTCTGCATGCTTGCTCACCGTTATCGGGCGCTTCAGGCCGATCCGGGCGATGTTCTCGACAATCTCCTCGAAATTCCGTCTGTTTCGAGCACGGGGATTCAGGATCCGGATTCGATCCGTCGGGATGAACGCAACCTGTTTTCGATCAACCCGTGTAGCATCTTTGATCATCACGCGGCCTCGGCGAATTTGACCCTGGCGCACATCGCGAAAAAGAAGTCGAGGTTGTCGAACCGGTACGCATCGAGCGAGAGCCCATTGTATTCGGACAACCTCAGGCGGGACGCTGCCATGTCGATACTCGGAAGCACGTAATAGTAGAGCGGCCCCTCGTTCAGCTCGTCCATCCGGATCGCAATCGAAATATCGGGCACGAGTCCCGTATCCAGGCGGATACGCCAGCGCAGCGAGCCATTTGCCGCTGCGAACGCCCTTGCAATCACGACCGAGACGGTGAACTCGCCGTTGATCGACAACAGATCGGTGATCGGGTCCCGGATCGCGCTGCCGCCCGCACGTTCGACGCCGGTGATGATCTCGGCGACGAATTTCGGATGAGACCGACGGAGCTCTCGGTTGATCCCGATGTAACGATAGTCGCGGTCGGGCTCGTAGCCGATGAGCTCGTAGGCACGCAGCAGGCTTCCGAAGCGGTGGCGATAGACGCTCGACGACGGCATCTCCTCGCGCTCATCGATCGTGAGACCCGAGAGCACACCTTGTTGCTCCAGCAGCGAGCGGAGGAGGGCCAGGAGTTCCTCGTCCGAAAAATGCTGCGAGCGCGTCCACGATTGCGCGGGCTCTGTCGAACAGAGCTCGGTCGACAATGGAGGGGTAAGCGCTTTCCGCGCGGACCCACATCTCGCGTGGGTTCACGACTCGCCGCTGTTTCAGCTTGAAAGAGACCTTGTTGAAAACGTTGTTGCCAATGTACTTCTCGTTCGTGAGCACCTGATGCACCGAGGCACGCGTCCAAGGACGCCCGAGGTCGGAAAGCACTCCCTCAAAATTGAGGGCTGCAGCGATTTCTCGCTCCGGGCGCCCGTCGTCGACGAACATCCGGTACATCCGGCGGACCACATCGACTTCGTGCGCTGGTCCCGGCACGAGGACGACCCGATCGGTTTGCAAGCTCTTGCGTTCGCCCCTGGCGAGTTCTCCCTTGGCGTTTCGATGCTCGTCCACAAGAACTCGGCGCAGTCCGTAGCCGGGCGCGCCTCCTTGGCGAAAACCGAGTTCGACGAGACGGCATTGTCCGGCAAATACCTTGACTGACAGCTCGCGGCTGTACTCGCCGGCCATCACCCGCTTCACCGTTTTCAGCAGGTTGGAACCGATCGATCCGTCGTTTTCGAATTGCTCGCCACAATAATGGACACGAATTCCGGCCCGGGAGCAGACGTGCTCGTGGTAGGCGCCTTCGTCGGCATCTTGGTATCGGCCCCACCTGCTGACGTCGTAGACCAGGATGGCGGAGAAGTCGGCGTTGCCGGAGTGAACTTCCGCCATCAGTCTTTGAAGGGCCTCACGGCCGTCGAGCCGTAGCCCGCTCCGGCCGGAGTCTTCGAAGACACGGAGGATTTCGAGTCCTCGCGCCGAAGCGTACCGACGGATCACATCCAGTTGGTTTTCCGTCGAGTATTTCTGGTGATCGGTCGACATGCGGACATAGGCGACAGCGGGTATCGTGACGCTCGCGTCGTGGTCCTCGGTTCGACGAATGGCCGATCCTTGTCTCCTCACCGCGACATCCTCATGCGGTTTTCCCGCAGCACTGTTGCACGGCACTGGCTCACTCTTCCTCGGGCTTTTTATCCCCGAGGAGGGTGGAATGTCGTTTCCGAAGAAGGGAAAGTACTTTCCGGGGAAAGACGGGACCCCCAGTGGAAGAGAGCCTCCCGACGGCATGAATTACGCGGCCGAGATCGCGGCGGCACTGCACCGGGCCCTCGATTCCACCCGTGCCGGGGCGAAAACAGCTGCGGGCTGGACCGGCGCCGATGAACGGACCGCAAAAAACTGGTTTTCCGGGCGCTACGGGCCGTGCGGCAAGCATCTGGTCGCGCTCGCCCGAAATTCGGACGAGGTCCTCAATGCATTCCTGGCGTTGGCGGGTCGCCCGGACTTGGTCGCGTCCGCCAAGCTGGCCACTGCCGAACAGGCAATATCGGAGCTGCTGTCGGCTGTTCGGAGCCTGAACGGAAAGGCGAAATAGCTGTCAGCAGTTCGGAAGTCCACGAAAGGCTCGCTGCATCGACTCCAAAGCGGGCCGATGCCCAGGCGACAGTACTGCTGAGCAAGGGCGTTTGCGTGTGCTGGTTGGTCGTGATGTTCTGCATCGTCGGAGTCGCGCGTCGTGACCGTTCGGTCGGGCGCGAATTCTGATCACGACGACTCTGTCCGAGCAAAAAATGATCTCGGAAACACTGGGGACAAGTCGACATTTGGACGTTGAGGCACTTTCGAGCATCGCGTATGCGAGGCCGCTTCGAGATGCCACTTCTGAACGCGAGGAGTCGCGATGCGGAACGACACGTGCAAAGAGCTGTTCTCGTATGACTGTTTGGACTGCATCCCGGACAAGTTCCGGCCGCTGTTCTCCGGAGGGCCGGTCCTTCCCTCCGAACGGCTCGCCGATTACGCGTATATTCTCGCCCTGACGATCGACACCTTGAAGCCGACCTATGTCCACGAGTGGATCGTCGTGAAGGACTATGTCGACCTGACCTGGGAGATCAATCAATATCGGAGATTGAGGATCGACGTCCTCAACATCGCCGTCGCCGAGCTGGTGAGCGACCTTTCCGCGAAGCCGGGCCTCGGAACGCCGAGGACGATCGCCCGCAAGGGACAGGACTTTCTGTTGTCGGCGGAGGTGTTTCGGCGCCATCCGCAGCGCGTCCTGGAACTGATCGAAGAGGCGGGTCTCAAGTCCGACATGCTCGCGGCTCAAGCTTTCGTCCGCCGTTGTGGCGAACTCGAAAAGTTGGAGCGCCTCAGCACCAACGCCGAACGGCGGCGTGCCGGAATGCTGGCATCGTTGTGCCTCCTGCGGGAGCATGCAGAGGCCCTTTGCCGGATCAGCGACGAGCGCCTGACCACTCCCGATCCCGAGCCGCATCCTCCTGTCGATTTGCCCGGCGACCTCGGCGTATCTGGGGCGTTGGACGCGTTGGAGGCCCCTCATTCGACCAATTTCCTCGATCCATCCGAGGCTCTCGATGCCCCCGAGAGTCTCGATTCAACCGAGCTCCTGGACGCGCCGCCGATGGACCTGTCGCGTGAATGTCATGCGTCTCCGACCACGAAGGACCCCGCATGACGGCGAACCGGGAGACTGCCAACAGGCGGAATGCAGCGCGCAGCACCGGCCCCCGCACCGCGTCCGGGAAGCTGCGGAGCCGCTCGAACGCCCTTCGACACGGGTTGGCGGCGGAGCGAATGGTGCAACACTACGATGATCCGGACGTCCGCCGATGGACGTCCTATCTCCTCCAGGACTACCCCGATCTTCCCGTCGAGGATCTCCCCGGCGGCTTGTCCTATGGTCTCGCCGAGACGTTCACGCGTTCAATCTTCAACGTGTTCCGCACCCGAGATGCGAAGTCGGTTCTCTTCGACCGTTTGGCGAAGGCGTGCACGGCGGTCGGAAGGTCCGACATCGACGGGCTGCTCGCCGACCTGGAACGCGTAGCGCGATACGAACAACGTGCGTTCTCGCGGCGCCAGCAACTTCTTCACCAATGGTGTGTCGCTGTCGAGCGGTGCCGGCACGCCTCGCGAAGGTCGAACAATCCCACCCGCACATGACGTCGCAGCATGTCGTGAAAAGGCCGTCGGGATCGCTTTCCGGCTCATCGAGCCGGTCGACACGACGAACATGGTCGACAGGATCGTCGGTCGTGCGAGACCCTCTGGTCGAGATGACGCCCTGGTCGAGATGACGCCCTGGCCGAGTTGGCGCCCTGGTCGTCTTGGAATGAGCTCGGCTCGCGCGACCCCTGCGGAACTCGGACAAGAAGTTCGGACGCAGTACAGCGCAGCCGTTCCAGGATCTGCTTGTTGGTTGAGAAGACACCGACAGAGGCCGTCGACAGAAAGCTGCGCCCTCGTGCATGTCGGTGTGACGTCTTGCGAGTTCGCGATTGTGTATTGCGCAAATTCGCCCTGGCGTTGGTGTGGTGGGTTCAGTAGCCGGCGTCCTCCTCGAAAGGCATTATACGCGCTTGGATTGCGGGCCTTCGGAAGTATAAAACAAAGCGTGCGAGTTGGCAGAACGAACCCAACAGCTCGCAAACATCTGGGCGGTGGCGGCGACATGAGGAGCGACTTCACGAGCCGCGCGGCGACCCCGCCAACATCGGCAATCACAGCCCGGTGGAGGTGCCGACCGTGGTCCGTCTGATCGAGGAGGGGCTCGGACGGAAGGCGATCATCGAGCTTCTGCCGATGCAGCCCGGCGACGTGCTGGAGACCTGCGCCGACGTCGACGACCTGATGGCGGCGGTCGGCTTCCGCCCTGACACCCCGATCGCCGACGGGGTGGCGCGCTTCGTCGACTGGTTCCGCCGGTACTACGGCGTCTGACGGCGGGCCGGGAGCCGGGCTGTTCGCCGACGGCTGCGACGGCGCCGGTCAGCCGGCGGCGAGATGCCGGCCGAGCCGCAGTCCCCAGGCATAGATGGTCAGCGACGGATTGACCCGGCTGGTGCGCGGCAGGACGCTGCCGTCGCCGACATATAGCCCGGTCATGCCGTGCACCCGGCCGTCGGGATCGACGACGCTCGCTGCCGGATCGGCGCCGGTCACCAGCGTGCCGACCGCGTGCGACGTGCCGGCGAGGCCGGTCCAGCGGCTGGTGCCGACGAAGCCGGCATGCCGCAGCGCCCGCTCGAAATCCCGGATGCAGGCTTCGTGCTCGTCGCGCGACGGCGCGATGCGGTCGAACTCGTAGTCGAGAACCGGACGGTGGCCGCGGTTCGACAGGACACGGTTGTCGCGGCTCGATCCGTCCTCGGTGGTGACGAAGAAGCCGAGCGCCCGCGTCCCGATCATGTCGCTGAAGAACTGCGGCGTCGCCGCCGGCAGCTGGGTCGCGAGGAGCTGGCCGTCGAGCCAGCCGAGACACTGCACGGTCGAGTGCGGGTGGGTGTCGTTGAAGAAGATCGCCGTCTTGCGCAGCACGTCGTGGTCGCGGAACGGCGAGAAGACGATCAACGCACTGTTGAGGTGCATGCGGAAGTTTCGTCCGATCGTTCCGGCGCAGGGCAGCGTCCGGTCGAGGCCGGTGACGCTGAAATAGTCCTGCAGCAGGCGGGGCGACGACATCGCGCCGCAGGCGAGCACGACGGTGTCGCCGAAGAAATAGCTGCCGTCGCTGCAGACCACCCCTTCGACGACGTCGGGACGATCGTTCGCGTGCAGGAAGCCCGTCACCTCCTTGTCGAGGATCAGGCGGAAGTTCGGCGCCGTCTCGATCGGCAGAATGAAGCACAGCTCGGAATCGCCCTTGTAGCCGGCGACCGAGGCGTAGCCGTCGAAATGCTTGGCCTCCTGCGGATCGTTCACGATCTCGGGCTTCAGCCCGAGCGGCAGCGGCTCCGGACACCAGGCCGGATCGTCCTTCACGATCCTGTCGATCACCGACTGCAGCTCCGGCTCGTTGGCGAACCGGTTGACGTGCAGCATGCGCTCGGCTTCGTCGTAGTACGGCTCGATCTCGGAGAGCCCGAACGGCCAGCCGAGGCAGTGGAAGGCGGGATCCGGCTCGAACTCGTGCGCCGAGAAGCGCAGGAGCGCGGCGCCGTACCACTTCGTCTTGCCGCCGAGATTGTAATGCTCGCCGGTCGGCACGAACGGCTTGCCGTGGCCGTCCTGCCATTCGGTCGTGTTGGAGAACCGGCCCTCCCGGAAGACCACCATGGTCGAGAGGGTCATCCCGTCGCGCGGCAGGCGGCCGCCCTTCTCCAGCATCAGCACGCGCTTGCCGGCCTGGACAAGCGCGTAGGCCGCGGCGCCGCCGCCGGCCCCGCTGCCGACCACGATGACGTCGTAGCGGTCCTGCATCTCGTGATCTCCTCGATGGCGGCGCGGCGCGACGCCGGAACGGGTGCGACGCGTCGGGGCGGGGCTCTCAGCCGCCGGTGGCGAAGCCAGGGTAGCAGGTCATGCCGCCGTCGACATACAGCGTGATGCCGTTGATGTAGTCGGCCATGTCGGAGGCGAGAAACACCGCGACGTTGCCGATGTCCTGCGGCTCGCCGATCCGCCGATAGGGCACCAGCGACATCAGGTCCGCATAGGCCTCGGGCGTGCTCCAGGCGCTGGTGTTGATCGGCGTGCGGATGGCGCCCGGCCCGATCGCCACCACCCGGATGCGGTGCGGCGCCAGCTCCTGGGCCAGGCTCTTCATCATCATCTGGATGCCGCCCTTGGACGAGGCGTAGTTGACGTGGCCGGCCCACGGGATCACCTCGTGCACCGAGCCCATGCAGATGATCTTGCCGGCCGCGACCGACACCTCCTTGCGCACGCCGCGGCGCAGGAACTCGCGGGCGGCGGCGCGCGCGCACAGGAACTGGCCGGTGAGGTTGACGTCGATCACCGTGTTCCATTGCGCGAGAGTCATGGTGGTGAGGGCTGCGTCGCGTTGCAGCCCGGCATTGGCGACGAGGATGTCGAGCGTGCCGAACGCGGCGATCGCCTGCGCGAACATCGCCTCGACCTCGTCCTCCTTGGAGACGTCGGCCTTGATGGCCAGGCCCTTGCGCCCCTCCGCCTCGATCGCCTTGACGACCGTGTCGGCCTCGCCCGCCACGTAGTTGACGACCACATCGGCGCCGGCGCGCGCCATGGCGATCGCGACGGCCTCGCCGATGCCGGAGTTGGCGCCGGTGACCAGCGCCGTCTGGCCGACCAGGAGCTTCGGGCACGTCGCGTAGTTCGGCAGGTCGGTGTTGAAGGGCGGGGTCACGGGTGACATCGGGTCGGTTCCTCGCGGTGTCGTCGGTGATGGGACCTGATCGGGCCCGAGCGCCGCGGTCCGCGTCTCGGGCCCGTGCGCACGGGCCTGTGGGCTCGCGGCTTGGTCGGTCGCTCGAGGCTACTTGCCGTGCAGCTCCTCGAGCAAGTTGGCGACGAGCGCGCTCCAGCCGGTCTGGTGCGAGGCGCCGACGCCGCGGCCGGTGTCGCCGTCGAAATACTCGTGGAACCAGATGTGATCACGGAAATGCGGGTTCGTCTGCAGGGTCTCGCACGCCCCGAACACCGGCCGCCGGCCCTGTGCGTCGCGCAGGAAGATGCGCAGCAGCCGGCGCCGCAGCTCGTCGGCGATCTCGCGCAGCGAGAGCATCACGCCGGAGCCGGTCGGGCATTCGATCTTGAAGTCGTCGCCGTAGAAGCTCCCGAACTTGGCGAGGCTTTCGATCATCAGGTAGTTCACCGGCATCCAGATCGGGCCGCGCCAGTTCGAGTTGCCGCCGAACAGCTCGCTGTCCGATTCGGCCGGCATGTAGCGCACCTCGGCGCGGTAGTCGCCGCGGACGAATTCATAGGGCTGGTCGCGATAGACGCGCGAGATCGCCCGCACCCCGAAATCGGAGAGGAACTCGCTCTCGTCCAGCATGCGGGCCAGCACGCGCTTCATGCGGAACGCGCGGGCGATCGCCAGCAGCCGGTGGCCTTCGGCGCCCGGCTCGTCCGGGAACGACACCAGGGCGGCGATCTCGGGCCGGTGCTTCAGGAACCACTCCATGCGACGGGTGAATCGCGGCACGCGCGCGAGTGTCGTCTCGTCGATGACGGCGACGGCGAACAGCGGGATCAGGCCGACCATCGAGCGCAGCCGAACCGGGATCTTCTCGCCCGCGCCGGTGATCAGCCAATCGTAATAGAACTCGTCCTCGTCGTCCCACAGGCCGAGCCCCTCGCCGCCCAGGTTGGTCATGGCGCCGCCGATCAGCATGAAATGCTCGAAGAACTTGGTGGCGATGTCCTGGTAGGCGCCGTCCTCCTGCGCGAGCTCGAGCGCGATGCGCAACATGTCCAGGCAGAACATCGCCATCCAGGAGGTGCCGTCCGACTGGGTGAGCGTGCCGTCCACCGGCAGGGGCTTGGAGCGGTCGAACACGCCGATATTGTCGAGGCCGAGGAAGCCGCCCTGGAAGACGTTGCGGCCGCTCGGGTCCTTGCGGTTGACCCACCAGGTGAAGTTGAGCAGCAGCTTGATGAACACCCGTTCCAGGAAGCCGCGGTCGCCGGTGCCGGTGCGCGTCTTCTCGGTGTCGTAGATGCGCCACGCCGCCCAGGCATGAACGGGTGGATTGACGTCGCCGAAGTTCCATTCGTAGGCGGGAAGCTGGCCGTTCGGATGCATGAACCAAGGCCGGCACAGCAGCACGAGCTGCTGCTTGGCGGTGTGCGGATCGACGAGCGCCAGCGTCGTCAGATGGAACGCCCAGTCCCACGCCGCGAACCAGGGGTACTCCCACTTGTCCGGCATCGAGATCACGTCGGCCGCGTTGAAGTGGCCCCAGTCGCAGTTGCGCCCGTGCCGGCGGGCCCGCGGCGGCGCCGGCTCGGCGGGATCGCCGGCGAGCCACTGCGGCACATCCCAGCCGTAATACTGCTTCGACCACAGGAGGCCGGCCAGCGCCTGCCGATGGACGCGGCGAGCGTCCTCGTCGCCGATGGTCCGCTGCAGGCCGGCATAGAACGCGTCGGCCTCGGCGGCCCGCTGCTGCATGATCGTGTCGAAATCGGCGAAGGCGGCCGGATCGCGCTCGCCGCGGGTCAGGCGCGCCCGCACCGTGGCGCTGGCCCCCGGCGCGAGCGCGAGGATATGGAGACCGGCCGCCTTGGTGCCGGTCCGGCCGGGGTTCACGGCGTCGGCGTCGCCGTCCACGATCGCGGCGTGGAAGGCGTCCTTGTAATGCCCGTGCGGGTCGCCGAACCCGAACAGCTTCGGTCCGTTGGTCTCGTTCTCGCAGAACAGCAGCGCCTGGGGCGCCTCGTAGTGGAGCGTGAAGACGCCGAGCGTCGGGTGGACGACCCGGACCGCATCGTGACCCACGGCGTCGAGCGACGGCTTCGGGGAACCGGCGACCCAGCTCCAGGTGTTGCGGAACCAGATCTGCGGCAGCACGTGCAGCCGGGCCGGCTCCGGGCCGCGATTGGTCACGGTGATGTGCATGAGCACGTCGTCGACACCGGCCTTGGCGTAGGTGATCTCGACGTCGAAGTAGCAGTCGTGGTCGAACACGCCGGTGTCGATCAGCTCGAACTCCGGGTCCTGCTTGCCGCGTCGCCGGTTCTCGGCGACCAGCGCCGCGTAGGGGAACGCCGCCTGCGGGTACTTGTAGAGCATGCGCGCCCAGGAATGGGTCGGCGTCGCGTCCAGGTAATAGTAGATCTCCTTGACGTCCTCGCCGTGGTTGCCCTCGGCGTTGGTCAGGCCGAACAGGCGCTCCTTCAGGATCGGGTCGGCGCCGTTCCACAAGGCGATCCCGAGGCAGAGGCGTTGTTCGGAGTCGCACCAGCCGCCGAGTGCGTCCTCGCCCCAGCGGTAGGCCCGGCTGCGCGCCGCGTCGTGGCTGAGATACGCCCAGGCGTCGCCGTCGGCGCTGTAGTCCTCGCGGACGGTGCCCCACTGGCGGTCGCTGACATAGGTGCCCCAGCGTCGCCAGGGCGCGGCGCCGGAGTCGGCCTCGTGCAGCCGCTGCGCCTCGGCGGTCCCGGCGGACGGCGTCGAGTCGCTCACGGGTAGCCCCGCTGCAGCTTGCCACGGAAGATCCAGTACACGGCGATCGTGTAGGCGAAGATCACCGGCAGGATGATGATCGTGCCCCAGAACAGGAAGTCGAGCGAGGGCTCCGGCGCGGCCGTGTCGGCGACCGTGAGGGCATAGGGAATCATGTAGGGCCAGAACAGGACCGCGAGGGTGAGGAACGCCATCAGGAAGAACAGCGACGTCATGGCGAACGGCCAGCCGTCGCGCCGCCGGCGCGCGCCGAGCACGATGCCGGCGACCGCGAGGACGCCGACGAGCGGAAAGACGAGCCCCCAGGTCCGCCCCGCCAGATGGCTGGCGACGCGCTCGGCGACGACGAGCGTCGCTCCCGTCGCGATCGCCAGCACGACCACCATGGCGCCGGCCAGCCACGGGATCAGCCGGTACGCCCGCTCGCGCAGCCCGCCCTCGCTCTTGAGGACCAGCCACGATGCACCGAGCAAGGCATAACCGATCGCGAGGCCGACGCCGCACAGCACCGGGAACGGCGCGAGCCAGGCGAAGGCGCCACCGGCATACTGGCCGCCGCTGACCGGGATTCCCTGGATCATCGCGCCGACCGCGGCGCCCTGCACGAAGGCCACGACCGTGGAGCCGAGCCAGAACCCGCGGTCCCACAGCGGCCGCAGCCGCTTGCTGCGCGAGCGGAACTCGAAGGCGACGCCGCGGAAGATCAGGCCGACCAGGAGGAGCACGACGGGCAGGTAGAACGCCGATAGGAACACGGCGTAGACGGCCGGAAAGGCCGCGAACAGCACCGTGCCGACGACGATCAGCCACGTCTCGTTGCCGTCCCAGAATGGTGCGATCGCGGCGATCATCTGGTCCCGCTCGTGCTCGTCCCGGGTGGTGCCGAAGAGAATCCCGACGCCGAGATCGGCGCCGTCGAGGATCACGTAGATCAGGACCGAGACGGCGACGACGCCGACGAAGAACAGGACGAGCGAAGAGGGCTCCATGGCGGTCACTCGCGGGCCTGCACGTCGCCGCCCGTGGCGCTCGCCGCCGAGCCGGCGAACGCCATCGGCCGGCTGCCGGCAGCGGCGCGCGGTGTGGGATCGCCGGATATCGGCCCGTCGCGCAGCAGCCGGTAGATGTAGTGCGCGCCGAATCCGAAGACGATCAGGTAGACGGTCACGTAGACGGCGAGCGACATCAGCACGCTCTCGGTCGTCAGCGACGGCGTCACCCCGTCGCGGGTGCGCAGCAGGCCGTAGACGATCCACGGCTGGCGGCCGACCTCGGCCGTGTACCAGCCGGCGATCACGGCGACGAAGCCGGTCGGAAACGACAGGAACGCCGCCCACAGGAACCAGCGGGTCCTCTCCAGCGTGCCGCGCCAGCGCAGCGTCAGGCCGAGCCAGGACACCGCCAGCATGACCAGCCCCATGCCGACCATGATGCGGAATCCGAAGAACGGGATCAGCACCGGCGGCCGATCCTCCTTCGGAAAGCTGTCGAGGCCGACCTCGCGTGAATCCCAGGTGCCCGAGGCGATGAAGCTGCCGAGCCGCGGCACCTCCAGGGCGAACAGGTTGCGCTCGGCCTTCTCGTCCGGAATCGTGATGATCACCTCGGAGGCCGGCTGCTGCGTCTGCCAGCGCGCCTCGATGGCGGCGAACTTGGCCGGCTGATAGGTGTGCACGACGTCGCCGGTGAAGTGCCCGACCGCAATCTGGACCGGGACGAGGACGGCGGCGAGCGCCAGCCCCCAGTGCAGCATGACCCGCGCCTCGTCGCGATGGGTGCCGCGCAGCATGTACCAGGCGCCGGTCGCGATCACGGTCATGGCGGTGGTCAGAAACGCCCCGAGCAGCATGTGTGGCCAGCGCCAGCGCACCACCGGGCCCGTGGTGATGGTCCACCAATCGGTCGGGATCACCTTGCCGTCGACGATGGTGTGGCCGAGCGGCACCTGCATCCAGCTGTTGTTGCACATGATCCAGAACGACGATGCCATCGTTCCGAGCGCCACCATGCAGCAGGCGAACAGATAGAGGGCCGGCGGCACCCTGGCGCGACCGAGCAGCATGACGCCGAGGAAGCTCGCCTCCAGGAGGAACGCCGTGAACGACTCGTAGGCGAGCAGCGGCCCCTGGATCGGCCCCATCTTCTCCGCCATCGCGCTCCAGTTCGTCCCGAACTGGAAGGCCATCACGATGCCGGATACGACGCCCATGCCGAACGACACGGCGAAGACCCGCAGCCAGAAGTCGAACACCCGCCGGTAGACGGGCTTGCCGGTGGCGAGCGCCATCCCCTCGAGCGTCGCGAGCCAGGCCGCGAGCCCGATCGTGTAGGACGGGAAAATGATGTGGAACGTGACGACGAAAGCGAACTGGATGCGCGACAAAAGTACGGGGTCGAGGTCCAATCCGGTCTCCTATCTCACCACGTCGTCGTGACACGGCCGAGGCCGCGGATCAAGCCGGCTGGATGCCGACCTGGTCCTTCGGGAAACGCGCCAGGACGGCAGGATCGATGTTGAGATGCTGCGCGACCAGATCCGGCGGCGTGTGGGTCAGCCAGTTCGACAGGTCGACCTCCTGATACTCCGGTGCCTTGAAGATGATCAGCACCTGGAGATCTTCGGTTCCGGTGTTCTGGATGTAGTGCCCCTGGTTCCTCGGCACGACGCCGACGTCGCCCGGCTGGAAGTCGAAGGTGCGGGCCCGCGGGCCGGCGTCGAACACGGTCATCCGGCCCTTGCCCTTGATCCAGTATTGCCATTCGTCCGCGTTGGGATGCCAGTGCATGCGCCGCAACGCGCCCGGCTTGAAGGTCTCCAAGGCGGCCGTGATGGTCTTCGACGCCTTGAAGGTTCGGCTGTCGGCGAGATGAATCGTGCCGCCCGCGTTCTGCTTCACCGGCTTGGTTCCGGTGAGCGAGAACGTGAAGGGTTCCGGCGGCGTCCCGCCCGACGCCACCGACGCCTGTGCGGCGGCGAGCGGCCCGGCCTCCTTACCCTGGAAGATCCACAGATCGTGCAGCGGGATGTTCTTGAACGTGTCGACCGGCACGCCGAAGTTCTGCGCCAGGATCTCGGGCGGCGTATGGGCGATCCAGTCGGTCAGCAGCAGGGTGCTGAACTCCGACTGGTGGGCGTCGTCGAAGACGAGCAGGAACTCGCATCCCTCCGGGCCGATGCCCTGCAGGGCGTGCGGACAGCCGGCGGGGAAGAACCACAGGTCGCCCACCCCGACGTCCTGGACGGTGGCGCGGCCCTGCTGGTCGAGCAGCGTGACGCGGCAACGGCCGCTGGTGACGATGCCCCACTCGTTGGCGAGGTGCCAGTGCAGCTCGCGAATGCCGCCCGGACCGAGCCGCATGTCGACGCCGGACACGTCCTTGGAGGCCGGAAACTCGGTGATCGTGACCTGGCGGCCCCAGCCACCCGCCTGGATGCGCTTCGGCATGATGTTGAAGGACGACCACAGCATCGGCATGGTGCCGACGTCGGTCGGGGGCGGGCTCTGGAACGACGGCAACTGCGCGGCGAGCGTCGGATTGTGCGGTCCCGGTGTGGAGGTCGCCGTCGGGGTCGAGTTGATCGCGCCTTGTGCCGGCTGGTCGGGATTGCCGAACGATGCGGCTCCCGCACTGCTGGACGCGACGACGGCACCGCCGACTGCGCTCATGGCCAACACCGTCCGGCGCGACAGATCATCCATTGGTCCTCCATTGTGAAAGGAGCCGCGCGTGGCGCGCTCGTCTCGTCGTGATCGAAGGTCCGGGGGCCGGGAAAGAGTCCCGGTCACCGCGGAGTCGGTGTCGTGTTCAGAGTCGGTGTCGCGTTCGGCGACGGAATCCGTCCGTGTCGTGAGAACGGCGCTCTGGCGCCCGTTGTGGTGCGAAGCATCGGGGTTGCGGCTCGGGGCAGCCGACCATGCCCGACAGGGGTAGTAAAGTAACGGATTCGCGAGCTACGGGGCGGCTTTACGCACCGTCTCGGAGGCCTCGGTCTCGGCCCCGATCCCGGCCCCGACGCGCTCCCCGCGGCCGGGATCACGGCGGTGCACCCGCTCGCCAGTGTGGCGCCTGCCCGTGACAGTCCCGTGACTCCGGCCCTGGTCGCGCGGGCGAGGCGGCGGCTCGTGGGCGCGGGCCGCTCATGCGCCGAGCAGCCAGATGAACAGGCCCACCGTCGGCAGCGACAGGATGGTGCTCCAGAAGATGGTCGAGGCGATCTCGCGCTCCGCCGCCCTGAACTGCACGGCGAGGATCACGCAGACGACGGCGCTCGGGATGGCGAGCGCGATCACGGCCTCCTTCATCTGATCGTTCGAGATCACGCCCAAAGGCACGACCACGGCCCAGACGATCGCCGGAATCAGGAGATTGCGCGACAGCGTCGAAACGGCGATCGGCAGATTGAACATCACACGCTGGCTGTACAGCGTGATGCCGGACGAGAACAGTGCGACGCCGGCGGTGGCGGCCCCCAACAGGTCGAACGACTTCATCAGCGGCGTCGGAAGCGGAATCTCCAGCAGCACCATGGCGAAGCCGAGGAGCGGCCCCCACACCATCGGCTCCTTCAGCGCAGCGGCGATCTGCGCCGGGATGCCGGTGGGCGGGCCGCTCGCGTCGCCGCGCTGCGCCGCGCCCGCGGTCAGCAGCATCATGGTGACCGGGATGTGGAACACCACCAGGACCAGGGAGCTGACCGCGACCGAGATCGAGGCGACGGACGGGCCGAACAGATAACCCAGCACCGGCAGCCCGACGAAGCCGATGTTCGGGCACCCGATGGCGAGCGCCTGCAGGGCCGCGCTCATCAGATCGCGACGCACCACGTAGCGCGCGACCAGGAACGGAATCATGTAGCTGGCGATCAGCGCGATCACCAACACCGCGGTCAGCGCCGTATGGCCGACGAGCTGAGATCGCGGCGTCGACAGGATGCCGGTGAACAGCACGAGCGGCAGCGCGTAGATCATCACCATCCGATTGAGGACGCGCGCCCCGTTCGCGTCGAAGTCCTGGTGCCACGCCGCCACCATGCCGAGCACCAGCGTGACGACGATCGGAAGCATCGCGTTGAGGATCGTCGCTATCATCGGTCGATCGCGCTTCCGCTCTCTGTTCGGTCCGCTGCGGCCAGGATGATCACATGGCCGTCCGGGTCGCGGATGGCGGCGGCTCTCCGGCCGCTCGTGAAGGTCACCACGCCCGGAGACACGAACCGCACGCCGTGCCGATGCAATTGCCGCACCAAGGCGTCGAGATCGTCGACCGCATGAACCTGGCGGACCGAGGCGACGTCGGTCGCCCGTATGTCCTCGGCCGGGACGCGGCCACGGGGGGACCGGTAATGCAGCAGCTCCACATGGGGCGTGGGGTCCGTGGCGGGCGCGAGCGCCACCACGTCCACGGCGCAGTCGGTCAAGCCGTCGAGGCGATCCTGCTCGGGGCCGCGGTTCAGCGAGCGGCCAGCGACCCTGAGACCGAGACGCTCTGTATAGAAGGCGATGCTGCGATCGACATCGGCGGCGCAGATCGCGGTGTGGTCGAACCCGAGAAGGCCGGGCGGCCCGGGCGTCCGGTGCCAGACGGGCGCGCCGACCCCCTCCGGAAAGGAGATCAGCTCGAGCGGATGCCCCTCTGGATCCCGGAACTTGAAGGCCGTCACGCTCCCGGTGTTGGGCGGCAGGAGCACGGGCGCGCCCGCGGTGATGGTCCCGTGCGGTCCGCCTCGGAGATGCTCCCACACCGCGGCGATGTCGCCGCACACCAGGGCGAGGTGCTGGAACCAGGGGTCGTTCGACGCGCGCTGCGCCGGATAGGGGGCGCCCGGCGGATCGAAGGCGACGAGCTCGACGATCTGCCGTCCGATCGCGACCTCGATCGCGTGCGCCGTGGTTCCGGGCGCGAGCCCGAGCAGGCTGTTCCAGGCCGGGTCGGCCGTCGCCTGGGCGGGCCCGACCGCGAGCCCGAGCCGATCCCGATAGAAGGCGGCGGCCGTCGCCGGATCGGCGACCGTGATGCTGATCCTGACGAGTCTCGTGACGGTCATGGCGTGACGCGCTCACGCCGGCGCGACCGTCGACGCGATCGGCTGCGGGGCGCCGGTGGCGCGGAGCGTTCCATCATGGGCGCGTCGGCGGAGGTCACGGTCGCGTCGGATCAGCCCGAGAGACGCCCGACCATGCGGCCGACGTCGAGGATGAACCCGCTCGCATACATCACCATGATGAGCCCGCCGACCAGGCCGAAGTTCTTGAAGAAGTCCCAGATGTGCGGGTAGCCCTCGCTCTGCGGCGACCAGAAGCGCGGATAGGTCCAGAACGCGTGATAGACGAGGCCGGTGACGGCGCAGTAGCCGGCGAGCACGAAGGCCGCGATCCCGTCGTAGATCCCGAGAACGATCAGGGGCGGCGTCACCAGCTCGCAGATCATCGCGAGGACCAGGAGGACCGGTCCTCCCGGCAGGATGCCCGATCGGGCCTGCTTCAATGCGCTGCTCCAGTTGATGACCTTGTCGAGGAAGCTGAACGGGAAGATCCAGACGATGAAGACTCTCGCCAACACGGGCAGGCCGTCGCTGATCAGCCAGTCCATTGCAGCTCCCCTCTCCCGAACAGGACGCTCTCATCAATCTGTGAATTGGCGTATGTTCCCCGAACCGGGTATCAAAGTCACGCTGCGATATTCGGCAGCGCAACCGCAGGACCAGAGGCCGCGACGTTGACCTCGACGTTCGACTTGCACGTTCTGACTGGCACGTTAGAGAGCCTCGCTACGGCTGGCAACGGTCCGCCGCGCCACCGCGAGTCGCGCGGCGCCCGCGGGTCCTGCGGCGCCGTCCCGGCCGCCGGCCTTTCGCTCCGGCCGCGCCGATGAACGGCTGAAGGCCATGGAGCAGTCCGCCGAGCAGGGCGATGGCGACGCCTTCACGATCCATCGCGACGACGTCCGCGCCGTGCTGGGGCCGCACGCCCAGAGGCATGTGCTGATCGAGACGAACGCCCACGAGGGGCCCGTCTATGTCGCGGCCGAGCACGCGCTGTACTTCACCACGGTGCCGGAGCCGGGGCCCAAGAACATCGCCATCATGCGTCTGCAGCTGAGTGGCGACACGTTTCCGTTCCGGGCGGAGGCGCTCGAGGTCGTCCAATATCCCTCGAACATGGCCAACGGCATGACGCTCGACCGCGACGGCGCGCTGGTGATCTGCGAGCAGGGCACGCGGGAGGCCCCGGCCCGCATCAGCCGCATGGATCTGCGCACGCGCGCGGTCGAGACGGTGGTCGATCGGTGGTGCGGGCTTCGCTTCAACTCCCCCAACGACGTGGTGGTGAAGAGCGACCGGACCGTGTGGTTCACGGATCCGAACTACGGCGAGGTTCAGCGCTTCAAGGGGGCACCGGAGATCGGCGCCTATGTGTATCGGCACGATCCCGCCACGGGCGAGACCGCGGTGGTCGCCGACGGCTTCGACAAGCCGAACGGCATTGCGTTCTCGCCGGACGAATCGGTGATCTACATCACCGACTCCGGCGTCATCCAGGCGCCCGGCACCTACTTCGTCGATCGCCCGCATCACGTCCGCGCCTACGACGTCCACGACGGGCGGCACCTGCGCAACGAGCGCCTGTTCGCGGTCGTCAGCCCCGGCTGGCCGGACGGCATCAAGCTCGACGTGCAGGGCCGCGTCTACACCTCGTCGGCGACGGGCGTTCAGGTGTTCACGCCGGACGGCGACCTGATCGGCGAGATCGCCAGCCCCGGCGTCGCCAACTTCACCTTCGGCGGGCCCGAGCACGACGTTCTGTTCACCTGCTGCGACAAGCGGATCTGGCAGATCAAGCTCGGCGTCGCCGGCGTTCGCCGGTGGTGACGCACGATCGCGAAAGCCGGTCGCAGCGGCTCGCAGTCCGACGCAATCCGAAGAATGGGAAGCAGCATGGACCAGTTCGAATCGCGGGGCCGACTGATCGCGGGTGTCTCCTTCGACATTCCCGGCATGGGCTACGAGGATCCGCGGACGGGTGCGATCGAGGGGTTCGAGCCCGACCTCGCCCGGGCGATCGCGCAGGACATCTTCGGCGCACCCGACCGAGTGGACTTTCATCAGGTGCACGATGCGGGGCGCATCCAGGCCCTGCAGGACCATGTCGTGGACATGGTGATCTCTCAGCTCACCATCACGCCGGATCGTGCGGAGCAGGTGCTGTTCTCCACGCCCTATTGCGTGACCGGAGAGGCGATCCTCGTGCCCACGGACAGCACGATCGAGCGCTTCGAGGACTTGTCGGGAAAGCGGATCGCGGTGACGGCCGGCTCGGTCTCGATCCGCCGGATGCAGGCGGCGCTCCCCTCGCTCCCGGGCGCGACCCTGGTCGTGACGCCCTTGAGTGCCGGCAATCTCGAAGCCGTCGCCAAGGGCGAGGCGGACGCGGCGTCGAACGACCTGATCAATCTCACCCTCATGCAGCGACGCGCGGATCATCCGGAGCGCTACAGGATCATCGACATCGGCAAGCGGTTCGACCCGAAGCCGTTCGGGGTCGCCGTCGAGAAGAGCCGCCACGCGCTCCTCGCGCGCTTGAACCAGGCGATCGAGAGACTGAAGGCGAATGGGCAGATCGACAGGCTGCTCGACGCCGCGCTCGCCGGCGCGGGCAGCGCGACTGCCCGGCGGGCCTGACCGCTGTTCGTGGTGCTGCTGAGGACGTCGTTCGAGGCTTCGCGGCCCGTGCTTCGGGAGCGCCGGTCCGTCGAGCAGCACCGCCGTGTCCGACCAGAACGCCGCCCTTCAGATCGTCTGGTTGTAGGCCCCGACCTCCGGGTGGGTGCGCAGCACGCCGTCGATCGCGACGAACATGTCGCGCATCCGCGCCTCGGACACCGGGCTCTCCACCACCACGACCAGCTCGGGCTTGTTGGAGGAGGCGCGCACCAGCCCCCAACTGCCGTCCTCCACGGTGACACGGATGCCGTTGACCGTGACGAGGTCGCGGATTCTTTGGCCGGCCACGGGCGCGCCCTTGGCCTGCGCGTCCTTGAAGTGAGACACGACGGCGTCGACCACGGAATACTTCGTCTCGTCGGCGCAGTGGGGCGACATGGTCGGCGACGACCAGGTCTTCGGCAGCGCGTCGCGCAGCGCCGAGAGGATCTTGCCGGGATTGCGGTCGAGCATGTCGCAGACGGCGAGCGCCGAGACGAGGCCGTCGTCGTAGCCGCGGCCGAACGGCGTGTTGAAGAAGAAGTGGCCCGACTTCTCGAAGCCGACCAGCGCGCGGAGCTCGTGGGTGCGGCGCTTCATGTAGGAGTGGCCGGTCTTCCAGTACTCGGTCCTCGCGCCGTTCGCGATCAGCACCGGGTCGGTGGCGAACAGGCCCGTCGACTTCACGTCTACGACGAACTGCGCGTTCGGGTGCAGGGCGGAGATGTCACGCGCCAACATCACGCCGATCTTGTCGGCGAAGATCTCGTCCCCTTTGTCGTCGACCACGCCGCAGCGGTCGCCGTCGCCGTCGAAGCCGAGGCCGACATCGGCGCCGTTCGCCAGCACCGCGTCGCGGATGGCGTGCAGCATCTCCAGATCTTCGGGGTTCGGATTGTAGCGCGGGAAGGTGAAGTCGAGCTCGGTGTCGAGCGGCACCACGTCGCAGCCGATCTTCTCGAGAATCGTCGGCGCGAAGGCACCGGCCGTGCCGTTGCCGCAGGCGCAGACGACCTTGAGCTTGCGCGTCAGCGGCGTGCGGTTCGTCAGGTCCGCGATGTAACGCTCCGGAAAGTCCTCCACGAACCGGTACGCGCCGCCGCTGGAAATATCGAAGTCGGCGGCGAGCACGATCTCCTTCAGCCGCGTCATCTCCTCGGGCCCGAAGGTGAGCGGCCGGGCCATGCCCATCTTCACGCCGGTCCAGCCGTTGTCGTTGTGCGAAGCCGTCACCATGGCGACGCAGGGCACGTCGAGATCGAACTGGGCGAAATAGGCCATCGGCGTGATGGCGAGGCCGATGTCGTGCACGGTGCAGCCGGCGGCGAGCAGGCCGGAGACGAGCGCCGTCTTGATCGAGGCCGAGTAACTGCGGAAGTCGTGACCCGTCACGATGTCCGGCTTCACGCCGGCGCGGCGGATCAGCGTGCCGAGCCCCATGCCCAGCGCCTGCACGCCCATCAGGTTGATCTC
>NZ_NHSK01000318.1 GCF_016653355.1 Rhodoplanes elegans | reverse complement strand
GGGTGGGGGAAAGCGGCGGGGAAGAGCGCGACTTTCTCACAACCCGGCGGCGCCGCCGTCGGCGCGCGGGTCGTGGCCGCCCTCGATCGTGCCATCGGGATGCATCACCACGGCGCCGGCATGGCCCATCGTGACCGAATAGGGCTCCGGCACCAGCTCCACCTCGTGGCCGGCGGAGAGCAGCTGATCGACCAGCCGATCCGGAAACCGCGGCTCGAGGCGAAGGTTGTCGCGGGCCGCGCCCCAGGTGCGGCCGAGCAGCCAGCGCGGCGCGTCGAGCGCCTCGGCGAGCCCTTGGCCGAAGAGCACATGGCGGCTGAACACCGCGGCCTGGGTCTGCGGCTGGCCGTCGCCCCCCATGGTGCCGTAGGCCATCACCCGGCCGTCCTTGAGGACCGCCAGCGCCGGGTTGAGGGTGTGGAACGGTTTTCGCCCGGGGGCGAGCGCCCGCAGCGCCTTCGGGTCGAGCGAGAAGCTGGCGCCGCGGTTCTGCATCAGCACGCCGGTCCGCGGCAGCACGCAGCCGGAGCCGAACTCCCAGTAGATCGACTGGATGTAGGAGACGACGAGGCCGCTGGCGTCCGCCGCCCCCATCCAGACCGTGTCGCCCTTGTCGCCCTTGTGCGGCCACGGCGCGGCGCGGCGCATGTCGATCCTCGCCACCTCGGCGTCGAGCCGCTTCGGGTCGAGCAGCGTGTCGAGCGGCACCGGCAGCCGGTCCGGGTCGGTGACGACGCGGTCGCGGATGATGAAGGCGCGCTTGGTCGCCTCGACCAGGCCGTGGACATGGTCGAAGCCCTCGGCCTGCGCCACGCGCAGCCGATCGAACAGCGCCATGATGATCAGCGACGCCAGCCCCTGCGTCGGCGGCGGCGCGTTGTGGACGGTGCCGACCGAGATCCGGGTCGACAGCGGCGCCGTCGCATAGGCGCGCTGTGCCGCGAGATCGGCGCGCGTCACCGGGCTGCCGATGCGGTCGAGATCGGCGGCGATCTCGCGGCCGACATCGCCGCGATAGAAGTCGTCGAGACCCGCCTGGGCGAGATGGTCGAGGGTCGCGGCGAGCGCGGTCTGGCGCATCGTCGCGCCGGTCTCCGGCGGCTTGCCGTCGGCCAGAAACACCTCGGCGAAGCCGGGGGCCTTCGTGAGGTCGGCCAGATGCGTCGTCGTGAGGGCGTGCTGGCTCGCGCTGATGACGTAGCCGTCGCGGGCCGCCGCGATGGCCGGACCGAGCAGGACGCCGAGCGGCGTCTTTCCGCCCAGAGCCTTCGCGGCGTCGAGCGCCAGCGCCCAGCCCGACACGGCGCCCGGCACGGTCAGGGCCGCGAGCGGCCCGCGGGTCGGGATCACCTCGTGCTCGCGATAGAGCTCGATCCGGGCATTGGCGCCGGCCGGTCCCGGCGCCATCAGGGCGCGGACCTTTCCGCCGGGCTCGTGGACGAGCCAGAACCCGTCGCCGCCCACATGGGTCATGTGCGGATAGACGGCGGCGATCATGGCCGCCATGGCGACCATGGCCTCCAGGGCGTTGCCGCCCTCGGCCAGCACGGCGCGTCCCGCCTCGGCGGCGGCATGATGAGGAGCGGCGGCGACGCCGCGGCGATGTCCGGCGGTGTGGAGGGTCATGCGGGCTCGGGCATGCGATCGGGTCGTCACCGGCGACGCGTGACGACCGAAGCTGGAGGACATTCGGGCCCCCGTTCGTCCCCGCGCAGGCGGGGACCCAGGGGCGACGAGGCGAAGCAATACTGGATTCCCGCTTGCGCGGGAATGAGCGGAGCTCTTGGCCGGCGCCTACGCCGCCGCCTCGACCAGCCCGCGCTTCTTCAGGAGGGCGTCGGCTTCGGGCAGGCGGCCCCGGAAGGCGACGTAGGCGTCGGCCGGGTCGCGGGCGCCGCCGGCGGCGTAGACGAAGTCCTTCAGCCGCTTGGCGACGGCCGGGTCGAACACGTCGCCGGTCTCCTCGAAGGCCGCGAAGGCGTCGGCGTCGAGCACCTCGGACCACATGTAGCTGTAGTAGGCCGCGGCGTAGCCGCCGCCCGAGAACACATGGGTGAAGTGCGGCGTCCGGTGCCGCATGACGATCTCGTCGGGCATGCCGATGCGGGCGAGGGAGTCGCGCTCGAACGCCTTCGGGTCGATATCGGCGGCTGCTTCCGGCGACAGCACGTGCAGGTCGAGATCGACCAGTGCGGACGCGACATACTCCACCGTCGCAAACCCCTGCCCGAACGTGCGGGCGCGGGCGAGGCGCTCGATCAGCGCGTCCGGCATCGGCTCGCCCGTGACGGCGTGGCGGGCGAAGCGCTTCAGCACCGTCTCGTGCTGCATCCAGTGCTCGTAGAGCTGCGAGGGCAGCTCGACGAAGTCGGTGGCGACGCTGGTGCCCGAGATGGTCGGATAGGTCACGTCGGAGAGGAGGCCGTGCAGGGCGTGGCCGAACTCGTGGAAGAGCGTGCGGGCGTCGTCGAAGGAGAGGAGCGCCGGCTCGCCCGCCGCCGGCTTGGCGAAGTTCATCACGTTGACGATCAGCGGCAGGACCGGGCCGTCGAGCGTCTCCTGCTTGCGCAGCGACGTCATCCAGGCGCCGGAGCGCTTGCTGCTGCGGGCGAAATAGTCGCCGAAGAACAGGCCGACCGTCGCCCCGCCCGGCCCCGTCACCTCCCACACCCGCACGTCGGGGTGCCACACCGGTACGTCCTTGCGCTCGGCGAAGCCGAGCCCGAACAGCCTGCCGGCGGTATCGAAGGCGGCGGCGATCATCTGTTCCAGCGGCAGATAGGGGCGCACCTCCTCCTCGTCGATGCCGTAGCGCGCCTTGCGCAGCTTCTCGGCATAGAAGCGCCAGTCCCAGGCGGCGAGCGGCGCGTTGCCGCCCTCGGCCCGGACCATCTCCTGCATGGCGTCGCGGTCGGCGAGCGCCCGGGCGCGCGCCGGCGTCCAGACGCGATCGAGCAGCGCCCGCACGGCGTCCGGCGTCTTCGCCATCGCGTCCTCCAGCCGGAACGCCGCGAAGCTGTCGTAGCCGAGGAGCCGCGCCCGCTCGGCGCGCAACCGCACCGTCTCGGCGATCACGGTGGTGTTGTCGGTCGGGCCGCCCGATTCGCCGCGCGCCGCCCAGGCCTTGAAGGCCTGCTCGCGCAGGTCCCGCCGCTCGGCGGACCGCAGAAATCCCTCGACGCTGGAGCGGGCGAGCGTGATCGCATGCTTGCCGGGATGGCCGCGCTCGGCGGCCGCCGCCTTCGCCTCCTCGCGGGCCGAGGCGGAGAGGCCGGCGAGGTCCGCCTCGCTGTCCAGCACCATCACGAAGGACTGCTCGTCGGCCAGCACGTTCTGGCTGAACGTGGTGCCGAGCGTCGCCAGCCGCATCGTGATCTCGGCGAGCCGCGCCTTGGCGGCGGCGTCGAGCCCGGCGCCGGAGCGACGGAACGTGATCCGGTAGCGCTCCAGCACCCGGGCGTCCTCGGGCGCCAGATCCGTGCCGTCGCCGAGCGCGACGATGCGGGCCCACAGCCGGCCGTCGGTGCGGATCGCGTTGGCATGGGCGGCGAGCCGCGGCGACAGGCTGCGCTCGAGCTTCAGAAGTGCGTCGTTGGTGTGCGCCCCGGCGAGCACGTGGAACACGGCCGAGACCTTGCTCAGCGCCCGGCCGCTGCGCTCCAGCGCCGCGACCGTGTTGGCGAAAGTCGGCGACGCGGGATCGGTCGCGATCGCCTCGATCTCGGCCCGGTGGGCGGCGAGCGCGACGTCGAAAGCCGGCTCGAAATGCTCCGGCCGGATGTCGTCGAACGGCGGCGTTTCGAACGGGGTGGTCCAGGCGGTGTCGAAGGGATTACTGCCGGGGGCGCTCGCGGACGATTGAACAGCCATGAATTACCGCCTGGTTTAGGGTTTGCGGACCGGGAGACGGTCGGCACGCGCCGGCCGCCGCGGAGGGCAGCGCCGCCGACGGCGATCCCGGAGCCGCGGCCGACCATCGAGGACCACATGCGCAATATAGTGCTGGGCAGCCTCGCCGCCATCGCTCTCGGATTGCTGATCGTTCCGTCCGCCACGGCGGCGCCCGCCGACGCGGCGGCCGTCCGGTCCGCCGCCCGGTCGGCCTCGATCGTCCACGAGGTGCCGTGCGCGATGCGCCGCGTCTGCAACCGGCGCGGTTGCTGGACCCGCCGCGTCTGCTGGTGACCTGCGGCGGGCGGTCGACTTGACCCGGGCAGGCTTTCGTGGAGAGTCCGCCCGGCCAAGCTCTCGAGGATCCGCCCGTGCTCGACACCATCTCCAAGCCCGCCTCCCGCCGCATCGCCTGGTCGAACGTGACGACCGTCCTCGGCGCCGCGCTGCTGATCGGGGCCGAGGTGTTCGGCGCCGCCTTCGCGGGCGGCTGGGCGGTGGCGAATCTGCTCGGGCTCGGCGACTACGGCGCCTGGGGCCTGCAGGGCCTGCTGATGCTCGCCGGCGTCGCCGTGATGGTGCAGTTCGTGCGCAGCGCCGCCAAGGTCGAGCCGTTCACGACCCGCGGCTGAAGGCCGCGAAGCAGGCCGCCCGCCCCATCGAGACGACTGTCGAATCGGGCCTGTTGCAGCCCGGACACGCTTCGTTAAATCTCGGCGAACTTTCCTGAAAAAATTGTCGGCCGAGCCGCCCTTCCGGGTGCGGATACGTCTTGCACCCCCGGGTCAAATCACTTAAGTGACCCTTGCCCAATTTCGCACGTGCCTGTGGCCGTGTGTCGATCGGTGGGCATCCGGACAAGAGGCCGGACAGCCGCCCGGAGCGAGATCGGTACGATCGCAAGATCGCCGGTTGTTGAAGCTCCGAACACTTGATCGACAGCCGGAGGCGAAACCGGCGCACCCCGTCCTCAGCGGGGGACGCGGCTTAAAGCAACGACGGAGCGGGCTTTTTTGGTCCTGTCGGCCTTCCACAGCCGATCAGGGCGCCGAAGAGGCTTGTTCATCATTGCCGGGCGTGCGGATCGGGGCCTCCCCTTTCCAATCCAAGGCAGCACGGACGGTCGAAGAGCCGTTCTCGATTCACGCGTCCCCATCGCGCGTGGTCGGGAAGGCATCTCCGCCCGCACCCACCATATCGATGGCCTTCGCCGGCCGTCGCGTAGCCTGTTGGGGAGAGCGCCATGACCGAGCGCATCCGCGAGTTTCTGCGCCGTCGCCGCGAGGACGGTCCGTGCCTCGTCGTCGATCTCGACGTCGTGCGCGAGAACTATCTCGCCTTCGCCCACGCCCTGCCGGACACGCGGGTGTTCTACGCCGTGAAGGCGAACCCGGCCCCGGAGGTGCTGTCGCTCCTGGCCTCGCTCGGCTCGTGCTTCGACACGGCTTCGGTCGCCGAGATCGAGATGGCGCTCGCCGCCGGCGCCTCGCCGGACCGGGTGTCGTTCGGCAACACGATCAAGAAGGAGCGTGACATCGCGCGCGCCTACGCGCTCGGCGTCCGCATGTTCGCGGTCGATTGCAAGGCCGAGGTCGAGAAGATCGCCCGCGTCGCGCCCGGCTCGCGCGTCTACTGCCGGTTCCTGTACGACTGCGCCGGCGCCGAGTGGCCGCTGTCGCGGAAGTTCGGCTGCGATCCGGAGATGGCCGTTGACGTGCTCGAGCACGCCCACCGGCTCGGGCTCGAGGCCTACGGCGTGTCGTTCCATGTCGGCTCGCAGCAGCGCAACGTCCGCTCGTGGGACCGCGCGCTGAAGTCGGCCGGGGCGATCTTCCGGGGCTGCGCCGAGCGCGGCATCACGCTCTCGATGGTCAACATGGGCGGCGGCTTCCCCACCAAGTACCTGAAGAAGGTGCCCGTGGTGGAGAGCTACGGCCGGGCGATCTTCCGGGCGCTGTGCAAGCACTTCGGCAACGCGATCCCGGAGACCATCATCGAGCCGGGCCGCGGCATGGTCGGCAATGCCGGCGTGATCGAGGCCGAGGTCGTGCTGGTCTCGACCAAGAGCGAGAAGGACGAGCTGCGCTGGGTCTATCTGGACATCGGCAAGTTCGGCGGTCTCGCCGAGACCATGGACGAGGCGATCCGCTACCCGATCCGCACGCCGCGCGACGGCGACCGCGTGTCGGACTGCGTGCTCGCCGGCCCGACCTGCGATTCGGCCGACGTGATGTACGAGAAGAACCCGTACCCGCTGCCGGTGAGCCTGGAGATCGGCGACAAGCTGCTGATCGAAGGGACCGGGGCGTACACGTCGACCTACTCGGCGGTGGCGTTCAACGGCTTCGCGCCGCTGAAGACGTACCACATCTGAGGGCCCCACCCTCCGAGTCGTCATGCCCGGGCTCGTCCCGGGCATCCACGCGCAACGTCCGTCTCACCCGAAAACGTGGATGGCCGGGACAAGCCCGGCCATGACGGTCTGCGTTTTGCCGATCCCTGCCCGGGACCTTGGCCGGGCGCGCTTTCAGTGGCGGGGGATACTGCCATGATCACGATTCGTCCCGAGCGGCCGGCCGATGCGCCGGCTCGCGAAGCGCTGCTCGACCGGGCGATGGGCCCGTGCCGCTTCACCAAGGGCTCCGAGCGCCTGCGCGCCGGCAACGCACCGGCCGCTGGGCTGGCGCTCGTCGCCGTGACGATCGAGCACGACGGGCGTGAAGACCTCGTCGGCACGGTGCGGCTGTGGCCGGTGGCGGCCGGCGGACGCGACGCCCTGCTGCTCGGCCCGCTCGCCGTCGATCCGGCCCGCCAGGGCGAGGGCACCGGCGCCGCGCTGATGCGGCATGCGCTCGCCGTCGCGGCGCAGCGCGGCCACGCCGCCGTGCTGCTGGTCGGCGACGCGCCCTATTACGCGCGCTTCGGCTTCTCGGCGGCGGCGACCGGCGGCCTGACCATGCCGAACGGCCGCGAGCCGCGGCTGCTCGCCCGCGAGCTCTCTCCCGGCGCGCTCGACGGCGCCGCCGGACCGGTGACGCAGCGGCCCCTGTCCGGGGCCGCGAGGAGGGCGGTTCGCCGCCTCGGCGTGACCAGCCCGGTCGAGGGCGGTGCAGCCCTGCCCCGCGCGGCTTGATCTTTGCCGTCGTTTGTCGTTCACGAGGGCGCGTCATTTTGCGGCGCGCGCCTCACCTCCCCCCGGTCGGGCGGGTGACGCCCGCGCCGCCGTCCCGTCTTCCATCCACGTCTGCTTCGGAGCACCCGCAATGAAAGATTGGCCCGTGCATGCCCGAATCGACGGACCGATCGTCATGATCGGGTTCGGCTCGATCGGGCGCGGAGTCCTGCCGCTGATCGAGCGGCACTTCCAGTTCGACAAGTCGCGCTTCGTGGTGATCGACCCGAGCGACGCCGACCGCCGCCTGCTCGACGAGCGCGGCATCCGCTTCGTCCACGAGGGGATCACCAAGAACAATTACCGCGAGCTGCTGCCCCCGCTGCTGACCAAGGGCGAGGGCCGCGGCTTCTGCGTCAACGTCTCGGTCGACACCTCGTCGGTCGCCATCATGGAGCTCTGCCGGGAGCTCGACTGCTTCTACATCGACACGGTCGCCGAGCCGTGGCCCGGCTTCTATTTCGACAAGTCGGCCAGCACGGCCGACCGCTCGAACTACATGCTGCGCGAGGCCGTGCTGGAGGCGCGCCGCCGCAAGCCCGGCGGCATCACGGCGGTGTCGTGCTGCGGCGCCAATCCCGGCATGGTGTCGTGGTTCGTCAAGCAGGCGCTGCTCGACATCGCCCGCGACACCGGCGTCGAGACGGTCGTCCCGAGCACGCGCGAGGCGTGGGGCAGGCTCGCCCAGAAGCTCGGGGTGAAGGGCATCCACATCGCCGAGCGCGACACGCAGCGCGCCAAGCACCCGAAGCCGCAGAACGTGTTCGTCAACACCTGGTCGGTCGAGGGCTTCCTGTCCGAGGGCATGCAGCCGGCCGAGCTGGGCTTCGGGACTCACGAGACGTGGATACCGGCGAACGGCCGCACCCACGAGGTCGGCTGCGGCGCCGCGATCTATCTGCTGCAGCCCGGCGCCAACACCCGGGTGCGCTCGTGGACGCCGACCGCGCAGGCGCAGTACGGCTTCCTGGTGACGCACAACGAGGCGATCTCGATCGCCGACTATCTGACGGTGCGGGACGGCGGCACCGTCGTCTACCGGCCGACCTGCCACTACGCCTATCACCCGGCGAACGACGCCGTGCTCTCGCTGCACGAATTCTTCGGCGCGGCCGGCAAGCGCCAGGACAAGATCCACATCCTGGACGAGAACGAGATCGTCGACGGGATCGACGAGCTCGGCGTGCTGATCTACGGCCACGCCAAGAACGCCTACTGGTACGGCTCGCAGCTCTCGATCGACGAGACCCGGGAGCTGGCGCCCTATCAGAACGCCACCGGCCTGCAAGTGACGTCCGCCGTACTGGCCGGCATGGTGTGGGCGCTGGAGAACCCGGAGGCCGGCATCGTCGAGGCCGACGACATGGACTTCCGCCGCTGCCTCGAGGTGCAGCGGCCCTATCTCGGCCCGGTGATCGGCACCTACACGGACTGGACGCCGCTGACCGGCCGCCCCGGCCTGTTCCCGGAGGACATCGACGAGTCCGATCCCTGGCAGTTCCGGAACGTGCTGGTGGGGTGAGGCGCGACGGACATTTCCGTCGTCATGGCCGGGCTCGTCCCGGCCATCCACGGCGCGGCGGTTGTTTGATCCGCTCGTCCCCGCGAAGGGGGGGACCCAGGGGCGACACGGCCAGCGGCCCCTGGATTCCCGCCTTCGCGGGAATGAGCGGAGCAAGTGGCGGCGCCTTCGCGCCACTTCGTCGCCCTACCCCTGCAATCCCTGCACGATCGGCATCCTGGCCGCGCGGATCGCCGGCAGCAGGCCGCCGATCAGGCCGACGATGAGGGCGAGCGCGACGCCCTGCCCGATCAGCGCGGGCGTCAGCTCGAAGCTGAACACGATCTGGGTGAAGCTCGCGCCGAGCGTCGCGGCCGAGAAGCCGTCGAAGATCAGAAAGGTCGCGACCGCGCCGATGACGCCGCCGACGCCGGCGAGCAGCAGCGATTCCACCAGCGTGCCGACGAAGGCCGGAAAGCCGCCGAACCCGATGGCGCGCAGCGTCGCGATCTCGACCGAGCGCGAGGCGACCGACGAGTACATGGTGTTGAGCGCACCGGCGAGCGCCCCGAACGCCATCGCGATGGCGAGCGGCCAGCCGAGCTTCTGGATCAGATCGGAGGTCTGCGAGGATTGCTCCGAGAAATAGTCCTTCTCGGACTTCACGTCGAGCTTCAGGCGCGGATCGCCGTCGTTGTAGGCCTTCAGCGCCGCGAGCGCCCCAGGGTCGGTGAGTCGGGCGCGAAGAATCTGGAACGTGTTGGGGCGGTTGAACAGGCTCTGCACGACCGGCAGATCGGCCCAGATCTCCGATTCGAAGACGCTGCCCTCGGCCTCGAACACGCCGACCACGGTCCACTGGCTGGTGCCGAACTTCACGCTGCGGCCGAGCTCGAAGCCGGAGAACTCGCGCAGCAGGCTCTTGCCCACCACCACCTCGTTGCGGCCGGGCTCGAACATGCGGCCTTCGACCAGCCGGATGCCCTTGCGGATCGCCGCGCCGCTCTCGCCGATGCCGCGCAGCGGCAGGTTCGCCTTGGTGCCGGTGGTGCGCTTGATGCCGTCGACGACGAGATACAGCTCGGCCGAGGTGAGCGGCTTGCCCTGCGGATCGCGGGCGATGCCGGGCGCGTCCTCGAGCAGCCGCACCTGGTCGCGGCCGATCACGCTGTTGAGCTCGGCCCGGGCGCCGGCGCGCAGCACGATGGCGATGTCGTCGGCGCCGGAGCTCGCGAGCGTGCGGCGGAAGCCGGCCGACATGGCGAGGAACGACAGGAGCACCATCACGACCAGGGCGACCGCGACCACGGTCGACAGCGACAGCCAGAAGCGCTGCGGGATGCTTCTCAGGTTGATGGCCGTGACGGCGGCGATCTGCTTCAGCATGTCAGCCGCGCCCCATCGCTTCGACGATCTTCAGCTTGAAGGCGTTGAGGGCCGGCACCAGGCCGGTGGCGAGCCCGAGCAGGATCATGAATCCGACCGCGGTCAGCACGATGCCGGGGCTCATCTGCAGGCCGGGCACGAACATGGCGAGCGTGTTGCGCATGGCGAAGGTGAACAGCGTCGCCAGCCCCAGCCCCAGCGTACCGCCGATGAAGGCCAGCAGCAGCGTCTCGCCGAGCACCAGGCGCAGCACGCGGGCGCCCGAGAAGCCGAGCGTCTTGAGCACGGCGATCTCGCGGGTGCGCTCGCGCACCGCCATCACCATGGTGTTGCCGACGATCATCAGGATCGTGACGAAGGCGGCGCCGACCACCAGCGTGACGATCAAGGCGACGTTGCCGAGCTGCGCCACGAAGGCCTTGTTGAAAGCCTTCTCGGTGTCGGTCGCGGTCTCCCAGGACGAGTTGGCGAACATCGCGTCGATGGTCTTGATCACCCGGTCGTTGACGGCCGACGACTCCGTCTTGAGGATCAGCCAGCCGATCGTGTCCTTGCCGAACGAGCGGGTCTCGTCGAAATACGGGTACTGGATGAACATCAGGTTGGAGTCGCCCTGCGGCTTGGCCTTGTCGAAGATGCCGACGATGGAGACGTCCCAGGTGTGCGTGCCGTTCTTCTGCGAGAAGATGCTGGACGAGATCGGGATGCGGTCGCCGACCTTCCAACCCCACTTGTCGGCGAGCGCGCGGCCGACCAGCGCGCCGGTGCGGTTGCGCACGAAGGCCTGCGTCATCTCGGGCCCGAAGGCGAAGTCGCTCGCGCTGATCCGCAGATAGCTCTCGGGCTCGACCGCCATCACGATCACGAAGTTCTTCGGATCCTGGAAGTAGCCGCCGAACCAGTTGGCGAAGGTGACGTCCTTGACGCCCTCGACGGCGGCGATGCGGTTGAAGTAGGCGATCGGCAGCGGCTGGGTGAAGTTGATCTTGTTGACCACCACCAGCCGGTCGGCCTCGGAGACGTCCTCGCCGGCGTTGAAGGCCCGCTCGAACGCCGCCAGCACGCCGAAGATCGCGAAGGCGATCAGGATCGAGACGATCATCAGGATCGCCCGCAACTTCTTGCGGAACAGGTTCTTGCGGATCAGCAGGAAATCGTTCACGCCGCCAGCTCCTTCTCCTCGAAATGCCCCTTGTCGAGGTGGAGGGTGCGTTTGGCGAAGCGCGCCGCGGCGGGATCGTGCGTCACCATCACGATGGTCTTGCCGAGATCGCGGTTGAGGATCGTCAGCATGTTCAGGATCTCGTCGGCCGAGGCGCGGTCGAGGTCGCCGGTCGGCTCGTCGCAGAGCAGGAGCTTCGGATCCGACACGATGGCGCGGGCGATGGCGACGCGCTGCTGCTGGCCGCCCGACATCTCGCGCGGATAGTGCTTCGCCCGGTCGGCCAGATTGACGACGGCGAGCGCCGTCTCGACATGCGTCCTGCGCTCCGCCTTGCTCAGCTTGGTGAGCAGGAGCGGCAGCTCGACGTTCTGGGCGGCCGAGAGCATCGGCATCAGGTTGTAGAACTGGAACACGAAGCCGATCGTCGCGGCGCGCCAGCGCGAGAGCTGGCCTTCCGAGAGCGTGTCGATGCGCGAGCCGGCGACGACCACCTCGCCCGCGTCCGGCCGGTCGATGCCGCCGACCAGGTTGAGCAGCGTCGACTTGCCGGAGCCCGACGGGCCCATCACGGCGACGAAGTCGCCCTCCGGGATCGTCAGGTCGAGCCGGTCGAAGATCGTGATCGCGTCCCGGCCCTTGACGAATCCCTTGCTGACGCCGGCGAGACGAACGAGAGGCATGTCGGACATCGACGCAGTCGCTCCGCTGGGGAATGGATTGGGGGTCACCGCGCCGCGGCGGCGCGCTCCGGCGCGGCCGTGCCGCCGGTCGCGCCGCTCGCCGCCGTGTCGTCCAGGAACGTCACCTTGACGGCCATGTCGGGCAGGATGCGGGGGTCCTTCTCGCGGAAGCCGACCCGCACCTTGACGGTGGCCTTCTCGCGGTTGGCGGTCGGCACGATGGCGATCACATAGGCCGGGATGGTCCAGTCCGGATAGGCGTCGAGCACGGCGTTGACGGGGCCGCCCTTGTGGACGCGGCCGATGAAGGCCTCGTTGACGTCGACCTCGACCTCGAGTGAATCCATGTCGACGATGGTGCAGATGCCGGTGCGGGTGAAGCTGCCGCCGGCCGACATCGGCGAGATCATCTCGCCCGGCTGGGCGCTGCGGTCGACGACGACGCCGCCGAACGGCGCCTTGATGGTGTGCTTCTCCAGGACCTCGCCGGCGCGCCGCGAATCCAGCTTGGCCGCCGCGAGCTGGGCCTTCGCCTGGGCGAGCTGGGCGCGCCACACGTTGACGCGCGCCTCGGTGCGGGTGAGGTCGGCCTCGGTGGCGAAGTTCTTCTGCGACAGGCTGCGGGTGCGCTCCAGGATGCGCTCGGCGTCGCGCAGATCCGCCGAGATCGCCGTCACGGCGGCGTCCGCCGCCTCGACCCTGGCGGTGGCGAGCGCGAAGTCGGTCGCCGCGAGCGTGCTGTCGATCTTGGCGACCGGCTGGCCCGCCTCGACCACCATGCCCTCCTCGACCAGTGTCTCGGTGACCTTGCCGGTGATCTCGGCCGCCACCGTCGCCTTGCGGCGCGCCACCACGTAGCCGGAGGCGGCGAGGCCGGCGGCCCGCGCCCGCGCGGCGGGAGCCGGTGACGGCGCTTGG
>NZ_NHSK01000317.1 GCF_016653355.1 Rhodoplanes elegans | reverse complement strand
CCGTGTCCCTGTCGCCGGGCGCTTTGTCGATGGGCGGGGCCCTCCCCATCGCCACGCTCACGCCCGCCGCACCGGCCGCAGGCGCGGCCGCGGTCGACAAGCCGGCCGAGCTGCCGGTGATCCCGTCGGTCCCGACCCTGGTCGCGTCGGGCAGCCCGCCGCCCGTGGCGGCGGCGCCGGCCGTGCTGCCGCCGACCATCCCGGGCGAGCGTCGTGCCGGCTCGGCTGCGCGCGGCCATCCCGGCACCGTGCTGGCCCAGATCGCCCGCGGCATGATGGCCCGCAAGTCGACGACGGGCGGCTGATCGGCCCATGGCGGGCGTCGTCGCCCGCGGGGGTGACGCGGCGACGGCGATCGGATAGGACCTCGGCTCCCTCCGACCGACCGGACGACGATGAGCATCCCGTTTCCGACGCTGACCGACCATTTCGCGCCGCTGGCGCACCGCTACGACGTCCTGTTCTGTGACGTGTGGGGTGTCGTGCACAACGGCATCGCGCCGTTTCCCGAGACCATCGACGCGCTGCAGCGGTTCCGGGCCGGCGGCGGCCACGTCGTGCTCCTCACCAACGCGCCGCGCGACGGCGACGTGGTGGTCGACTTCCTCGACGGCCTGAAGGTGCCGCGCGACACCTATGACGCCGTCGTCACCTCGGGCGACGTCGCCCGCGCCGAGATCGAGGCGCGCCGCGACCAGCCCGTGCTGCATATCGGCCCGGAGCGCGACTTCTCCATGTTCGACGGACTGGAGCTGCGCTTCACCACGGTCGAGGAGGCGCAGTACGCCGTCTGCTCCGGCCTGTTCGACGACGAGACCGAGACGCCGGAGGATTACCGCGCGCTCGCCACGGCCATGAAGGCGCGCGACCTGTTCATGGTCTGCGCCAATCCGGACCGGGTGGTGGAGCGCGGCGACCGGCTGGTCTATTGCGCCGGCGCCGTCGCGGATCTGTACGAGAGCCTGGGTGGCGCCGTGATGTTCACGGGCAAGCCCTACCGGCCGATCTACGAGCGGGCGCTCGCCTGCGCCGAGCGGCTGCGCGGCGCCGCCGTGCCGCACGGGCGCATCCTGGCGGTCGGCGACTCGGTGCGCACCGATCTCAAGGGCGCGGTGGCGTTCGGCGTCGACTGCCTGTTCGTCACCGCCGGCATCCACGCCGAGGAGCTCGGCGGTCGCGAGACCGTCGACCACGGCGCGCTCGCCGCGATCTTCACCGAGGCCGGCGTGCTGCCCGCCGCGGTGACGCGCCGTCTGGCGTGGTGACCCGACTGGCGTCATCAGCGGCGCCCGAAACGCGAAAGGCCGGGCATGCCCGGCCTTCGGTCGTTCGTCGGTGCGTGTCGGCAGGCCGCTCGGGGCGGCCACCGGTCACTTGAACATGTCGTCGACCGCCTTCTGGTCGATGGCGTAGCCGTCGAGCTGCGGCCCGTTGAGGAGCAGGCGCTCCTTGCGCTCGGCGCGGGCGCGCTCCTCGTCGCTCGCATAGACGGGCACGGCGCCTCCGGTCGGCCCGACGACGCTAGCGAAGCGGCTGACCCGGCTTTCGATGTTCTGCAGCGTCTCGATCACCTTGGCGATGCGTTGGCCGGTGATGTCCTGGAACGAGCAGGCCTCGAAGATGACCAGCATCTTGTCCTGCACGAGCGCCTGGAACTTGGCCGGATCGCTGGTGTCGGCGGCCATCAGGGTCTCGGCGCATTCCATGATCGTGTTGGTCGCGCCTTCGGTCGCCTTGACGATCGCGCTCAGCTCGTGGCCGGCGGCCGGGATTCGATCCTGCTTGATCTCGTCGACCCGCAGGGCGCCGATCTCGCCGCGCATCCGCTCGATGTAGCCGGCGATCTCGTGCATCTCGCGGTAGATCGCCGTGTCCATCGCCTCGAAGAACACGTGCAGCGACTTCGCCGTGATCTCGGCCAGCGAGAGGACGTCGGCGAGCGAGACGTCCTCGCCCTTCTTCTGGTGCAGGCACTCGATCAGGCTCTCGAGCTGCTGCGTCTTGACCCTCGCCATCGCGAGCTCTCCTTGGGATGTGCTGCGGCGTGCCGGGGGCGGGGCGCCGGGCCGGTTGGCCCGGGGCCGCCGCGACGGCGGCCCGGACGGCTAGTCGGCGAACACCGCCTGGATCTTGCTCTGCAGGGTCTGGGCGTTGAAGGGCTTGACGATGTAGTTGTTCACGCCCGCCTTCTTGGCCGCGATGACGTTCTCGGTCTTCGACTCGGCCGTCACCATGATGAACGGGGTCTTCGACAGGCTCGGATCGGCGCGAACCTCCTTGAGGAGTTCGTAGCCGGTCATCGGCTCCATGTTCCAGTCGGAGATGACGAGGCCGTAACGCTTCTCGCGCATCTTGCCGAGCGCCGCGGACCCGTCCGCCGCGTCGTCGATATCCTCGAAACCGATCTGCTTGAGCAGATTGCGGATGATCCGGATCATCGTGTTGTAGTCATCCACGACGAGCACGGGCATCGAAAGGTCGATCGCCATGTCCTCACTCCGTTACGCAACAAACCGGGAGTACGCAGTGTCCTGTCGCTTGTGCGGCATGTGGACAGGTCCCACTGCCCGAGATACACCCAGGTTTCTCCCCACTGCTCGGACGTTAGCCGGGCCCTTTGAATATCCGGTTAATCGAGGCTCTCGGAGATCGCGGAGCGAGCCCCCCGGCAGATTTGTGGCAAACGAAAAGACCTAAGTTTGCTCGTGGTTTAGACGCGGTCGTCGAGATTCGTTAACCGCAGATTCGGAACATGACACCGGCGTCCTCCAAATCGGCCCGCAGCCTCGTTTCCGGCCTCGTCGTCGCTCTCCGCCGCCGCGCCGCCGTCTCGCGCCGGCCGCACCCCGCTCGTTCGTCTCCGCTCGTCCGCAACCCGTGACCGTGCCGCATCCATGACCGACATCTCGTTTCCCGCGCCCTCGTTCCGGCTGATCCGCGACCGCCTCGACGGGCCCGCCCCGCAGGGGCTCGAAGGCGCCGTCGTCGCGCTCGGCAATTTCGACGGCGTCCATCGCGGCCACCGCGCCGTCATCCAGGCCGCGCAGGCGCGCGCCCGCGCGCTCGGCAAGCCCGCCGCCGCCATGACGTTCGAGCCGCATCCGCGCGTCCTGTTCGACCCGGAGACGCCGGACTTCCGCCTCTCCAGCGTCGACGAGAAGGTGCGGCTCCTCGCCGCGACGGGCCTCGACGGGGCGATCGTGATGGGCTTCGACAGGGCGCTCGCCGCGCTGACCCCGGCCGAGTTCGTCCAGAAGGTGCTGCTCGACCGCCACAAGGTGGCGGGCGTTGCCACCGGCTTCGACTTCCAGTTCGGCAAGGGCCGGGCCGGCACCACCGAGTTCCTCCGCAAGGAGGGCGAGCGGCTCGGCTTCACGGTCGACATCGCCCCGCCGCTGCTCGACGCCGGCGAGCGGGTGTCGTCCGGGGCGGTGCGGTCCGCGCTGACGCGCGGCGAGGTGGAGCACGCCTGGCGGCTGCTCGGCTATCCCTGGTTCCAGTCCGGCGAGGTGGTGCACGGCGACAGCCGCGGCCGCGACCTCGGCTATCCGACCGCCAACCTGAAGCTCGACCCCAACTGCAAGCTGCGCCACGGCGTCTACGCGGTGCGGGTCGGGGTCGACGGCAAGCGCTACGACGGCGTCGCCAATTTCGGCCGGCGGCCGATGTTCGACACCGGCGTCACCCTGCTCGAGGCGTTCCTGTTCGACTTCAAGGGCGATCTCTACGGCAAGACGATCGACGTCGCCTTCTACGCGTTCCTGCGGCCGGAGCTGAAGTTCCGCGCGGTCGAGGACCTGATCGATCGAATGAACGAGGATTCGAAGGCCGCCCACCAGATCCTCGCCGGCGCCGGCAACGCCTTCCCGCAGCTCACGGACGTGGCGGTGACGAAGCGCGGGTAGGGCGCTCCGCGCACGGCGCCCGCCCTCCCTTTCCCCGCGTGCGGGGAGAGGGAGGGCGGGCGCCGTGCGCGGA
>NZ_NHSK01000316.1 GCF_016653355.1 Rhodoplanes elegans | reverse complement strand
TCTCGAACCCCTCCGGCGGGGTGGCGTCGGCGGTCGGGACGGCGGTCAGCGCGTCGGGCGACGTGTCATGGCCGTTGCCGCGGTGGGGCGGTGTCGGCCCGGGACCGGCCTCCGGCAGCGGCGGTGTCTCGTAGCTCAGCGGCGGCAGGCCGTCCTCGGCGGCGATCAAGGCGCCTTCGACGAGCGCCTCGCCACCACTGCCCGTCGTCTCGGTGGCCGCCGGCTCGGTGTCCGCCTGGGCGACCGGCTCGGCCCCGTGTCCCTCGACATGCAGCGGGGCGACCTCCGGCTCGTCCGTGTCCGGCGTCATCGGCCTCTCCTGGGCGGTATCCATCGGGTAGGGCTCCTTGGTTTGGACATATTATGCCGGTACCGCAGCCATCAGCCCAGCGTTTCATCCGACAGTTTAGATGTTGGTCACTTCGCGCCATGTCCAGAAGCGTATCGCGGCGCCCACGTGACCTTTGGGCGGATCGGTTCCCGAGACGGCTGCCCACCCTGGCGGCCCTCGCCGCCGTGGCCGTGGCCGTCGCGGGCTGCTCCTCCATTCTGTCGGAAATGCCGCAGCAGATGGGCGGGCTGCCGAGCGACGCCCCGGCGCGTCCCGCCGTGCCGCCGAGCTATCCGGCCGTGAACGACATGCCCGAGGCCCGCGCCGAGCGCACCCTCACCGAGACGGAGCGCAAGAAGGTGCAGGCCGACCTCGACGCCGCCCGCGCCGCCGCCGCCAAGCGCGCCGGGACAGCCGCCCAGACGCAGGAGCGCTGACCCGGCCCCGCACCGGATTTCCTCTCCGGTTCGGCTCCCCACCTTTACTGATCCGGCGATCGTCGTGTTAAAAGCCCCGCACGCGCCGGTCAGGCACCGATCTCGCAGCGGAGCTTTCGACATCATGGAAGAATTTCATCGGATTCGCCGTCTCCCGCCCTACGTTTTCGAGCAGGTGAACCGCGCCAAGGCCGCCGCCCGCAACAATGGCGCCGACATCATCGATCTCGGCATGGGCAATCCCGACCTCCCGGCGCCGGCCCATGTGGTCGAGAAGCTGAAGGAGACGGCGGGCAAGTTCCGCACCGACCGCTACTCCGCCTCCAAGGGAATCGCCGGCCTGCGCCGCGCCCAGGCGGCGTATTACGGCCGCCGCTTCGGCGTGAAGCTCAACCCCGACACCCAGGTGGTGGCCACCCTCGGCTCGAAGGAGGGCTTCGCCAACATGGCGCAGGCCATCACGGCGCCGGGCGACGTCGTGCTGGTGCCGAATCCGAGCTACCCGATCCACGCCTTCGGCTTCCTGATGGCGGGCGGTGTCATCCGCTCGGTGCCGTGCAACCCGGGGCCGGAGCTGTTCCACGCGCTCGAGCGCGCCTGCGCCCACTCGATCCCGAAGCCGACCGCGCTGGTCGTCTGCTACCCGTCGAACCCGACCGCCGAGGTCGCCGATCTCGACTTCTACAAGGACGTCGTCGCCTTCGCGAAGAAGCACGACCTCATCGTGCTGTCCGACCTCGCCTATGCCGAGGTCTATTTCGACGACAACCCGCCGCCCTCGATGCTGCAGGTGCCGGGCGCCTTCGACGTCGCGGTCGAGTTCACCTCGATGTCGAAGACCTTCTCGATGCCCGGCTGGCGCATGGGCTTCGCGGTCGGCAACGAGCGGCTGATCGCGGCGCTGGCGCGGGTGAAGTCCTATCTCGACTACGGCGCCTTCACGCCCGTGCAGGTCGCCGCCACGGCGGCCCTGAACGGCCCGGAGGACTGCATCCGCGAGATGCGCGAGACCTACAAGCGTCGCCGCGACGTGCTGGTCGAGAGCTTCGGCCGGGCCGGCTGGGACGTGCCGCCGCCGCGCGCCTCGATGTTCGCCTGGTGCCCGATCCCGAAGCCGTTCGACACGCTCGGCTCGATCGAGTTCGCCACCATGTTGGTCGAGAAGGCCGAGGTGGCGGTGGCGCCGGGCGTCGGCTTCGGCGAGCACGGCGACGGTTTCGTTCGCATTGCGTTAGTGGAGAACGAACAGCGGATCCGTCAGGCGGCGCGCAACTTGCGGCGGTTTCTTGAAACCGGCCCCGAAAAGCTGCACAACGTCGTTCCCCTCGCTCAGTCGCGCTGACTCGCGACTCTCCCGCTCGACAGGTCGTTCTCGAAATGGTTGCGCCGCTCAAAGTCGGTCTCGCGGGCCTCGGCACCGTCGGTGGCTCGGTCGCTCGCCTGCTGCAGAAGCAGGAGTCGAACGCGCCGGAGTCCAACGTGCTGGCGACGCGGTGCGGTCGCCCGGTGAAGCTCGTCGCGGTCTCGGCCAAGGCCGAGGCCGAGATGCACGCGCTCGGCATCCCGGGCCTGCGCTTCGTCCCGAGCCCGGCGACGCTCGCCGCCGACCCGGAGATCGACGCCTTCGTCGAGCTGATGGGCGGTGCCGGTGATCCGGCGAAGTCCGCCATCGAGGCGGCGCTGTCGGCCGGCAAGCCGGTCGTCACCGCCAACAAGGCGCTGATCGCCCGCCACGGCGTGGCGCTCGCCACGCTGGCCGAGAAGCACGGCGTGGCGCTCAATTTCGAGGCGGCGGTCGGCGGTGCCATTCCGGTGGTCAAGACGCTGCGGGAAGGCTTCGCCGGCAACTCGTTCGAGCGCGTCTACGGCATCCTCAACGGCACCTGCAACTACATTCTGTCGCGCATGGAGGGCGAGAAGCTCTCCTTCGCCGACTGTCTGCGCGAGGCGCAGCGGCTGGGCTACGCCGAGGCCGACCCGACCTTCGACGTCGAGGGCTTCGACACGGCCCAGAAGATCGCCATCCTGGCGAGCCTCGCCTTCGGCGTGCAGGTCGACCCCGACGCGGTCTTCGTCGAGGGCATCTCGTCGATCATGCCCGAGGATCTCGAGGCGGCGGCCGAGCTCGGCTACCGAATCAAGCTGCTCGGCGTCGCGGTGCGCACCGAGCAGGGCATCGAGCAGCGCGTCCACCCGACCATGGTGCGGCTCGATTCGCCGCTCGCCCAGGTGATGGGCGTCACCAATGCCGTGACGGTCGATCCGGCCGGCTTCCCGCCCATCACCCTGGTGGGACCGGGCGCCGGTGGGGCGGCGACCGCCTCGGCCGTGGTCGCCGATCTCGCCGACATCGCCCGCGGGCTGCGCGCCGCGCCCTTCGGTCGCCCGACCGAGGCGCTGATCGGCAGCCGCCGCGCGCCCATGCAGCGCCACGAGGGCGGCTACTACATCCGGCTCGCCGCCGTCGACCGGCCCGGCACCTTCGCCACCATCGCCAAGCATCTCGCCGACGAGCACATTTCGCTCGAATCGATCGTCCAGCGCCGCCGCAACGGCGAGCCGCATGGCGGCTCCAGCCCGGACAGCGCCCAGACCCCCGCGCCGGTCATCCTGGTGACCTACGCCACGACCGAGGACGCCGTGCGCAAAGCGTTGAGCGAGATCAAGAACAGGGGTGTGATCGCGGGTAACCCTCAGGTCATCCGCATCGAGAAGAACTGACCGGAGAGACCCTGCGCTCCGGTCGCTTTGAAAGGATTCGACGTGAGCATGAGCGAGGTCGTCAAAGGCGATCGGAACCTGATCGCCGCCACCCGCCAGCGCGAAACTCTCGACCGCGTGCTCTCGATCGAGATCGTCCGAGTGACCGAGCGGGCCGCCGTCGCCGCCGCCCAGTGGCGCGGCCGCGGCAACGAGAAGGCCGCCGACCAGGCCGCCGTCGACGCCATGCGGCGCGAGCTGAACCGGCTGCCCATCTCCGGCACTGTGGTGATCGGCGAGGGCGAGCGCGACGAGGCGCCGATGCTGTTCATCGGCGAGCATGTCGGCAACGGCAAGGGCCCCAAGGTCGACATCGCCGTCGACCCGCTGGAGGGCACCACGCTGTGCGCCAAGGCGATGCCGGGCGCGATCGCCACCATGGCGATGGCGGAGGGCGGCTCGCTCCTCAACGCGCCCGACGTCTACATGGACAAGATCGCCATCGGCCCGGGCTACTCCAAGGGCGTGGTCGATCTCGACGCGCCGCCCGAGCAGAACATCCGGGCGCTCGCCATGGCCAAGGGGGTCAAGCCGGAGGAGATCACGGCCCTGATCCTCGACCGGCCGCGCCATGCCGATCTCATCGCGGCGGTGCGGCGCACCGGCGCCTCGGTGCAGCTCATCTCCGACGGCGACGTCGCCGGCGTGATCCACACCGCGGATCCGGAGACCACCGGGGTCGACATCTATCTCGGCATCGGCGGCGCGCCGGAAGGCGTGCTGGCCGCCGCAGCGCTGTCCTGCATCGGCGGCCAGTTCCAGGGCCGGCTGATCCTCGACAACGAGGAGAAGCGCGAGCGCTCGCGCCGGATGGGCATCAAGGACCCGAAGAAGAAGTATCAGCTCGAGGATCTGGTCACCGGCGACTGCGTGTTCGCCGCCACCGGCATCGTCTCCGGCTCGCTCCTGCGCGGCGTGCGCTTCCGCCCCGGCATCATCGAGACCGAGACCGTGGTGATGCGCTCCACCACCGGCACGGTGCGCTGGATCCGCGCCGAGCACCGCCACTTCCAGAAGTTCCAGATGGGGTGAGGCTGGCGTCCGCCGCGTTCGTTAGCGCTGCCCCTCATGGTGAGGAGCGCCCGAAGGGCGCGTCTCGAACCATGTGGCCCCGCGGCGGTCCAGCAGGGGCCGCGTCCTTCGAGACGCGGACCTTCGGTCCGCTCCTCAGGACGAGGGGAGGACAGGGCGTGCGCGACGCCCGACCGGCCACGGGCGCCCTCGCATGACCCCCTTCCTCGGCGTGGAAAAATCCGCCACCGGGCGCGTGTGGCGCGACCGGCTGGACGAGCGCGCCGCCCAGCGGGCGGTCGCCATCGTGCAGCGGCACGGCACCCCGGAGCTCCTGGCCCGCGTGCTCGCCGGCCGCGGCGTCGAGCCGGACGACGTGCCGGCGCATCTCGATCCGACCATCCGCCGACTGATGCCGGACCCCGCCGTGCTGACCGACATGGAAGCGGCGGCCGCACGCCTCGCCGACGCGGTGGAGCGGGGCGAGCGCGTCACCGTGTTCGGCGACTACGACGTCGACGGCGCGACGGCGAGCGCCCTGATGACGCTGGTGCTGCGCCAGTGCGGCCTCGATCCCGACATCTACATCCCGGACCGGATCTTCGAAGGCTACGGCCCGAACGTCGAGGCGATCCGCCAGATCGCGGCGCGAAAGACCAGGCTGATCGTCGCGGTCGACTGCGGCACGTCGAGCTTCGAGCCGTTCGAGGAGGCGAAGAGACTCGGCGTCGACGTGGTGGTGGTCGACCATCACATGGCGGACGAGACGCTGCCGCCCGCCGTCGCGCTGGTGAACCCCAATCGCCAGGACGACCTCTCCAAGCTCGGGCATCTGTGCGCCGTCGGGCTCGTGTTCATGACCGTGGTGGCGCTGGTCCGCGCGCTGCGCCGCCGCGGTTTCTGGAGCGAGCTGCGCCCGCAGCCCGATCTCCTCGAGTACGTCGACATCGTCGCGCTCGGCACCGTCGCCGACGTCGTCCCGCTGATCGGGCTGAACCGCGCCTTCGTGGCCAAGGGCCTGATCGGCATGAAGCGGCGCGAGCGCGTCGGCCTCACCGCACTGATGGACGTGGCGCGCCTCAACGGCCCGCCGGAGGCTTGGCATCTCGGCTTCCTGCTAGGCCCGCGCATCAACGCGGGCGGACGGATCGGGCGGGCGGATCTCGGTGCCCGGCTGTTGACGCTCGACGATCCGGTCGAGGCGCAGACCATCGCGGCCGAGCTCGACCGGCTCAACCGCGAGCGCCAGGTGATCGAGCAGACCGCGGTCGCCGAGGCCGAGGCGGAGGCGATGGCGGCGCTCGGCCTCGAGGAGAAGAGCGCCGTCGTGGTGACGGCGGCGGCCGGCTGGCATCCCGGCGTCGTCGGCCTCGTCGCGGCGCGGCTGAAGGAGCGGTTCGGCCGCCCGGCCTTCGCCATCGCCATGGAGCCGGGCGAGACCGGCACCGGCTCGGGCCGCTCGATTCCCGGCGTCGATCTCGGCCGTGCCGTCAAGCAGGCCCTGCACGCGGGGCTGCTGGTGAAGGGCGGCGGGCACGCCATGGCGGCCGGCGTGACGCTCAGGAAGTCGGCGCTCGGCGCCTTCCGGGCGTTTCTGGAAGAGACTCTGGCGGCGGCCGTCGAGGTGGCGCGACGTGATCACTCTCTCAAGATCGATGGCGCCCTCTCGGCCGCCGCCGTGACGCCGGATCTGTGCCGCACGCTGGCGCAGGCGGGACCCTACGGCTCCGGTAATCCGGAGCCGATCCTCGCGCTGCCGTCTCACACCGTCGCATTCGCCGACGAGGTCGGGCAGGCGCATGTGAAGGTGCGGCTGAAGGGCGGCGACGGCGCCTTCGTCGAGGCGATCGCATTCCGGGCCGCCGGCCAGCCGCTCGGTCGCGCGCTGCTGGAGAGCCGCGGGCGGCGCGTGCATGTCGCCGGCTGCCTCGCCGTCGACCGCTGGCAGGGCGCCGAGCGCGCGCAGCTGCGCATCCTCGACGTCGCCGCGAGCGAGCCGACGGGCTTGCGCTGAACCGGGCTGCGCCGATCGGCGCGTCGCATCCTCATCATCCTGCCGCCGTCGCGCGTCGCGCGTCTCACGTCGCGACTCGCCGTCGCGGGTCGCTGTCGAGCATCTTGGACCCATTGTCGGGCCGGGGCGTTGGCCCCCTGCAACGCGCCGCGGCGTTCGTCGCCGCGGACCGACAAGGAGGCACCGCATGACCGCCAAGCCGCCGCCCGTTCCCGCCGAGAACCAGAGCCCGCACGGCACCGGCGACGCCAACGCGCCGGACGTCTCCGCCGGCACGCCGAGCAAGACCCGGCAGCTCGCCGACAAGAACGTCGACCAGCAGGGCCGCCAGGGCAACAGCAAGATCAACACCACGCACCAGGGTTATCAGCAGGATCGGTGACCGACGGTCACCGACCGCGAGACCGCCGAGCAGGAGAGGCGATGTCCACCTCGGAAAAGCATCCCAACAGCATCCGCCAGGGCGGCCCCGGATCGTCGCATCAGGACGCCGACGTGCCACGCGAGGATCTGAAGCCTCCGAAGGCCGATCTGCAGCGCAGCCGCAGCGACGTCTCCGGTGGCGGCGGCGTCGCCGACAGTCACCACACCCACGATCCCGGCCGGAAATGATCCGTTCCTCCCGCACCGCGGGTGAGATCATCGAGAAGCACAGTCGGAGATGATGACATGGCCAATGCCAGCAAGAAGCACATGGGCGTCGGGGCGCAAGGCAAGCGCGACGGCTCGGGCGCGACGACCGATATCGACAAGGACGTGCTGCCCGACAACATGGTGCTGTCCAACCGTGACAAGTCCCTCCACTCCGACGAGCGCGGCCGCGACGGAAAATTCCTCCAGACCGAGCAGTTCCAGGATCATAGCACCGACCGGCTCGTCGACGAGTAGCGCGGCCGGTATCGATCAACTGGATATATGGCGCTTCCGGCTTCCATGAATTGGTCTCCATCTCCGCTCGTCCCCGCGAAGGCGCGGATCCAGGGCGACACGGCAGAGAAACCCTGGATCCCCGCTTGCGCGGGGATGAGCGGAGCGCAGGGCGACTGCAGCGGACAAGGCCGTGACGAAAAAGGCCCGGGCGTGAGCCCGGGCCTTTGCATGTCGATCCATCGCTTCGGCGGGAGGCGCCGGAGCGAAGTGCCGCTCAGGCGGCGCGGATGTTGGACAGGAACTTGCCCACCTCCGCCTTCAGCCGGTTGCTCTCGCCGGACAGCGACTGCGCCGAGGAGAGCACCTGCGACGACGCGGAGCCGGTCTCGGTGGCGCCGCGGTCGACCTCGCCGATGTTGCTCGCCACATCGGTGGTGCCGACCGCCGCCTGCTGCACGTTGCGGGCGATCTCCTGGGTGGCGGCGCCCTGCTGCTCGATCGCCGCGGCGATCGAGGCGGAGATCTCGGCGATGCGGCCGATGGTGCCGCCGATCTCCTTGATGGCCGCGACCGAGTCCTGGGTCGCCGCCTGCATGCCGGTGATCTGCGCCGAGATGTCGCCGGTCGCCTTGCCGGTCTGCGCGGCGAGCGCCTTCACCTCCTGGGCGACCACGGCGAAGCCTTTGCCCGCCTCGCCGGCGCGCGCCGCTTCGATGGTCGCGTTGAGCGCCAGCAGATTGGTCTGCTCGGCGATGGCCGTGATCAGCTTCACGACATCGCCGATGCGGGCCGCCGCCTGCGACAGCTCGGTGATGCGGTTGTCGGTCTTCTCGGCCTGCTTGACGGCATCGTTGGCGATGCGGCTCGACTCCTGCACCTGACGGCTGATCTCGTGCACCGAGGAGGCCATCTCGTTGGTGGCGGAGGCGACCGACTGCACGTTGGTCGAGGCGAGCTCGGAGGCCGACGCGACTCGGGTCGAGAGACGCTGCGTCGTCTCGGCCGTGCGGGTGAGCGTGCCGGCGGCGCGCTCGAGCTCGCCGGAGGCCGAGGACACCGTGTCGACGATCTCGCCCACCGCGGCCTCGAAGCCGTCGGCGAGGCTGCGCATCTCGGTGCGGCGCTGCGCCTCGGCCTTGGCCTGGTCGTCGGCGCGCTGCGCGATCATGCGCTGCAGGTCGTCGCGCATCCGGCGCAGCGTCGCGGCGAGCGTGCCGACCTCGTCGGCCTGCTCGACGTCGAGCTGCCGGCCGAAATCGCCGGCCGCGATGCCCTCGGCGAACGTCACGCTCTTGCGGATCGGCGTCGAGATGCTGCGCGCCGCGACCCACATCAGCGCGATCGCGCCGAGCGCGACGACGAGGCCGACGATGATCTGCCAGACCATCGTGCTGGTGTCGCGGGCATGCAGCGCGTCGGTGAGCGCGCGGGCGTCGGCCAGCACAACGTCGTGCGGCACCTGGATCAGCACCGACCACGGCTTGCCGGTGCGGCCCATGGAGATCGGAGCGAAGGCGCGCAGCATCTTGGTCTGCGCGTCGAGGTCGACCGATTCCTCGCCCTTCTTGATGTGGGCGATATCGGCCTGGGCGTTCTTGTTGAAGGTCGACATCGGTTGGCCGATCAGGTCGCCGCGGCCGGAATGGGCAACGATCAGGCCCTCGTCGCTGAGGATCACGGCCTCGCCCTTGCCGCCGTAGACGCTGCGGCTCAGGTCGGTGGCGAGCTTCTGGACGAAGTCCAGATTGAAGTCGGTGCCGGCGAGGCCGCGGAACTTGCCGTCGATCATCACCGGGACCGACAGGGTGGCGAGATAGACGCTCTTGCCCTGCACGATGTAGGGCAGCGGGCCGAGCACGCTCTCCTTGGCGCCTTCCTGAAGGCTGATGTACCAGCCGCCCTTCATCACGCCGTTGGGATGGCGGTCGCGGCTGTCGTACTCGACCAGCGGCTGGATGGCGATCTTGCCGTCCTGTCCGCGCGTCCAATAAGGCAGGAACCGGCCGGTGGCGTCGGAGCCGGCCTCGCGGCGATTCTTGAACTCGCCGTCGCGGCCGTCGAGCGCGCCGGGCTCCCACGCCGAATAGGTGCCGTTGAGCTGCGGGTTCTGCTTCAGCACGTCCAGCAGAATGCGGTTGAGCTGGTCGCGGCGCACCTCGTTCGGGGTCGCCGCGCCGCTTGTGGAGGCGAGCACGGCGAAGCTCTCTGCCATGGTGCGCGCCGCGACCAGCGCCACCGTGAACTCGCGCTGCACGGCGCGCGCCTCGCGCGCCGCGAGATACTGCAGCGTCTCGCGGCCGTTCCGCTCGAGCAGCGAGGAGACGTTCTGGTCGACGAACTGGTTGTTCCACGAGGAGGAGAGCACGCCGTAGCCGACCAGCACGCCGGCCGTGCCGACCAGGCAGACGCCGGCCAGCGAGGCGATCTTCGCCTGAATCGATTTGGCGATGAACGATGGGAGCTTCATGAGCAGAGCCTCGACGTCGATGTGCTGGGCCATGGGCCGGCGACACTCGAGACGGATGACCCTGACGAGGGGGCACGAGTCGAGTCGCCGCAGGGGTATGCCGGGACCGTTACGACGTGAGAATTGCCGAGAAATCGATAAAAATTTCTGGCGACCAGCCCTGAATCGGCTGCAATTCAGCTCTGCACAATTACGTATTTTGGAATTTCAGAACGGTGTCGGGTAGTCAGCTCTATCCTTTGTATTAGAACTTATTCGGATAGTGCATGAGCTGCTCAAATCTGAACGCCCCGGACTTTTAACAGCGGCCCTGCACCTCGACCGTCATCCTGAGGTGCTCGCCGCAGGCGAGCCTCGAAGGATGCGGCCACCCAAGTCGGCGTCGCCGACTGGGCTTCAAGTGTGTCGATCTCGGGCGAGCCCGAGATCGATGCCGTCGCCCTTCGAGGCTCGACCTGCGGTCGAGCACCTCAGGGTGACGGTGAGAGTAAGGGGCGGAGGCCGCTGGTATTCATCGTCATCAAAGAAAAAGCCCGGGCCGTTCTGGCCCGGGCTCGAGGGTGATTTCAACGCCGGCGGCTTTCTGCCGCTCTGTTCTGGGCTCGGAGCCGAGCCAGACGGACCACGCCGGTGGGGCGGCTACGCGGCCCGGATCGTGTTGAGGAACTTGCCGACCTCGAGCTTGAGGCGGTTGCTCTCGCCCGACAGCTGCTGCGCCGAGGAGAGCACCTGAGAAGACGCCGAGCCGGTCTCGGCGGCGCCGCGGTCGACCTCCCCGATATTGGTGGCGACCTCGGTGGTGCCGCTCGCCGCCTGCTGGACGTTGCGGGCGATCTCGGAGGTCGCCGCGCCCTGTTCCTCGACGGCGGCCGCGATGGTGGCCGTGATCTCGGCGATGCGGCCGATGGTGCCGCCGATTTCCTTGATGGCGCCGACCGAGTCCTGGGTCGCCGCCTGCATCGAGGTGATCTGGCTCGAGATCTCGCCCGTCGCCTTGCCGGTCTGGGCGGCCAGCGCCTTCACCTCGTTGGCGACGACGGCGAAACCCTTGCCGGCCTCGCCGGCGCGCGCCGCCTCGATGGTCGCGTTCAGCGCCAGCAGGTTGGTCTGCTCGGCGATGGCCGTGATCAGCTTGACGACGTCGCCGATGCGGCTGGCGGCCTGCGACAGCTCGGTGATGCGGGCGTCGGTCTTCTCGGCCTGCTTGACGGCGTCGTTGGCGATGCGGCTCGACTCCTGCACCTGGCGGGAGATCTCGTGCACCGAGGAGGACATCTCGTTGGTGGCGGAAGCGACCGACTGCACGTTGGTCGAGGCCTGCTCGGAGGCGGAGGCGACCCGGGTCGCGAGGCCCTGGGTCGTCTCGGCCGTGCGGGTGAGGGTGCCGGCGGCGGCCTCCAGCTCGGTCGAGGCGGACGACACCGTGTTGATGATCTCGCCCACGGCGGCCTCGAAGTTGTTGGCCATCTTCTGCATGTCGGCTTTGCGGTCGGCGATGGCGCGCTGCTCGGCCTCCTTCTGCTCGCGCTGCATGCGCTGTTTGTCGAGGCCGTTCTGCTTGAACACCAGGGCCGCCTTGGCGATGTCGCCGACCTCGTCGCCGCGGTCGGAGCCGGCGATCTCGATCGAGAAGTCGTCCTTGGCGAGGGTCTGCAGGCTCGCGACCGACGCGCCGATCGGGCGGGCGATGCCGAACTGGCCGATGAAGAAGCCGAGCGCCAGCGCGCCGAGGATGCCGACCGAGGCCACCGTGATGATCGTGTTGCGGCCGCTCGCGGCGGTCTGCTCGCCCTGGGCCGACAGCTCCTTCACCTGCTTGCCGAGCTCGGTGAAGTACTCCCGGGTGCGGGTGCGGGCCTTCTCCTGCGCCTCGCGACTCAGCACGACCTCCCGGTTGAGCTTCTCGATCGTCTCGGCCGACGGCGGCAGCGACATGCCGCGCACGAAGCTGACGGTAGCGTCCAGCTCCTTGAAGTAGGCTGCGGCCATCGGGCTGAAATCGGCGAGGAAGCGCCGGTCCAGCTCGGTCGAGGCGAGCTTCTTGAGCAGCTCGTAACGCTCCTCGAACTGCTTGCGCTCGCGCTCGATGCGACCCGTCGCGTCCTGGATGATCTCGGGCCGGGGCTGGGCGTTGATGCGGTACTCGGCCCGGTTCATCGCCAGCAGGTTGATGTTGAGCTGCGACGACAGGGTGTTCTTCTCGCCCGCCAGCTCGGCCTGACGAGCCACGTCGGACAGCGTCGACAGGGCGTTGAGCGAGATGACGCTGATCACCACGGCGGCCACGCCGAGGAGCGCGATGACCGACAGGATTTTGGGAAGGATTCGGACCTTGGACAGCAGGGACATCGACGGCTCCAGCAGGCAGGCGTGGGTCCGCGCGCCGCAGCGGCACGCGGAGGGTACCGGTAATCCGCGTGTTGCGGACACCGTGACGAAGGTGGCTTTCCTGGCTGCTCCGGGCACCTGGGCGGCGGGGCAGGGGACGCGGGCCGGGCTCGACCGAGTCGGCGGGAAGCGGACCACACGGGTGACAATGTCCGCGTCTCAACACTTCTGAGCCAAATCGATTAAAAATTGTTTTCAGAAAATAAGCGTGGAGCGAAAGCAGTATAGATGGCGGAGTGTGGTTTCCAATACCTCGGTATTAACCACGAATGGCCCGACGTTGCGACGCGCACCCCGCGGAACGCGCCACTTCGAACTAGCCAATCCCGCGACGGCGGGAGCGAAGGCTAGACTCGAGCTAATCAGTTCCATGGTTCGAAACAGGCGGATCGTCCACCGCCGCGGACACACCGGTACGCCGCTCCTGCTTTACGGGATCGCTAAGAATCGCGCCGACCGGGAAGGAGCTTTTTTCGGCTTCGTGGGTAGCATCGCGGCGATCCAACCCCCGCAGATCGGACCCCTCGCGATGCAGTCGAAAATCATCGGCACCACGCTGCCCGTCCTCGAGATCGCGCTCGACGCCGGCGACGCCGTCGTCGGCGTGCCCGACCAGCTCTCCTGGATGTCGGGCGACGTGACGCTCACCACCTCCATGGGCGGCGCCGGGGGCGGCGGCATGTGGGGGCTGGTCAGCCGCGCCGTCTCGGGCGGCGGCCTGTTCACGACCCGCTTCGAGGCGGGCCGCGGCCCGGGGCTCGTCGCGTTCGCGGCGCATCTGCCCGGCGAGATCGTCGAGGTCGAGATCGGCCCCGACCGGCCCATGCTGGCGCACCGGCACGGCTTCGTCTGCGGCACCCCGGGCATCGAGATCACGACGGCGGCCCAGACCGCGCTCGGCGGCCTGTTCGGCGGCGAGGGCTTCGTGCTCCAGCGCGTCGCCGGCAGCGGCAAGGCGTGGATCGAGCTCGGCGGCGAGATCGTCGGGTACACGCTGGAGGCCGGCCGGCAACTCCTCGTTCACCCGGGCCATGTCGGCATGTTCGAGGCGAGCGTCGGCTTCGAGATCACCACCATCAAGGGCGTGCGCAACGCGCTGTTCGGCGGCGACGGGCTCTTCCTCGCCCGCCTGGTCGGCCCCGGCAAGGTGTGGCTGCAGACGTTGACCACGGCCGGTCTCGCCCACGCGGTGGCGCCCTATCTGCCGGGCAAGCAGGGCTGAACGGACGACCACACCACCAAACGACCGACGACCCGAGGACCGACGATGATCACGACGAAGACGATCGCGCTCGCGCTGTGCCTGGCGCCGACCCTGGCGCTCTCGGCGCAGGCGGCCGGTGCCCTCCAGGGCGCCTGGCGCACCGACGGCGGCTGGCTCACCGAGCTGCGCACCCATCCGGACGGGGCGAAGGTGTGCTCCACCGCCAAGGCCGGCGAGACGCCGCACGGCTTCGGCTTCACGGTGGTCCGGAGCGGCGACGAGACCGTAGTGATGGTGGTCGATCAAACCGCGCCGCCGGCGCCCGGCACGGGGGCATCGTCGGTCGCGCTCGCCTTCGATCAGGGCGGCCGGGTGGTCGGCACGATTCCGGCCCGGGTGACCGGCCCGGCCGTCGCCTCGGCCGACCCGCGCGCCCCGGAGACGCCGCGGCTGCTTCGCGCCCTCGCCCCGGGGCCGGTGACCATCACGGCCGGCGACCGCCGCTGGACCCTCGACCTCGCCGGCCTGCCCGGCGCGCTCGCCGAGCAAGAGCGCTGCCTGGAGCGAGCGAAGTGATGCATGGACTCCATACGATCGTCACTTCCCCCGTCACCCTGAGGTGCTCGACCGCAGGTCGAGCCTCGAAGGGCGACGGCCCGGGCCGCCTCCTTCGAGGCCCGGCTTCGCCGGGCACCTCAGGATGACGGGTCGAGGCTGATGCTCGACGCGGCAAAAAGGATAACGGGTCTGCCTTCGCATCACTCCATTACCGCCGACCACAGCCAGGCGGCGCCACGCACGCCGCTCGAGTCGCCGTGGCGGTTCTTGACGATCGCGGTGTCGAGCCGGTCCGTGAAGGCGTAGGCCTCGACGCGCGCCGGCAGCGCGGCGTAGAGCGCGTCGATGTTGGAGAGGCCGCCGCCCAGTACGATCACGTCCGGGTCGAGCACGTCGACCACCATGGCGAGCCCGCGCGCCAGCCGGTCGAGATAATCCTCGAAGCACTTTTTCGCGACCGGGTCGCCCGCCGCCGCGGCGGCGACAATGTCGCCCGCGGCCGCCGCGCGCCCGCTCGTGCGCAGAAAATCGCGGGCGAAGCCGGGGCCGGACAGAAACGTCTCCAGGCAGCCGTGGCGGCCGCAATAGCAGGCCGGGCCGGGGCGCTCGTCGTCGCGCGGCCAGGGCAGGGGCGCGTGCCCCCACTCGCCGGCGATGCCGTTGCGGCCGCCGACGACACGGCCGTCGACCACGACGCCGCCGCCGACCCCGGTGCCGAGGATGACGCCGAACACGACACGCGCGCCCGCGGCGGCGCCGTCGGTCGCCTCCGACACGGCGAAGCAGTTGGCGTCGTTTTCCAGCCGCACCACCCGCCCGAGCTTTTCCGCGAGATCACGGTCGAGCGGCCGGCCGTTGAGGACGGTGCTGTTGGAGTTCTTCAGGAGCCCGGTCGCCGGCGAGATCGCGCCCGGCGTCGCGATACCGACCGTGCCGCGCTCTCCGAGCGTCGCCTCGGCCGCGGCGACGAGGCCGGCGATCGCCGCGAGCGTGCCGGGATAGTCGCCGGCCGGCGTCGGCACGCGCCGGCGGAACAACGCGGCGCCGTCGTCGCCGAGCGCCAGCGCCTCGATCTTGGTGCCGCCGAGATCGATCCCGATCCGCATGCCGTCCCCGCGTCCGCCTCACGGAGCAGCGATGCCATCATGGCAACGAAGGCGCAACGGCGACGGAGGCGGCTGGGCGGGCTCGGCGACCGATTCAGCTCATGCGCTGGCGCAGCGCGCTGGCGATCTCGCCGGCGCCCAGCATGGTGCCGTCGTCGCCCTCGATCAGCAGCACGGCGTGGCCGGTGCGGCTCATATGGGCGGCCCAGCCGATCGCCTCGTCCATGCTGGCGGCGTCCTTGTGGAGAAGCTTGTCCCGCTCCAGCGGCGAGATGTCGTCCGCGCCGGCCGGCGCGCTGTAGACCCGGTACATGCTCCGCTCCTTCGCTGATGGATCGAACGCCGGAAGCCAACCAGAACCGCGCCGCCGCCGGTTGACCGAGATCAAGTCGCGCGGGCCGATCGGCGCGACCGGTCACCGCAGGCCGGTGATGCGGCCGCGCAACGGTCGCGGCCCGGTCGTCCGCCGTTCGGGGTGCAAAGCTTGACCGCGGCGGAGGTTCCGCCATCCTTCGCCGAAACGGCGCGAGGGGGACGGGATGCGCGCGATCGGACGAGGTGTCGGGCCGTTCGCCCGGCGGGGGGCGCTGGCGGCCGTCGTCGCGACGATGGTCGGGGCGGGCGCGCCCGGCGCCGCGACGGCCGGCGAGATCGATGCGGGCGCCACCGCCTTCCTGCAGACCGTGTCGCTGCCGATGCCGGTGGTCAGCCGGGTGATCTTCTGTCACGGCTTCGGCTGCGCCTTCCGCACCGAGATCGGCCTCGGCCCGGGCGACCGTGCCCAGATGGCGAGCCTGATGGCGGCCGGGCGGGCCTCGCCGGCGGCCGAGCGCGCCGCCATCGCCAAGACCGAGGTGTGGTTCGAGAAGCGCGTCGCCCCGCTCACCGGCACGGCCAAGGCGAAGGCGCGGGCCGGCGGCCTCGGCCACGCCAACGACCGCACCCAGTTCGACTGCATCGACGCGACCGTCAACACCACGTCGCTGCTGATCGTGCTGCAGGAGCTCGGCCTGATGAAGCACCATCGCGTCGGCCAGCCGATCTCGCGGCTGCTCACCGGCGGCGGGCCGCACTACACGGCGGTGATCACCGAGATCAAGTCGGGCGCCGAATGGACCGTCGACCCGTGGACCCACAATCACGGCGAGCTGCCCGACGTGTGGCCGGTCGCGCGCTGGAAGGCGGGCGGGTAGGGCAGGGTCTGTGCCCGCGTGCCCCGGACAAGGCGCAGCGCATCGCGCTGCGCCGCAGAGCCGGGGCCCAGGGGCGGCACGGCCAAGTCCTTACCTGATCGCCCCTGGGTCCCGGTTCGCGACGCTTTGCGCCGCGCCCGGGACACGAGTCTCTGGCATGGCGCGCCGCCCCTACCGCACCAGCTGCCGATAGATCGCCGGCAGCGCCGCCGGCAGCTTGCCGATGTCGGAGACGATGGCGTAGCCGCCGCGGCCGAACAGCGTCGGGAAGTAGGACTGCGCCGTCGCGTCGATGGTGACGCCGAACACCGTGAGGCCGGTCCGGCGCGCCTCCTGCACGGCCTTGCGCGTGTCCTCGACGGCGAAGCGGCCCTCGTAATGGTCGACGTCGTTCGGCTTGCCGTCGGTCAGCACCAGCAGGAGCTTCTTGCGGCTCGGCTCCTCGCCGAGCTTTCTGGTGGCGTGACGTATCGCGGCGCCGATGCGGGTGTAGTAGCCGGGCTGGAGCGCGCCGATCCGTTGCTCGACCCGGGCGCTCATCGGCTCGGAAAAGTCCTTCACGGTGTCCACCCGGACCCAGCTCCGCTTGCGCGACGTGAAGGTGAGGATGCTGTGGCGGTCGCCGCACGCGGCGAGCCCGTGCGCCAGCACCAGCAGCGCCTCCTTCTCGACGTCGAGCACGCGGCGGCCGTCGACCCAGGCGTCGGTGGACAGCGACACGTCGACCAGCAGCGTGACGGCGAGATCGTGGCCCTGCGGCCGCACCGCGAGGTGGATGCGGTCGGAGCCGGCGCCGCCGGCGCGCAGATCGCAGCGGGCGCGCACCAGCGCGTCGAGATCGAGATCGGGGCCGTCTTGTTGCGCGCGAAGAATCTCGTGGCGCGGGCGCAGCGCCTCGAACTGCTTTCGCACACGCCGCACGTGCTGTCGCGCGGTCTCGTCGGGCGCCCACTGCTCGCCGTCCTCCTTGGCGGGGCCTGCGAGCACACGGCAATGGTCCGGCCAATAAGTTTGCTTGCGATAATCCCACTCCGGGTAGGTGAGGTCGGCGGTCAACCGCGTGCCGTCGACGGCGTCGGGCGGCAGATCGAGATCGAATTTCAGCTTCGTCGCCGGCTTGCCGCTGCGCTGGCCGACGGTCAGCTCCTCCAGTTCGTCGGCGGCTTTCTGGGCGTCCTCGTCCTCGCTCTCGTCTTCGGGGCGCGCGACATTGACCATCTCGGCCATCGCGAGAATCTTCTCGAACCGATTGAGCGCTAACGGGTCGCGCTGCTTCTTCTCGTCCTCCTGCAGGCGTGTGGCGAAGCGCTTTTTCGTCTCCGGTGCGGCCGCGGCGGCGGCACCGCCCGGATCGTCGGCGGCGTCGCGCGGCGCGCCGGGCGCCCGCGTCCAGGCGTCGCCCCACAACGGGCAGGGCATGAGCGGCTGATAGCCGACCGGCCCGTGCGGCGGCAGCGGCCCGTCCGCGGTGACGGCGAGCCACAGGCTATCGCGCGGCGGATCGACGGCGCCGAGCAGCGCCAGCACGATCTGCTCCATCTCCTGCTCGGTGCGCGGCAGCGGCCGCGCCGGCCGCGCCGCCGCGGTGGCGAGACACAGGACCCGATAAGGTTCGGCGAGCCCGGGAAACGTCTTCAGCACTCTCTGCACGGTCGTGCGCGCGCGGCGCAGCAGCAGCAGGTCGCGGCGCAGGAGATCCGGTTCGTCGAGCGTGTCGAGCGTCACCACGGCGAACCACGCGGCGAGCCAGCGATAGAGCGCGACGTTGAGATCGTGATCGGGGTAGAGCGCGATGCGCTCCGGCAGGAACAGCGTCGCGGCGTCGCGACCCGGCTGCTCCAGCCGCTCCTCGCCGAGCCCGATGCGTTGGCGCCAGCCGAGCCGGTGGCCGAATTTTCGCGCACCGGCCCCGGCGAGCTGCACGCCGGGCTCGCCGCCGAGGCCGCGGAACATCACGGCGAGCGGGCCGCGCATCGCGGCGAGCGTCGCCGCGTGCTCCGGATGGCTCGGCCAGCTCGCGACGCCGCCGACGAGGCGATGCCAGGCGCGGCCGACCGTCTCTTCCAGTTCGAGAAAGTCGAGCATGACGTCTCACTTTGCATATCACCTCATCCTGAGGTGCCCGGCACCCGGGTCCGCGCTTCGCGCGGCCCGAGTGTAAACTCCGCCGGGCCTCGAAGGATGTGGCCCGAGGCAGTGCAGTTACCGCGTGGCGACGCCTCGGCCTCGCCCTTCGAGGGCCGCGCGTTGCGCGGCCACCTCAGGGTGAGGGGAGAGGGTGGGTGCACGCTGCGGCTTCACCCCACCACGGCCCGTGCCACCTCGACCAGCGCGGCGCGGACGTCGGGCTCGTCGGTGAGCGGCTCGATCATGGCGGCGCGTACGGCCTCGGCCGGCGTCAGGCCGGCGGCGATCAGGCCGGCCGCGTAGACGACGAGGCGGGTCGAGACGCCTTCCTCGAGGTCTTGGCCCTTCAGCGCGCGCAGGCGTGCGGCGAGCTTCACCAAGGGACGCACCTGGTCGGCCGGCAGGCCGCTCTCGGCGGTGACGACGGCGATCTCCTGCTCGGCGGGCAGGAAATCGAACTCGATCGCGACGAAGCGCTGGCGCGTCGACGGCTTGAGCGCCTTGAGGAGACTCTGGTAGCCGGGATTGTAGGAGACCACGAGCATGAAGTTCTGGGGCGCCGAAAGCTCCTCGCCGGTGCGCTCCAGCGGCAGGATCCGGCGGTCGTCGGTGAGCGGATGCAGCACCACGGCGACGTCCTTGCGCGCCTCGACGATCTCGTCGAGATAGCAGACGCCGCCCTCGCGCACCGCCCGGGTGAGCGGACCATCGGTCCACACCGTGTCGCCGCCCTTCAGCAGATAACGTCCGGTGAGATCGGCGGCCGAGAGGTCGTCGTGACAGGCGACGGTGTGCAGCGGCAGGCCGAGACGCGCCGCCATGTGGGCGACGAAGCGCGTCTTGCCGCAACCGGTCGGGCCTTTCAGCAGGAGCGGCAGGCGCCGCCGCCAGGCGAGCTCGAACAGGGCGCATTCGTTGCCGGCGGGAGCGTAGAACGGGATCGCGGGCGACGCGGCACCCGACGACTCGACGGCGTGGAGCAGGGGCTTCATGGAGGGTCTCCTGTCAGTCTCGGTCGACTGCGTTTCGACCGTCGTCCTGAGGTGCCCGGCGAAGCCGGGCCTCGAAGGACGGGCGGCCCGGGCCGTCGCCCTTCGAGGGCCGCTGCGCGGCCACCTCAGGGTGACGGTCGATGGGCATCTCGGCCTATTCGGCCGGCTGCAGGACGCCGCGCGGGGCGTCCTGCGTCTCGCGTCCGGGCACCAGGATCGCCCAGACGAACATCAGGGCCGAGATCACCACGACCACGCCGGAGCCGAGCCGCACCCAGTAGAACAGGGCGAGCTGATCCTGCACGTCCATGAAGCCCTGGCCGAGCACGCGCTGCAGATGCACCTGGACGACGCCCGCGAAGGTGAGGGCGAACGTCATCGTCATCATGGCGGCGCACATGATCCAGCAGCTCGCCATCGAGAGCGCCTGGTTGTAGGGCGCGCGGGCTTTGAGCTGCGGGAACGCATAGGCCATCATGGCGAGGTTGAGCATCACATAGGCGCCGAAGAAGGCGAGGTGCCCGTGCGCCGCCGTCACCTGGGTGCCGTGCGTGTAGTAGTTGACCGAGGATAGCGTGTGCAGGAAGCCCCACACGCCGGCGCCGAGGAACGCCATCACCGAGCAGCCGACCGACCACAGGAGCGCGGCACGGTTCGGATGCTTGCGGCCGGCCTTCCAGGTCATCTGCACCGTGAACAGCACCATGGTGAAGAACGGCGCGACCTCGAGCGTGGAGAACAGCGAGCCGATCCACTGCCAGTAGCCGGGCGCGCCGATCCAGTAGTAGTGATGGCCGGTGCCGAGGATGCCGGAGAACAGGGCGAGGCCGATGATGACGTACAGCCACTTCTCGACCACCTCGCGGTCGATGCCGTTGAGCTTGATCATCAGGAAGGCCAGCACCGAGGCCATGATCAGCTCCCACACGCCCTCGACCCAAAGATGCACGACGTACCACCAGTACATCTTGTCGACCGCCAGGTTCTTCGGATTGTAGAAGGAGAACAGGAAGAAGACGGCGAGGCCCCAGAGGCCGAACAGAAGGATGTTGGTCACCACCGTCTTGCGGCCTCTGAGCGCCGTCATGGTGATGTTGAACAGGAACATCAGAACGATCACGACGATGCCGACCTTGATGACGAAGGGCTGCTCGAGGAACTCGCGGCCTTCGTGGATCTTGAACAGATAGCCGACCACGGCGACGCCGGCGGCCACGAAGAACATCCAGAACTGGATCTTCGCGAGCAGCGGCGAGAACAGCTCGGTCTCGGTCTCCTCGGGCAGCAGGTAGTAGGTGCAGCCCATGAAGCCCATCAGCAGCCAGACGATCAGCGCGTTGGTGTGGATCATCCGGACGATGTTGAACGGCAGGAGCTCGGAGAGCGTGTTGGGCAGCACGTAGATGGTCGCGGCGACGACGCCGAACGTGATCTGGGCGACGAACAGCGCGAGGGCGCCGTAGAAGTACAGGAGCGCGACGCGTTGGGATTTGTAGGTCATGGCGAGGTCTCTGTTTTGTGAAGACAGGCAGCGCGCGCTGCCAACGCCGGTCGAAGTGAGCCGTCATCCTGAGGTGCTCGGGCCCGGCGGCGCCTTGCGCCGTCCGGGCGCGAGCCTCGAAGGATGCCGGCCCGGGAGTCTCGGGCCGTCGCCCTTCGAGGCCCGGCTGCGCCGGGCACCTCAGGGTGACGGGGGGGGCGTGTGGATGCCTCACCCCGCCTTGTTGGGCGGCCAGCTCTGGGTCTTGATGCGGCTCGTCCACTCCAGGAAGTCGGCGAGGTCGTTCAGCTCCTGGTCGGTGAGATGGAACTGCGGCATCTGGCGGCGGCCCTCGGCGCCGGAAGGCTGCGACTGCATCCAGGCCTTCACCATCTCGCGGGCGGCGGCCGGATCCTCCTTGCCACCCCAGCGGTCCCAGACATTGCCGATCTCCGGGGCGAAATAGGCGCCCTCGCCGAGCAGCGTGTGGCAGTTGATGCAGGAGTGCTTCTCCCACACGTGCTTGCCGCGGGCGACGCTCGGCGTCAGCGTCGCCGCGTCGGTCGAGACGTTCGCGATGTACCAATGGCTGTGGGCCGTCAGCCCGACGAAGATCGCGAAGAAGAAGGCCGAGCCGCCGTAGAAGACGTTCCGGGCCGCGGATGTGGTGAGGCGTTCGGCCATCGCGGGTCCTTTCCGACCTGACATGCGAAGTGCGCGCGAGACGTGCGGGCGAGGGGATCTGAAGACGGCGAAACCGTACCAGCGCCGGTCGGTCGTTCTTTGCCGAACGGCAAGCAACGCGGCGAATGGCCGAACGCGGCGAATGGCCGGAACCGAGACGACGGGGGCTTCAGCGCAGCAGCGACGCCGTCGCGGCGAGCCAGGCGATCGTCCCGATCAGCACCACCCAGCCGACGATGAGCCCGCGCCAGACGGCCGGCGCGTCTCTCAAGCCGAGAAAGTCGAGCACGACGACGCGGCCCTTCAGCACGGCGGCGGCGAGGACGAGCGCGCTCGCGGCCGCGCCGTAAGGCAGCACCATCGTGACGGCGAGGCTCGCGACCGCGAGGCCGATCAGCAGCACGACGGCGGCGTCCGGGCCGGAGCGGGAACGGGACGGCACGTCAGCGCACCAGATAGAGGACGGGGAAGATCATCAGCCAGACGAGGTCGACCATGTGCCAGAAGGCCGTCCCGGTCTCGACCGCGTCGGCCTCGGCCCTCGGCGCCACGACGGCGAGGATGACGATGCCGAGCCCGACATGCAGGAGATGAAAGCCGGTGATCAGCACATAGAGGGTCGAAAAGCCGCTCGCCTCGGGATCGAGCCCGGCACCGAACTCTCCGGCGTATTCGAGAAGCTTGATCAGGATGAAGGCGGTTCCGAGCGCCATCGCGCCGGCGAGCCGGCGGCGGGTCGCCGGACGCGCACCGGCCCGGGCCGCCACGGCCGCGCGGGCCGCCAGCCAGCCGCTGACGATCAGCACCAGCGTGTTGACGAAGGCGAGGCGCGGATCGAGCAGCGCCTGGGTGGCGGCCGCCTCGACCGGCCGGACCAGCCGGACTACGGCGACGCTCGTGATCAGGATGCCGAACACCGCGAGCTCGCTGACGATCAGCACCCACATCATCGGGTGGCCGGGCAGCCCGTCGAGCACCCCCCAGCCGGACTCGGTCGTGTCGGTCTCGGCCGTCATCCCTGTCCTCCGCTCGGGTCCGGAGGCAGCTAAGCGGCCGGGGAGGGGACGATCTTTGCGGGTCGGCAAACAGTGGTGCGATCGCAGGCGCTACGGCCCGCCTGTTTGTCGGCCGGCAAGGTCGGCAGCGGCGCGCGGGTTTACGTCGAAGGGTGATCGCGGGCCGCACCCGGTCGCGAAAGCCCCTGAGGAGACGCTATGACCGACGCCCAGCTCGGCTTGATGGTCGCGACGCCGATCATCATCGTGTTCGCGATCGCGCTGCGCCGGATGGGGGCGGTGCGCACCACCGGCGCCGTGGTCGCGGTGGCCGCCTCGGTCGTCATCGCGGCGGTGCTGTTCTTCACGCAGTGACGGTCAGCGCTGCTCGAGTTCGGCGACCAGCGCCTTCATCTCCGCGATCTCGCGCATCTGCGACTCGATGATCTTGTCGGCGAGCTCGCGCACCCGCGGATCCGTGATGTTCGCCCGCGAGCTGGTGAGCACCGCGATCGAGTGGTGTGGGATCATCGCCTTCATGTAGGCGACGTCCTCGACCGTGGCCTGGCTGCGCAGCAGGAGCAGGGCGGCGCCGAACACCACGACGGCTCCGACCAGGATCGCGACATTCGCGCTTCGGTTCGCGTACATGCCGAGCATGAAGGCGAGCATGATCACGGCCATGGCAGCGCCCATGTAGAGCGCCGCGAAGGCCCGCGTCTCGCTGAAGAACACGTGGTCGAGCGCGTAGGTGTTCAGATACATGAGGCCGAACATCACCACCGTGGAGGTGGCGATCATGGCCGCGAACCGCAGATAGGATCCCGTCATCGCGCCTCTCCGTCGTCCACGCACGGGCAACCTGCGGCCGGGGCGTTCGTTCCTGGACACCTCCCTTCGCGCCAGCCGGCGGGTCAGCCGTCCGGCCGGTGCGCGAGCGGGCGCCATCCCCAGCTCCGAGAAGCCTTCGAGATGCCAGAATTTGCCTCGCAACTGCGCCGGCGATAGGTAGTCGGCGCCGCCCGGCCGGGCGGCCGGCGCGTTGATTCGCGCGGCGGAGCCGTGGCGCGCGACGCTGCAATTTGCGCGAGAAGCGAGAGGTTCGAGGGGATGCGACGGGTGCTGAAAGCGATCGCGTGGGCCGGGCTCCTGGCCTGCGGGCTCGTCCCGACGGGTGCGACGGCACAGACCGACCTGACCGCCGGCAAGTCGCCGGCCCAGATGTTCACGTCGGATTGCTCGGCCTGCCACAAGTCGGCCTCCGGCCTGTCGCGTGGGCGCGATCCGTCGAGCGTCGCGCGCTTCCTGCGCGAGCACTACACGTCGAGCCCCGCCAATGCGGGCGCGCTCGCCGCCTATCTGGCCGGCGCCGGCGGCGCCGCCCCGGCCGATCCGCGCGGCCGTGGCCGCCAGGCTCCGGGCCAGCAGGCGCCCGGCCAGGAGGAGGGGCGTCCGGTCGATCCGCGCACCGGCCGGACGGCTGACCCGCCGGCTGGCGCGAAGGGAGGTGTCCAGGAACGAACGCCCCGGCCGCAGGTTGCCCGTGCGTGGACGACGGAGA
>NZ_NHSK01000315.1 GCF_016653355.1 Rhodoplanes elegans | reverse complement strand
TCTCCAGCGGGAAGGTCGCCGGGTTAGCCTCGTCGGCCGATGCCACGATGGTGATTGTGGAAAAGTCCGGCACCTGGACGGTGCGGGCGTCCTCGCCGGCGTCGATGAAGCGAACGCCGTGGTTCTTCGTGAGGGCGGCCATCGGAACCCCTTCGCAAGCCGTTCGAAAGCCCCTTGACGAGGGCCGGGATCGAGCGCGAGGCTACGGTCTGCGACACTCCGACGGGCCGCTGACAGGCGTCAGCGGCGAGATTTCAATGACAAGCGCCACCCTTCCGGTTCCTCTCGCCACCCACTTCGATGCCATTGTCCGGACCGTGCAGCAGGCGACCGCTGAAACGGCCCCGACCATCGTTCGCACGGTGATCTCCGAGTTCGCCTGTCTGACCGACCTCGTCGAGATGACGCATGAGCTCAGCGCAGCGATCAACAACGTCGTTCGCAACGTGGAGTCTCTGGCCGAGGCTCTTCTCTCTCCGAACTCGGAGTTCCATGCACTTCGAGCCCTTCATTCTGTCGGTCCCGCGTTAGTGGTCCTGCGAGATCGGCTCGCCCGAGCCGAGCCGAGCGAGGAAGCGAAGGCTCAGAACCTCGTCTGGTAGCGTCGTTACCCGAGACTTCTCGGCGATCAGAGCGCCGCCCAGCGCAGCCACATGGCGTCGACCTCGGCGTCGGTCGTGCCGGGCCGGCTCGCCTGGAGCATCAGGGTGAGCGGGTGGTCGCGCCGGGCGTACTCCATCGTGAGGAACCGCACCGTCTCGCGCGCTCGTGCCGCGTCGTCGAAGCCGGGCGCGGCGCTGATGATGGCGGCGATGGAGGCAGGCACGGCCGTGGCGCTCGCCTCGAACTCGGCGACCGTGATGAACCCGTCCTCGAACAAGCCGAACAGCACCTGGCGCCGGGACAGCAGCGGCAGCATCGCCGGGTCGGCCGCGGGCGGCCTCTGCCTGATCTTGACGATGCTCACGTCGCAACCTCCTGGATCACCGGCTCGCCGGCCTCCGTCCACCCGATCACGACCCGGCTCGTCCCGGCGCCGTAATCGCCCCCGACTCCGTCGGTCAGATCGGCCGCATCGACGGTCCACAGCTCCCGGTCCCCCCGGTCCACCGGCAGGTCCGCCGCGTCGACGATCCGGAACGGCAGCCCCGCCGGCACGTCCTTGGCGGCAATCGCGAGGAGCGCCCGGTCGACGTCGCCGGCGAACACGGCGTCGATGAACTCGCGGGGCGGGATGAGCACCCGGACGGCGCCTCCCTCGACATAGACGATGCGCTTCTCGGTCATCTCGCCCTCACCGAATGACGGCAACGCAAACATAGTTCTGGTCGATCGGGAGCCCCCCGGTCTGACCGCTGATATGGCCGGTGCCGGTGTAGATGCGCACCGACGAGACGTTCGGTGCGGAGGCCCCGCTGTGCAGGTCGGTCTGGTTCGCCGTCCCGTCGTGATTGCCGATGCCGAGGACGCAGTAGTTTGCGTCGGGCATCGCGGTCGCGAAGTTGACGGTGTAGTCCCCGGTGCCGTTGTCGGTGATGCTCGACACGTTGCCGGAGGCGCGGATCGCGACGGTCCCGACGCCGTTGAAGTTGACCCACGCGCGCGCCGCGAAGCTCGGTGCCGCGCCGTCCGCGGTCGCGAGCTTCTCGGCGACCACGTGGGTGAGGTGCGACCCGTCGACGGCCGGCAGCTTGCCGGCCCCGTCGAGCGCCACCGCGTCGTCGGCGCCCGTGCCGACATCCCTGGTCGCCGCCGTGCCGAGCCCCAGATTGGCGCGCCCCCGCGCCTTTGCGGGGGCGTCGTAGACGATCTCCTCGTCGAGCCTGAGCACTGCGGTCGCGAAGTTCGGATCGTTGTTGATCGCGCTCGCCAGCGCGTCGAAGTCCCGAAGGTCTTCCGGCGCGCCGTTGATCAGCGCGGCGATCCGGGCCGCCACGAAGGCCGTGGTGGCGAGGCGCGTCGAGGCGTTGTCGTCGGGCGGCGTCGGCGCCGTCGGCGCACCCGTGAAGGTCGGCGATGCGAGCGGGGCGAGCGCCGCGGTCGCCGCCGCGATCGCGGCCGACGGGTCGCCCGAGGTGACGGCCTCGGCGATGATGGCGGCGCGCCGCGCCGGCGTGAGGAAGAACCGCTCCGCGCTCTCGGCCACGGCGGCTGCCGGAACACCGTCGCGGTAGCCGACGAGCAGCGCCTCGATCTCGGCGGCGCGCGGTGCGATCTCGGTCTCGATCGCCCGGATCACCCGGGCGACGAGCACGCCGGCATCGGCGCCGAGGGCCGCGATGCCGCGCTCCAGGTCGTCGAGCCGCATGTCGACGTCCTGGCGGAACGCCCGCTCGCTCTTCAGCACCTCGCCGACGTTCGAGACTTCGTAGGCTTTGTCCGTCGGGTACTTCCGCGCCATCGCGCCCTCGCGTTACGCCGGCCTGGTCAGATCGGCTCGTAGCCCGCGACCTTGGCCGCATGCTCGCTCGCGAGCAGCGCGGTCAGGATCGCGCCCGTCACCTCGGTCTCCTGGCCCGCGCCGAAGCCGATGCCGCCGAGCTTGAACCGCGCCGACGCCTTGACGCGATAGTAGGCGGCCCTGTCGATCACGGCCGTGGCGTCGTCGGCCGGCGCCGTGGTGGTCTTCTTCGCCATGGGGCTCACTCCGTCGTGTGGGTGCGGCGCTCGACGTGATAGGTCACGCGGGCGTTGTTGGTGGTGCCGGTGAACTCGATCTTGCAGCCCGTGATCCCGGAGCCCGAGGCGAACTGGAACGTCCAGATGCGCTCGATCGCGCCGTCCCGCACCAGGCCGTCGGTGCCGACCACGGGCTTGGTCTCGACCGCGTCGTGGGTCTTCACACTGGCGTACCCGGCGCCGTGCAGCAGCTTGGCGACGAGCGTGTGGCGCGCCGCGTCCCAGGCCGCGACCGTCGCCTTGACGTAGACGGTCTCCAGCGCCGAGCCGAAGGCGATCGGGCTCGAGATGTGCTTGAAGTCGTCGTCGGCCCGGAACACCTCGACCTCGGAGAAGCCGAGATCGAGCACCGGCATGGCCCACTGGTCGCCGCGCAGCACGACACGGAAGTCGTAGTAGGGCGTGACGCCGGAGCCGAACAGCGTGTCGTCACCCTCCGGCGCCTCGATCGTGCGCCACTGACCGCCGACCTGGAGCTGGAACTTCCGGCTCGTGTTCTCCGGCAGGACCTCGGCGTTGCGGATCCGGATGTTGTGGATGCCGCCGTCCAGATTGATGCCCTGCAGCGGCACCGTGACCGAGGTGAGATCGAAGCGGCAGTACTCGGTGACGTGACAGAGGTCCCTGGTCAGGTCGCCCAGGAAGAACGCCCCGTCGGTCGACTCGAAGTAGTTGCCGGCCAGGAACTTCTGGCCCTCGGCATAGGCGACCGTCACGTCGCCCGTGGTGGCGAACAGGTAGGCGTAACGCTTGCCGGCCTCCAGATAGACGGGCGTCGCCCACGGGAAGCGCGTCATCGCCGGCCAGGCCTGGAGCTGACCGGCGGCGAGCGTCACGGTGCGCAGCATGCGGCCGGGCCGCGGCGTGCCGTCCTCGCCGCACTCGACCAGCGAGACCGACACCTCGGCGGTCGCCGACCAGGCCGCGATCCCGAGCCGCATGCCGGGCGTCCACCGGCTCTGCGACTGCAGCCAGGACTGCGCCTTGATCACGCCCTGGATGGTGTGCGGCACCGGCGCGTAGACGTCGTAGGGCGCCTTCGTCGTGGTGGTCCAGAACTTGCGCACCCGGATGATGGCGTGCCCG
>NZ_NHSK01000314.1 GCF_016653355.1 Rhodoplanes elegans | reverse complement strand
CCCCGCCGCCGCCGGTGCCAGCGATGCCGCCGGAAGCCCCGTCTGCCCCGGGGCCCGTATTCTGGCTCTGGCCGCCCGCGCCGCCGATCCCGATGACGCCGCCGCCGGCGCCGCCGAACTGCGTCTGCGCCGCCGTGGGCGGCGAGGCGAGGAGCGCCGGAACCGCTACGACGCTCACGCAGGCCAGCAGGTGTGACCGCAAGCGTTTCGGCCTGCCTCGTTCCGCGCCGCGCCGTGCCCCGGTCATGCGATCCCCGCCTGCAAACCAACTGACCTACAATCAAAAGCAGGAGCCTGCTAGCTCTCCTAGTCCTTTCCGACCAAACCCGTCATTTTGCCCGGGCACGTGTCCGGCCGGTAACGCGTTCCGAGGTCGGGCCAGCGAGAGGCGGTGACGAAGGAGCACCGCCCACATGACCCGGGCGCGGCGGATCTACGAGGGCAAGTTCGTCGCCCTCCCGGTCCGCCGGATCGGCTGAATCCGCTCGCCCTTCGGCGGCGTTGACAGCGGCGGGTGCGGGGGCTTTGGTGGCGCCCGCCATTGTCCCGGGCGGACCCGCGATCCTCGCCGAACCCCTTGCGGCGCTTCGCGATCGTGCCCCGCCGCGCAAAGAATCCGGACCCATGATCGAGAAAACCTACCAGCCCGCCGCCATCGAGGACCGCATCTCGGCCGCCTGGGAGGCGGCACAGGCGTTCCGGGCCGGACGGCCGGACCGTGCCAACGCCGCGCCGTACTGCCTCGTCATCCCGCCGCCCAACGTCACCGGCTCGCTCCACATGGGGCACGCCCTCAACAACACGCTCCAGGACGTGCTGGTGCGGTTCGAGCGGATGCGCGGCAAGGACGTGCTGTGGCAGCCCGGCACCGACCACGCCGGCATCGCCACCCAGATGGTAGTCGAGCGCCAGCTCATGCAGCGCAAGGAGCCGTCGCGCCGCGAGATGGGCCGCGAGGCGTTCCTGGAGCGCGTGTGGGCCTGGAAGGCCGAATCCGGCGGCACCATCGTCAACCAGCTCCGCCGGCTCGGTGCCTCCTGCGACTGGTCGCGCGAGCGCTTCACCATGGACGAGGGGCTTTCGCGCGCGGTGCTTAAGGTCTTCGTCAAGCTCTACGACGACGGGCTGATCTATCGCGACAAGCGGCTGGTCAACTGGGACCCGAAGCTCCTCACCGCCATCTCGGACCTCGAGGTGCAGCAGGTCGAGATCAAGGGGAATCTCTGGCACATCCGCTATCCGGTCGAGGGCACCAGCGAGTTCATCACGGTCGCGACGACGCGGCCGGAGACCATGCTGGGCGACACCGCGGTCGCCGTGCATCCGAGCGACGAGCGCTACCAGCACCTCGTCGGCAGCCACGTGGTCCTGCCGCTGGTCGGCCGCCGCATCCCGATCGTCGCCGACGAGTACTCGGATCCGGAGAAGGGCACAGGCGCCGTCAAGATCACCCCGGCGCACGACTTCAACGACTTCGAGGTCGGCCGCCGGCACCATCTGCCGCTCGTCAACGTGCTCGACACCGAGGGGCGGCTCGACCTCGCCGAGAACGCGGCGTTCCTCGACAAGGTCGAGATGAGCGAGGCGCTGCGCGAAACGATCGCGCTGCACGGGCTCGACCGCTTCGAGGCCCGCAAGAAGATCGTCGAGCGGCTGGAGACCGAGGGCCTGCTCGAGAAGATCGAGCCGCACACCCACATGGTGCCCCACGGCGACCGCTCCGGCGTCGTCATCGAGCCGTTCCTCACGGACCAGTGGTACGTCAACGCCAAGGCGCTCGCCGTCCGGGCGATCGACGCGGTGCGCGACGGCTCGACCGTCTTCGTCCCGAAGACCTGGGAGAAGACCTATTTCGAGTGGATGGAGAACATCCAGCCGTGGTGCATCTCCCGCCAGCTCTGGTGGGGTCACCAGATCCCGGCCTGGTACGGGCCGGACGGCAAGGTGTTCGTCGCCGAGACCGAGGAGGAGGCCGTCTCCCGGGCGCTCGCCTACTACGCCGAGACCGAGGCGATCACGCCCATGGAAGGGCACGACATGGCGCTCGATCCGGACAGCCGGGCGCCGTTCCTGATCCGCGACGAGGACGTGCTCGACACCTGGTTCTCCTCGGCGCTGTGGCCATTCTCGACGCTCGGCTGGCCGGACGAGACGAAGGAGCTCGCGCGCTACTACCCGACGAGCGTGCTCGTCACCGGGTTCGACATCATTTTCTTCTGGGTCGCCAGGATGATGATGATGGGACTTCACTTCCAGGACGAGGTCCCGTTCAAGACCGTCTACATCCACGCGCTGGTCCGCGACGAGCGCGGACAGAAGATGTCGAAGTCCAAGGGCAACGTCATCGATCCGCTCGAGCTGATCGACCAGTACGGGGCCGACGCGCTGCGCTTCACGCTCGCCGCCATGGCGGCGCAGGGGCGCGACATCAAGCTGGCGAAGTCGCGGGTCGAGGGCTACCGCAACTTCGCGACCAAGCTGTGGAACGCCAGCCGCTTCGCCGAGATGAACGGCTGCGTCACGGTGCCGGGCTTCGATCCGCGTGGCGCGACCGAGACGCTCAACCGTTGGATCGGCCACGAGCTCGCCCGCGCCGTCGGCGACACCACGGCGGCGCTGGAGGCCTACAAGTTCAACGAGGCGGCAGGCAGCGTCTACCGCTTCGTCTGGAACGTCTATTGCGATTGGTACCTGGAGCTCGCCAAGCCGGTGCTGCTCGGCGCCGACGGGCCGGCCAAGGACGAGACACGCGCCATGGTGGCGCATGTGCGCGACGCCATCCTGCGGCTCCTGCACCCGTTCATGCCGTTCGTCACCGAGGAGCTGTGGACCGTCACGGCCGAGGGCGGTCCGGCCCGCGACGGTCTGCTGGCGCTCGCCCCGTGGCCGTCGGCCGAGGGGCTGGAGAACCCCGAGGCGGAGGCCGAGATCGGCTGGGTGATCGACCTCGTCACGGCGATCCGCTCGGTGCGGGCCGAGATGAACGTGCCGCCCGCCACCAAGCTGCCGCTGGTGCTGACCGGCGCGGCCGAGACGTTCGAGCGGGCGCGGCGCTGGTCCGATGTGATCGAGCGGCTCGCCCGGCTGGAGAGCATCGGCCACGCCGCGGCGGCCCCCAAGGGCGCCGTGCAGCTCGTCGTGCGCGGCGAGGTTGCCGCCATCCCGCTCGCCGGCGTGATCGACATCGCCGCCGAGAAGGCTCGGCTGACCAAGGAGAAGGCCAAGGCCGAGGCGGACATCGCCCGGGTCGACAACAAGCTCGCCAATGCCGACTTCCTGGCCCGCGCCCCCGAGGAGGTGGTCGAGGGCGAGCGCGAGAAGCGCGAGGAGGCGGTCGCCCGCCGCGACAAGATCCTCGAGGCCCTGGAGCGGCTGAAGGACGCCTGAGGCGGGTTTCCGGACGTCCGCCGCCTGTCCTCCGCCCTCGTCCTGAGGAGCCCGCGCAGCGGGCGTCTCGAAGGGCGTGGGCGGCCCCGGGCCATCCGCCGGGTCATCCGTTCGCATCCTCGCTCGGGGGCCACATGGTTCGAGACGCGCCCCGGTGGGGCGCTCCTCACCATGAGGGGATGGGGGGCACCGCTGGTCCGCGCCCCTCGCGTGCGCTCGCCCGCCGGTGCATGGCGGCAATCCTGCAAATCCGTGGAATTCCGTCTGTTTCGACGCGCGTTTGACGGTATCTTGCGCCGCATCGACACGCCTTCGGACCGCCGCGCCTTTTTCGGGCGCCGGGGCCTTCCCCGTCTGCTCGGCGTCCGACCCCGATTTCTGGAGTGCCGCATGAAGCTCGTCACCGCCGTCATCAAACCCTTCAAGCTCGACGATGTCCGCGACGCCCTCACGGCGGCCGGCACCCAGGGCATGACCGTCACCGAGGTCAAGGGCTACGGCCGCCAGCGCGGCCACAAGGAGGTCTATCGCGGCGCCGAGTACGTCGTGGCCTTCCTGCCCAAGATCCGTATCGACGTGGTGGTCGACGACGAGCGGGTCGAGCGGGTGATCGAGACCATCCGCGGCGCCGCCCGCACCGACCACATCGGCGACGGCAAGATCTTCGTCACCCCGATCGAGCGGGCGCTGCGCATCCGCACCGGCGAGGTCGACGGCGACGCCCTCTGACGGGCTTCGACGACGCGGCTCCGCGCCGACCGACGGAACCCCGATACGCCTCCGGCGCTTCGACGATTGTCACCGGGGCTCCCGGGGGACCGTCGGAGGCGTCATGCGCATCTTTCTTGCCGGAGCGACCGGGGTGATCGGGCGGCGCCTGGTGCCGCTGCTGATCCGCGACGGTCACGAGGTCACCGGGACCACGCGCCTGCCGGAAAAGGCGGAGGCGCTGGCGCGCGCCGGTGTGCGGCCCGCCGTGGTCGACGTGTTCGACGGCCCGGCGCTCGCCGCCGTCGTCGAGAAGGCGCGGCCGGACGTCGTCGTCCACCAGCTCACCGATCTGCCCGACCTGCTCGATGCCGAGGGGCTGAACGAGGCGCTGGCCCGCAACGCCCGCATTCGCATCGAAGGGACCTGCAACCTGGTCGCCGCCGTGCAGGCGGCGCGGGTGCCGCGGCTCGTCGCCCAGAGCATCGCCTTCGCCTATGCCGAGGGGCCGCGCCCCTACACGGAAGCCTCGCCGCTCGCCGCGGCCGAGGAGGGGCCGCAGGCCGTGACGGCGCGCGGCGTCCACGCCCTGGAGGAGCTCGTCACCACGATGCCGGGCTTCGACGGGCTCGTGCTCCGCTACGGCCGGCTCTACGGGCCCGGCACCTGGGCCGAGACGGCGCCGGCCGGCGCGCCCCTCCATGTCGACGCCGCCGCCGAAGCCGCCCGGCTCGCGATCACCCGCGGCGCACCGGGCCTCTACAACATCGCCGAGGAGGACGGCGAGGTCGCAATCGACAAGGCGCGCGCCGAGCTCGGCTTCGATCCGGCGTTCCGGATCGCCGCGTCGCCCTGACCTCCGCGGTCGTGCCGTCGGACGGCGCGCCGTCGTCACGCTCCACGAAACGGCTTGCTGAGGAACGGCGAGCCCTTCAGCCCGTAGCGCCACGGCTTGTCGGCCGCTTTGGTAATGCCGATGCGCGGGCCGGCGACGATCTCGGGCGTGCTCCGGCGGGCCAGCAGCACGAAGGGCGGGGCGTCGAGTGGCGCCCCGTCGAGCGCCCGGGTGATGCCGAGCGCCTCGCAGAGGCGCCCCGGGCCGGCGCAGAGCAGGCGATCGGCGGCGACGCCGCGGCGCGCCCGCATGGTCTCGATCCCCTCCGTCGGCGCGATCGCCCGGATCAACACCGCGCTGGCCGACCCCTCCGCCTCGCACACCGCGTTCACGCACCAGTGGATGCCGTAGGATCGGTAGACGTAAGCGTAGCCGGGCGGGCCGAACATCACGGCGTTGCGGGGCGTGCGGCCGATGTAGCTGTGCGCCGCCGGATCCGTGTGGTGATAGGCCTCGACCTCGACGATCGTGCCGCCGACGCCGTCGACCAGCAGCGTCGCGCCGATCAGATCGGGCGCGACGCGATGGACGCTGCGATCGAAGAAGCCGCGATCGAGCCGCTGCGGGGCGCGGCGAGCGGGCGGGGCGGTCCGCGTCATGGTGAACGAAAGCTCGACGAAATCGGTGGTTTCGGCGGGTCTGCTTTGACGGTCCGTCGACTCGTCGTGTGCATAGTTCGCGACGGGGCGACGGGGTCTTTTCGCACAGCGACACGACGACAAAGCTGCGCGCTCCGCAAGCCGTCTGTGCACCCGTGACCACAGCGTGTGTCACTACAGCAACAGGGGATCAACATTTCCGTGACCGGGCCTGTGGCAAGCCTAAACGCCTATTTTCCGCCACACGCCTCCACGATTTCGAATGGGTCAAGATCGCTGACCTCGGTGCACGAACGTTCCGGTCGCAAGCGGTCTCGACAGGGGACACGACGCGCGATGGATGCCAGGACGGACCTGAAGAGCAGGTTGCCCAGCCGGCACGTGACCGAGGGTCCCGAGCGCGCGCCGCATCGGTCCTACTACTACGCCATGGGCCTCACCAAGCAGCAGATCCACCAGCCCTTCGTCGGCGTGGCGAGCTGCTGGAACGAGGCGGCGCCCTGCAACATCGCGCTGATGCGCCAGGCCCAGGCGGTGAAGAAGGGCGTCGCTGCGAACGGCGGCACGCCGCGCGAGTTCTGCACCATCACGGTCACGGACGGCATCGCCATGGGCCACGAGGGCATGAAGTCCTCGCTGCCGTCGCGCGAGGTGATCGCCGACTCGGTCGAGCTGACCATCCGGGGCCACGCCTACGACGCGCTGGTCGGGCTCGCCGGCTGCGACAAGTCGCTGCCCGGCATGATGATGGCGATGTGCCGCCTGAACGTGCCGTCGATCTTCATCTACGGCGGCTCGATCCTGCCCGGCACTTTCAAGGGCCGTCCGGTGACGATCCAGGACGTGTTCGAGGCGGTCGGCCGGCACTCGGTCGGCGACCTCTCGGACGGCGACCTCGACGAGCTCGAGCAGGTCGCGTGCCCGTCGGCCGGCGCCTGCGGGGCGCAGTTCACCGCCAACACGATGGCGACCGTCTCCGAGGCGATCGGCCTCGCGCTGCCGTACTCGGCCGGGGCGCCGGCCCCTTACGAGATCCGCGACCGCTTCTGCATGACGGCCGGCGAGCAGATCGTCGAGCTGATCCGCCGCAACATCCGGCCGCGCGACATCGTCACCCGCGAAGCGCTGGAGAATGCCGCCGCGGCGGTCGCCGCGACCGGCGGCTCGACCAATGCGGCCCTGCATCTGCCGGCGATCGCCAACGAGTGCGGCATCGCCTTCGACCTGTTCGACGTCTCCGAGGTGTTCAAGCGCACCCCGTACATCGCCGACCTCAAGCCCGGCGGCCGCTACGTCGCCAAGGACCTGTTCGAGGTCGGCGGCATCCCGCTCATCCTGAAGACGCTGCTCGACCACGGCTTCCTGCACGGCGACTGCATGACCGTGACGGGCCGCACCATGGCGCAGAACCTCGCCTCGGTGGCCTGGAACAAGGCCCAGGACGTCGTCCTGCCGGCCAACCGGCCGCTGCTGGCGACCGGCGGGGTCGTCGGCCTCAAGGGCAACCTCGCCCCGGACGGCGCGATCGTGAAGATCGCCGGCCTGGAGAGCCTGACCTTCACCGGGCCGGCGCGCTGCTTCGACGGCGAGGAGGCCTGCTTCGAGGCGGTGAAGAAGCGCCGCTACAAGGACGGCGACGTGCTCGTCATTCGCCACGAGGGTCCGCAGGGTGGCCCCGGCATGCGCGAGATGCTCGCCACCACGGCCGCCCTCTACGGGCAGGGCACCGGCGGCAAGGTGGCGCTGATCACCGACGGCCGCTTCTCCGGCGCCACCCGCGGCTTCTGCGTCGGCCATGTCGGGCCGGAGGCGGCGGTCGGCGGTCCGATCGGCCTCCTGCGCGACGGCGACATCATCGAGATCGACGCCGAGGCCGGCACCCTGAACGTGAAGCTCTCCAAGGCCGAGCTCGATGCCCGCCGGGCCGAGTTCAAGCCCAAGCGGCCGACGGCGACGTCGGGTTACCTGTGGAAATACGCCCAGCAGGTGGGATCGGCGCGCACCGGCGCCGTCACTCATCCGGGCGCCGTGGCCGAGAAGAAGTGCTATGCGGACGTCTAGGCGTATCGGCATCCTGGTCGCAGTCGGCTTGGCCCTCGGGCTGGGCAGCGCGGTCGCGTTCGATGCCACGCGCGGCCCGGTGGGGCCGGTGACCCCGGTCGGCCCGGTCGGGCCCGTGCAGGTGGCGCCGGCCGTGAGCATCGACCTGTTCCCGCGCGGTGCCGCCATTCTGGCGCCCGGCACGCTGCAGGCCGCCCCGACGCTGCGCAACCTCACCCCGGTCGAGGCGTTCCGCTCGGGCGCCCAGGCGCTGCGCGCCGGCGACACCAAAAACGGCCTGTCGTCGCTCGAATACGCCGCCGCCAGCGGTCACCCGATCGCCCAGTGGAAGCTCGGCCGGATGTATGCCGAGGGCGACGGCGTCAAGCAGGACGACGTGCGCGCCTTCGAGTACTTCCGCGAGGTCGCCGACGCCTATGCCGACGAGAGCCCCGGCACGCCGCGCGCCCGCTTCGTCGCCAACGCCTTCGTGGCACTCGGCAACTACTATCTCGACGGCATCCCGAACTCGGTCGTGAAGTCCGATCCGGACCGCGCCCGCGAGATGTTCACTTACGCGGCTTCCTACTTCGGCGACCCGGACGCCCAGTATCACCTCGGCCGCATGTATCTCGAAGGGTTCGGCGGCGTGAAGGACGCCCGCCAGGCGGCGCGCTGGCTGCAGCTCTCCGCCAACAAGGGCCAGTACCAGGCCCAGGCGATGCTCGGCGCCATGCTGTTCAAGGGCGAGGCGATACCGCGCCAGGGCGCCAAGGGCCTGATGTGGCTGACGCTCGCCCGCGACGCCGCGACCCCGCAGGAGGCCTGGATCACCGACCTGCACGCCGCCGCCTTCAAGACCGCCACCGAGACGGAGCGCGCCAAGGCGCTCGCCCATCTCGAGCACTGGCTGCGCGGCGGGCGGAAGGAGTAGGGCGGAGCGGGCGCCGCGTTCAGGTCGTCGGCAGGAACAGCGACGCATAACAGGTCGGTAGACAGACGCGCCGCAGCCGCTCGTCGAAGCTGACGAGCTTGGCCTCCCTCTGCTCAGCCAGCGCCACGTAAAAGCAGTCGTAGACCGAGTGCCCGAGCGCGATGGCGATCGACAACGCTCGCTCGGTCAGGGCGGAGCAGGGGACCAGCTCGTCGAAACCCGACGGCGCCATGGCGAGCATCTCATGGGCCAGGCTCTCGTCGAGCCCTTCGAACTTCCACAGTTTCCAGATCACGCTGGCGATCTCGGCGACCACGAGATCGGGTGCGATCAGGTGGTTCTGCCCGTGACCGAGGAGGCGGTCGGCCTCCTCTGCGCGCGCGAGACGAAGCAGCCGATGCGCCGCGACGCTCGCATCGACGACCAGGATCACGCCAAGTCCTCGTCGCGCCCCGATCGGACCAGGGCCTCGACATCGACATGGCGGAGGTCGGGCAACTTTTCGCGGAGGCGTCGCGAGTGTTCGAGCCTCTCCTCGGGAGACAACGGTGCTTCCGGCGCTGCCGCGGCGAGCACCTCACGCAGCTCTTGTTCCAGCGACCGCCCGTTCAGCGCGGCGCGGCGTTCGAGGCGTGCGATGACGGCGTCGTCCAGATTGCGGACCAGGATCTCGCCCATCTCGTCCTCCGATTGCGGTCGCCGCCAGCATAGCACGATCCGCGGCCTTGCCGTGGCGCGGGCGGCGCTGCCCTCGAGTGCGAGCCGGTGTCCTCACGCCGCCTCGAGCGCGAGGTCGCACCACACCGGGACGTGGTCCGAGGGCTTGTCCCAGCCGCGCACGTGCTTGTCGATCCCGGCCGATTCCAGGCGGTCGGCTGCCTGTGGTGACAGCAGCAGATGATCGATTCGCAGGCCGAGGTTCTTCTGCCAGCACCCCGCCTGATAGTCCCAGAACGTGTAGAGGCCGGGCGCGTCGGAGCCGGCCCGGATCGCGTCGGTGAAGCCGAGCGCCTTCAGGGCCGAGAACTTGTCGCGGGTCTGCGGCAGGAACAGCGCGTCGCCGGCCCATGCCTCCGGGTTGGGGACGTCGATGGGGTTGGGCAGCACGTTGTAGTCGCCGGCCATCACGAACGGCTCCTCCAGCGCCAAGCGGTCGCGCGCATAGGCGGAGAGCCGGTCCATCCAGCGCAGCTTGTAGGGGTACTTCTCGGTGCCCACCGGATTGCCGTTGGGAAGGTACAGACAGGCGACCCGCACCACGCCACCCGCCCCGGTCGAGACGACGCATTCGAGGAAGCGGGCATGATCGTCGTCCGGATCGCCCGGCAGCCCCGGCGTCACCTCGTCGAACGGGCGGCGCGACAGCAGCGCGACACCGTTGAACGTCTTCTGGCCGTGCACCGCGACGTTCCAGCCGGCGGCCTCGATCGGCTCGCGCGGGAAGGCGTCGTCGACGCACTTGATCTCCTGCAGGCAGACGATGTCGGGCTGCCGTTCCTGTAACCAGGACAGCAGGTGATCGAGTCGCTGCTTCACCGAGTTCACGTTCCAGGTCGCGATCCGCATCGTTTTCTCCTGCGCCTCGCACTTGCGATACAAGGCGCGCCGTCCCGATTACAATTTCGCAATCATCATACCGGATTGCTGCTTCGATTGTCGCGGTATGCTAATTGCTAGTCGGTGACAATGCTGACGCCGCCGGCCACTCGTTCGAGGCACCCCCTTGGCCCTGTCACCGACCGCGCGCGGGTTCGTCGAAACGTCGATCATCGCGGCGATGATCGACGGTCGGATGATCATCGCGGCGTCGGCGCGACGCAACACGATCCGACAGGGCGGACGGCGCCCCTGTCGCACGGCATCCGAACACACAGGTAAGCCATGATCCGACGGCGGGCTCTCTGGGTTGTGGTGGGTGTGCTGGCCCTCGCGGGCAGCGCCTTCGCCGTGCAGTGGCTCGGTGCCGAGAAGCCCGCGAGCCAGCCGGCCCGCGCTGCCGCCGGGCCGCGCGCCATCGCGGTCGAGACCGCGCTCGCGGTCCACAAGAAGACCCCGGTGACGGTCGAGGCGCTCGGCTCGGTGACGCCGCTCGCCAGCGTCGCGGTGCGCACCCGCATCGACAGCGAGATCGTCGGCATCCATTTCGAGGACGGCGCCGTGGTCAAGAAGGGCGACCTCCTCGTCACGCTCGACAGCCGCGCGCTCGAAGCCCAGATCCGGCAGGCCGAAGCGCAGCTCGCCCGCGACAAGGCGCAGCTCGAAGGCGCCGAGCGCGACCTGCGGCGCTACACCGAGCTGGTCGCGCGGGCGGCCACGCCGCAGACCAATCTCGACAACGCCAAGACCCAGGCCGACGTCTACCGGGCCGCGATCCTGGCGAGCCAGGCGACCATCGACAATCTCAAGGTGCAGCTCGGCTTCACCACGATCCGGGCATCGATCTCGGGCCGCATGAGCCAGGCCAACGTGAAGGTCGGCAATCAGGTGCGCACCGCCGACCTGACGCCGATCGCCACCATCAACCAGACGGCGCCCGTCTACGTCTCCTTCACGGTGCCGCAGCGCCTGCTGCCGCAGATCCGCGCCGCGCTGACCAACGAGGACGCCACCGTCGAGGCGGTCATCCCGGGCGAGACGCGCCGCGCCCGCGGCCAGATCGCCATGATCGAGAACACGGTCGACGCGGCGACCGGCATGGCGACCATCCGGGCCACTATGCCCAACGCCGACGAGCTCCTGTGGCCGGGCACGCTGGTCATGGCGCGGCTCACGCTGCGCATCGAGGATGCCGTCACGGTGCCGGCGACCGCCGTGCAGGTGAGCCAGCAGGGCAGCTTCGTCTATGTGGTGAAGGACGGAGTCGCCAAGGTGCAGCCCGTCACGGTGCTGCGCGCGAGCGGCCCCGAGACGGTCGTCGAGACCGGCCTGTCGGGGGGCGAGACGGTGGTGACGGCCGGCCATCTGCAGCTCACCGACGGCGCACGCGTCACGGTCCGCGGCGAGCAGCCGCCCCGCAAGGCCGGAGCCTAGACGCACCCGAGAACGAGAATCGGACGCCCGCGAAAAACGCGTCGATGCCGCCCGCCGGCGGCCCGCCAGGAGACGGACCCCCGTGAAGATCTCGGAGACCTGCATCCGCCGCCCGGTGCTGACGACGCTGATCACCGCGTCGATGATCGTGTTCGGCATCTTCGCCTATCGGCTGCTCGCCGTCGCCGCACTGCCGACCGTCGATTATCCGACCATCGCCATCACGGCGACGCTGCCGGGCGCCAGCCCCGAGACCATGGCGGCCTCGGTCGCCTCGCCGATCGAGCGCCAGCTCTCGACCATCTCGGGCATCTCCTCGATGACCTCGATGTCGTCGCTCGGGACGACGTCGATCACCATCCAGTTCGATCTCGGCCGCGACATCGACGGGGCGGCGCTCGACGTCCAGACGGCGCTCTCGGTGGCGCAGCGGCGGCTGCCGATCGAGATGACGACACCGCCGAGCTTCCGCAAGGTCAATCCCGGCGACTTCCCGATCCTCTACATCAGCCTGGTCTCGTCGACGCTGCCGCTCTCCACCGTCAACGACTACGGCGAGATCACGCTCGCCCAGCAGATCTCGCAGATCCCCGGCGTCGCCCAGGTGCTGGTGTACGGCGCGCAACGCTTCGCGGTGCGGGTGCAGGTCGATCCGGTCGCCGCGGCGGCCCGCAACATCTCGCTCGAGGACATTCGCAACGTCGTCGCCAAGACGAACTCCAACACGCCGGTCGGCACTATCTCGGGCACCGACCAGAACGTGACGCTGACCGCCACAGCGGCGATGACCAAGGCGGCCGACTACCGCAAGGTCGTCGTCGCGTTCCGCAACGGCACGCCGGTCAAGCTGGAGGACGTGGCGCGCGTCGTCGACTCGGTCGAGAACGATCGCATCGCGAGCTACTTCAACAACGAGCGCGCGATCGTGCTGGCCATCCAGCGGCAGCCCGCCGCCAACACGGTCGCGGTGGTCGATGCGGTGCGCGAGCGTCTGCCGAGCTACCGGGCGCAGATCCCGGCGGCGATCCGCATGGAGGTCCTCAACGACCGCTCCGTCTCGATCCGCGAGGCCGTCTACGACGTGCAGGAGACGCTGGCGATCGCCATCGGCCTCGTCGTGCTCGTCATCTTCCTGTTCCTGCGCACCCTGCCGGCGACCATCATCCCGGCGCTCGCGGTGCCGATCTCGCTGATCGGCACCTTCGCGGTGATGTACGCGCTCGGCTTCTCGATCAACAACATGACCATGCTGGCCCTGACCCTGTCGGTCGGCTTCGTGGTCGACGACGCGATCGTCATGCTCGAGAACATCGTGCGTCACATCGAGGGCGGCATGCGGCCGTTCGAGGCGGCCCTGAAGGGCGCCCGCGAGATCGGCTTCACGATCGTGTCGATCACGTTCTCGCTGATCGCCGTGTTCATCCCGGTGCTGCTGATGGGCGGCCTCGTCGGCCGGGTATTCCGCGAGTTCGCCGTCACCATCGCGGTGGCGATCGTGATCTCCGGCTTCGTGTCGCTGACGCTGACCCCGATGCTGTGCGCCCGCGTGCTGCGCGGCCATCACGGCGACCAGAAGCAGAACGTGGTGCTGCGGCTGTTCGAGCGCGGCTTCGAGGGCATGCTGCGGGCCTACGAGGTGACGCTCGACATCGTGCTGCGGCACAAGCCCGCCGTCCTGGTCGTCACGCTCGCCACCATGGTGGCGACGGTGTGGCTCTACGTGATCGTGCCGAAGGGCTTCTTCCCGGTCGAGGACACCGGCTTCATCTCGGCGACCGTCGAAGGCCCGGCCGACATCTCGTTCAAGGCGATGCAGGAGCGCCAGCGCAAGATCGCCGAGATCGTCCGCGCCGATCCCGCGGTCGCCTACGTGAACTCGACGGTCGGCGTCGGCGGCCCCAACCCGACCCCGAACTACGGCCGCATGTTCATCGCGCTCAAGCCCAAGAAGGAGCGCGGCGAGAACGCCACCGCCGTGATCCAGCGGCTGCGCCGCGAGACCGGCAAGGTCGTCGGCATGGCGACCTATTTCCAGAACGTCCAGAACATCAACATCACGGGCCGCATCTCGAAGAGCGAGTATCAGTACACGCTGCAGTCGAGCGACACGGCCGAGCTGTACCGGGTCGCGCCGGAGCTGCGCGAAAAGATCGCGGCGCTGCCGGGGCTGCGCGACGTCACCACGGATCTCTACATCTCGAACCCGCAGATGACCGTGGAGATCGACCGCGAGCGCGCCGCCTTCTACGGCATCTCGGTCGATCAGGTCAGGCAGGAGCTGTTCAACGCCTTCGGCACCCGCCAGGTCGCGACCATCTACACGCCGTCGAACGACTATCAGGTGATCCTCGAAAGCCTGCCCGAGGTCCAGGCGGACCCGTCCGGGCTCGAGCGCATCTTCCTGAAGACCAATGTCAGCGGCGCGGCCGGCAACACGCTGACGCCCGGCGGCGGCGTCACCGGCAACACGGCGGCCAACGGCCCGTCGATCCCGCTCTCCGCCGTCACCCGCATCGTCCCGACGGTCGGCCCCCTGCAGGTCAACCACCAGGGCCAGCAGCCGGCCGTGACGATCTCGTTCAACCTCGCGCCCGGCTCCTCGCTGGGCCAGGCCGTCGACGCGATCCGCGAGATCGAGCGCGAGTCGAACCTGCCGGCCTCGATCGCCACCGGCTTCCAGGGCTCGGCCCAGGTGTTCCAGGAGTCGCTGCGCGGGCAGGGCGTGCTGGTGCTCGCCGCCGTGTTCGCCGCCTATGTGGTGCTCGGCATCCTCTACGAGAGCTTCATCCACCCGATCACCATCATCTCGGGCCTGCCGTCGGCCGGCGTCGGCGCGCTCTTGATCCTGATGGCCTTCGACATGGAGCTGTCGGTGATCGCCATGATCGGCATCGTGATGCTGGTCGGCATCGTCAAGAAGAACGCCATCATGATGATCGACTTCGCGATCGAGCGCCGGCGGGTCGGGCTCGGCGCCGAGGCGGCGATGCGGGAAGCCTGTCTGTTGCGCTTCCGGCCGATCATGATGACCACGTTCGCGGCGATCTTCGGCGCGCTGCCGATCGCGCTCGGCACCGGCGCCGGGGCGGAGCTGCGCCAGCCGCTCGGCGTCGCCGTGGTCGGCGGCCTGATCTTCTCGCAGCTCCTCACGCTCTACATCACGCCGGTGATCTACATCTATCTCGACAAGGTCGATCGCCGCCTGAAGAAGCGCCTGGAGCCGCAGCTCGCGCCCGTCCGCGAGGGCGAGCGCGCCCCGGCCGCGGCCGAGTAGGAGCGGGCAGGGCGGGGGAGGCACCGGCAGGGCGGCTACGCCGCGCGCCGTCGCGATCTGGCACGCGAGTTGCCCTGTCGGGTCCAAAACCCGGACCCTGAAAGGACCGCCATGCTCTCGCGTCGACCCGTTCCCGCGCTCGTCCTTCCCACGCTCGCCCGCTCCCTTGCCCCCGCGCTGATCGGCCTCCTGGCCGCCGCGGCGACGCTCGCGCCGCTGCCGGCCGCCGCCGAGACCCCCGCCGCGACTCCAGCTCCGACCTGGCCGACCAAGCCGGTGCGGGTGGTGATCCCGTTCGGCGCCGGCAGCGCCACCGACGTGGTGCCGCGCGTCGTGCTGGAGCAGCTCTCCGCCCGCATGGGCCAGACCTTCGTGGTCGAGAACCGCGGCGGCGCCGGCGGCACGCTCGGCTCGGCTGCGGTCGCCAAGGCGGAGCCGGACGGCTACACGCTGCTCGCCAACTCCTCGGCCCACACCATCACGCCGGCGCTCTATCCGAACCTCGGCTACGACGTGACCAAGGATTTCGTCGCGCTCGGCGTCATCGGCAGCGTGCCCAACGTGCTGATCGTCGCGCCGTCGTCGGGGCTGGGCACGGTCCAGGACTTCGTCGCCGCCGCCAAGGCGAAGCCCGGCGACTTCACCTTCGCCTCGGTCGGCATCGGCTCGGCCGTGCATCTCTCGGCCGAGCGGTTCCGCGCCAGCGCCGGCTACCAGGCCGTTCATATTCCGTTCAAGGGCGGCGCCGAGGCGCTCACCGAGGTGATCGCCGGCCGCGTCACCTACTATTTCTGCCCGATCTCGACGGCCCTGCCGCACATCAAGGCCGGCCGCCTGAAGGCGCTCGCGGTGTCGAGCCCGACCCGCGCCGCCGCGCTGCCCGACGTGCCGACCACGCTCGAGGCCGGATTCCCGAACTCCGACTACACGGTGTGGATCGGCTTCTTCGCCCCGGCGAAAACGAGCCCGGCGATCGCCGAGACCTTCCACCGGGAGCTCGTCGCGGCGCTCACGAGCCCCGTCCTGAAGGAGAAGCTCACGCAGATCGGCGTCGAGCCGATGCCGATGAGCCCGACCGAGTTCGCCGCGCAGGTGCGGCGCGAGGTCGGCGAGTACGGTGCCTTCGCCAAGTCGATCGGCATGACGATCAACTGAGCTGCCGCGCGAGGCCGGCGGCGATCCCCGCCGCCGGCCTTCACCCCGTCCACCGTCGTCGCAGCGGGCGATCGGCCTCGGGGCCGATCGGATCGATCCTTGAACACTGTCGGTTTTTGCGAGCGCCGATGACAATTTTTAATCCCTGAGGAGTAATGCTTTATCCGCATGCATGCTGGCCCGGGCCGTGTTAGCCGGACGCTCCGGCATGCCGACCAGGTTGGAACGCGATGCCCGTCGAGTCGTCCCTCGCGTCCGTCGAGCGCCGTGCCGCGGCCTTTGCCGAGTGGGTGCGCAAGCTCAGGCGCGGCCTTCCGGTCCCGCGGCTCACCGCGGTCGAGTCCGGTCGCTGCGTCGACCCGTCGACCGATCCGCTCGCGGCGCTCGCCGTCGAGCTCGATCTCCTCGCCGCGCAGATCACCCGGCGGGAAGCCGAGTTCGAGCGCCTGTTCGACCTCGTCCACATGGTCGACAAGGGGGTCGGGGTCGACGACGTGCTCGACCGCATCTTCGACTGGTTCGTCGACCTGATCCCCTACGACCGCATCGGCTGCGCCTTCGTCACGGCCGACGGCACCCATCTCACGGCCCATTGGGCGCGCTCCCAGCTCGGACCCGTTCAGATCACCAGCGGCTATTCGCAGCCGCTCGCGGGGTCGAGCCTCGCCGCCGTGCTGGCGCGGGGCGAGCCGCGCATCCTCAACGACCTCGAGGCCTATCTGGCCGACCATCCCGAGTCCGACTCGACCCGCCGGATCGTCCGCGAGGGCGGCCGCTCGAGCTTCACCTGCCCGCTCGTCGTCGGCGAGCGGCCGATCGGCGTGCTGTTCTTCACCAGCCGCGAGGCGAACACGTATCGCGAGATCCATCAGGCGATCTTCCGCCAGATCGCCGCGCAGGTGTCGATCGTCATCGAGAAGAGCCGGCTCTATCAGGACATCGTCGAGCACAATCGGCGCCTGCAGGAGGAGCGCGGACGCCTCGCCGAGGCGGCGATCCGCGATCCGCTCACCGGCGCGCTCAACCGCGGTGCGATCATGGATCGGCTCGCCGCGGCGCTGCGCGACGCCGGCCACGGCGACACGGTCGGCATCGTCATGGCCGACATCGACCGCTTCAAGTCGATCAACGACCAGTGCGGCCACGCCGCCGGCGACGCCGCGCTGGTCGAGTTCACCCGCCGGCTGGCGGCGGCGTTGCGCGAGGGCGATCTGATCGGTCGCTACGGCGGCGAGGAGTTCCTGCTGGTGCTGCCCGGCATCGGGGCGGAGGCCGTCCGCACCGCGGCCGAGCGCTTGCGCCGGGCCGTCGCCGCGACCCCGTTCGACCTCGGCGGCGAGGTGCGCACAGTCACGGCGAGCTTCGGCGTCGTCGCCGTCAAGGCCGAGGACGGCCCGCCGGCCGAGTTGGTGGCGGCCGCGGACCGGGCCCTCTACGTCGCCAAGAACAGCGGCCGCGACAAGGTCGTCGCCGGCTGAGATTCGTTTCAGCGTTTCAGCGCGGCAGCGCGTCGATGCGCAGCGCGTCGGTGCTGATGAGCAATGTCGTCCACTTGGCGATGTCGGCATCGATGTAGCGTGCGAACGCGGCCGGCGAGGTCGGCTGCGGCGTTGCGCCGAGCGCTGCCAGCCGGTCGCGTAGGTCCGGGCGCTGGAGCAGGGTGCCGACGTCGTCGGCGATGCGGGTCACGGCCGCGTCCGGCGTACCGCGCGGTGCGAGCAGCCCGAACCAGCCGACCGACTCGAAGTCCGGCAGGCCGGATTCGGCGATCGTCGGGAGTGCCGGGAAGCTCGGCGAGCGCGTCTTGCCGGTCGTCGCGACGGCGATGAGGCGGCCGTCCTCGACGGTCTCGTGGATGGTCGGGGGCGGCGCGAACAGAAGGTCGATGCGGCCGGCCAGCAGCTCCTGCATGGCGGCGCCGGTGCCGAGCAGCGGAACGTGTTCGAGCACCACGGCGGCCTGCTGCTGGAACAGCACCCCGGTGAGATGCGACGCCGCCCCCGATCCGGACGAGCCGTAGCGCAGCGGACGACCGGCCGCTAGGCGGTCGCGGGCGAGCCGGATCAGCGACTCGACCGTGGTCGCTTCCACGGCGGGGTGGAGGGTCAGCACATAGGGCGGGGCGGCGACCAGCGCGATCGGAGCGAAGTGGTCGGTGACGCGGAACTCTGACGCGAGCCCGCCGTCGACGCCGCTCGCGGCTGCCATCAGGGTTCCGGTCGATCCCATCAGGAGCGTGCGGCCGTCGGCCGGCGCCCGCAGGACGGCACGCGCCGCGATCCCGCCGGACGCTCCGGGCACGTTCTCGGCCGAGACGCTGCGGCGCCAGAGTCCGGCGAGCCGGGTGGCGATCAGGCGCGCCAGGATGTCGGTGCCACCGCTGGCGACCGCGGGCACGACGATCCGCACCGGACCGGCCGGCAGGTCGTCGGCGCGACCGCGCGACGCCGCGGCGACGGCTGCCGCCCCGAGGAGGGCCGAGCAAACGCGGCGGCGGTCGAGCATGGCAGGGCCGGGGTTGTGGCGCGTCGCACGGGCGCGCCATGGCTGCTGGCCATGGTGATACAGAAGGAGTCGCCAATTTCGGGTAAAGCGGCGACGAAGCCGAGGGCGCGGCCCACGCAGGGCAGCGCTGCACGGTCTGCAGCCGCAGGTCGGCCCGCGGTCGACCGGGGTCGTCGAGGCGACGGAGCGCGGGTCGGGCGTCAGATCGAGAAGCTCGTCCCGCAGCCGCAGGAGGCGGCGGCGACCGGGTTCCTGATCTTGAAGGCGGCGCCGATCAGGTCGTCGACATAGTCGATCTGGGCGCCCGCCATGTACTGTTGCGACACCGGGTCGATCAGCACGGTCGCCCCGTCGCGGGCCAGCACCAGGTCGTCGGCGGCCTTCTCCCGGTCGAGATCGAACTTGTACTGGAAGCCGGAGCAGCCGCCGCCTTCGACGCTGACCCGCAGCATCGCGCCGGCCGGCTCGGACGCGAGAATCTCGCCGATGCGCCGGACGGCGCTGTCGGTCAGGGTGATGTCCGTCTGGACAGCGTCGGTCATCGGGAAGCCCTTCGGGATTGCGGAAATTGCGTGGTCCGGCGCAAAAAAGGTAAGTGCTGGACCGGCAGGGGTCAATGTCCGGGGGAGCGGGAAAGGCCGTCATGGCGGTTCAGGACGCATGCGCGCGCGCGCCGTTCGCGGCCGATGCGAAGGCCGGCCGGGGGCGGCTCCATCCGGAGCCGCCGAGCCCGGGCCGCAGCGATTTCCGGCGCGACTGCGACCGGGTGATCCACTCGACCGCGTTCCGGCGGCTCGCCCACAAGACCCAGGTGTTCGTCTATCACGAGGGCGACCATTTCCGCACCCGGCTCACCCACACGCTCGAGGTGACCCAGGTGGCGCGCTCGATCGCCCGCCAGCTCGGCCTCGACGAGGACCTCGCCGAGGCCTGCGCGCTCGCCCACGATCTCGGCCATCCGCCCTTCGGCCATGCCGGCGAGCGGGCGCTCGACCGCTGCCTCGCCGCCCATGGCGGCTTCGACCACAACGCCCAGACGCTCGCCGTGGTGACCCGGCTGGAGCGCCGCTACCCGGCGTTCGACGGCCTCAACCTGACGTGGGAGACGCTGGAGGGGCTGGTGAAGCACAACGGCCCGCTGGTCGGCCCGCGCGTGCGACGAAAGTCGGGAGAGGCTTTGTGCGACGCAGCGTCAGCGCTGCCGCTGGTGATTCGCGATTATGATGCGGTGCACAATCTCGATCTGGCGACCTTTCCCAGCCTGGAAGCCCAGGTCGGCGCCATCGCGGACGACATCGCCTACGATGCCCACGACATGGACGATGGACTGCGGGCCGGCCTGTTCACGCTCGACGCACTGTCCGAGGTCGAATTTGTTGCGCACATCGTGGGGGACATTTGTGCGGAGCACAAGAAAATCGACCCCGCCCGTCTGGTCCACGAGCTGGTCCGCCGGATCATCACGGTGATGATCGTCGACGTGGTGGCCGAGACGCGCGCCCGCGTCGCGGTCGTGGCGCCGACCTCGGTGGCCGATGTGCGGGCCGCCGAATCACCACTGGTTGCATTCTCGGCCCCCATGGCGGCCGCCGACAAGGCCATCAAGGCCTTCCTGTGGACCCACATGTACCGGCATCCCCGCGTCATGCAGGTGATGACGGCGGCCGAGGGCGTGCTCGCCGACCTTTTCGGCCGCTACGTCGCCGAGCCCGACCTGCTGCCGGCCGAATGGCGCCACGACCTGCCGGACGGGCCGGGGGCGCGGGCGCGCCGGATCGCCGACTTCATCGCCGGGATGACCGATCGCTACGCGATCGCCGAGCATCGCCGGCTTTTTGACTCGACCCCGCATTTGCGTTAGGCCGCGGCCCGCAGCACCGCCCCGGGATAGAACCAAAATGCTTGATAGGACGAAAGAAACCAGCCACGTCTTCGCCGCCGTCCTGGCCCGGGTGCAGGCGGCGCTCGACGCCCTGGTCGCGAAGGGCGCGCTGCCGGCGGGCCTCGAGCGCGGGCGCGTGCTGGTCGAGCCGCCGCGCGACGCGAGCCACGGCGACCTCGCCACCAACGCTGCCATGGTGCTGGCCAAGGACGCCGGGCAGAAGCCGCGCGATCTCGCCGAGAGTATTGCCGAGGCGCTGCGCGGCGACGACTGGGTCCAGTCGGTCGACGTCGCCGGGCCGGGCTTCATCAACATGACGCTGAAGCCGCAGGTGTGGCGGGCCGCCCTCAAGGCGACCTTGCTGGCCGGCGCCGACTATGCCCGCGGCGTCCCGGGCGGGGCGCCCGTCAACGTCGAGTACGTCTCGGCCAACCCGACCGGCCCGATGCATGTCGGCCATTGCCGTGGCGCCGTGTTCGGCGACGCGCTCGCCAACCTGCTCGAGTTCGCCGGTCGGCGGGTGACGCGCGAGTACTACATCAACGATGCCGGCGCCCAGGTCGACGTGCTCGGCCGCTCGGCCTATCTGCGCTACCTCGAAGCGCTCGGCGACGAGATCGGCGCCATCCCGGACGGCCTCTATCCGGGCGACTATCTGGTGCCGGTCGGCCAGGCGCTGGCCCGCCGGTTCGGTCCGGACCTCAAGGACAAGCCGGAGGCCGAGTGGCTGCCGGTCGTCCGCAAGACCGCGATCGACATGATGATGGCGATGATCCGCGACGATCTCGCCGCCCTCAACGTCCGCCACGACGTGTTCTTCTCGGAGCGGTCGCTGATCGAGGGCGCGACCGACCAGGTCGGCGCCACCATCGCGGCGCTGCGGGCCGAGGGGAAGGTCTACGAAGGCCGGCTGCCGCCGCCCAAAGGGGCGCCGCCCGAGGACTGGGAGGACCGCGAGCAGACGCTGTTCCGGGCGACCGAGTTCGGCGACGACATCGACCGGCCGCTGAAGAAGTCGGACGGCTCCTACACCTACTTCGCCTCCGACATCGCCTATCACAAGAACAAGGTCCTGCGCGGCTTCGACGACCTGATCGACGTGTGGGGCGCCGACCACGGCGGCTACGTCAAGCGCATGCAGGCGGCCGTCAAGGCGGTGAGCGAGGGCCGCGCCGCGCTGGACGTCAAGATCGTCCAGCTCGTGAAGCTGTTGCGGGCCGGGCAGCCGGTGAAAATGTCGAAGCGGGCCGGGGACTTCGTGACACTTCGTGAAGTCGTGGACGAGGTCGGCAAGGACGCCGTCCGGTTCATGATGCTGTACCGCAAGAACGACGCCGTGCTCGACTTCGACCTCGCCAAGGTGATCGAGCAATCGCGCGACAACCCGGTCTTCTATGTCCAGTACGGCCATGCCCGCGGCCGCTCGATCTTCCGCAACGCGCGCGACACGCTGCCCGACATGCCGGAGGACTGGAAGGGACCGGCGGCGCTCAAGCTGTGGCTCGCCGGCGCGCCGCTCGACCGCCTCGACGATCCGGGCGAGATCGCGCTGATGCGCACCCTCGCCCAGTTTCCGCGGCTGGTGGAGGCGGCGGCGGCGGCGCACGAGCCGCACCGAATCGCCTTCTACCTGTACGATCTGGCGAGCGACTTCCACGCCCAGTACACGCGTGGTGGCAAGGACTCGCCACATTTACGGTTCATTATCCAGGATGATCCAACACTGACGTCGGCCCGTCTCGCGCTTGTTCAAGGTGTGATCACGGTGCTCTCCGTGGGGCTAGGTCTGCTCGGGGTCGAAGCGCCTGACGAGATGCGGTGACCCTCGCCGGCGCGCACGGACTGCGGTGATCCGGCCGCGTCCGCAGTGAAAGAGTGGCGCCGCGACCGGTGAGCTTTCTGGCATGGCGGAAGACCGATATCGGCGAACCGACGGTCCTGGCGCGACGGCTGCCCGTGCGGCCCCGCGCACCGATCCCGCGACCGATCCGCTGGTCGAGCTGGCCCGGCTGATCGGCCAGAACGAGCCCGTCGCCTACGAGCCGTCGGGCCGGGTCTCGCGCATGCGCGACGGTCTCGCCCGTGACGGCGTTTCCGATCGGGCGACGCGCGACGGCGTCGAGAGCCGCATCGAGCGCGGTCCCGCCCCGTCGCTCCGTCGCAGCGAGCCGGCCGCGCCCCGCCTGCCCGAGCCGCCGCAGCCCGACCCGGTGCCCTACGAGCCCGGCTATCCGGAGCCGCGCTTCGGCCGGTCGCCCTCCGATTACGCCCGCGGCGGCGGCGAGCCGCGCTACGCCGATCCGTCGCTCGACACCGATGCCCGCCATCCCGACCAGCGCTACAGCGGCTACA
>NZ_NHSK01000313.1 GCF_016653355.1 Rhodoplanes elegans | reverse complement strand
TCCGGACCGGCAGGGGGTGGGTCGGGCCGGCGCGGCCTCGACCGTGGCCACCTTGCATAGCAAGTGCCGTGCCGAACGCCGCGGCTGCGCCGAACGCAAAAGCGCCCTGGACGGGCCGCGTCCGGGGCGCTTCGACGACCGCTTCAAGTTTGGAGGATCAGATGCTGCCCACCGTCCGCAACCTGGCGCGCGGGTGAATCTCGGATTGCGAGAGCACCGGCGTCTGCGCGCGGAAGCGCTCGACGATCGAGCGCACGAACGGCCGGATGCCCGGCGAGGTGACCAGCACGGGCGCCTCGCCCATGCGGGCCGCCTCCTCGAACCGCTCGCGCACCAGCGTGATGAACTCGGACAGGCGCGACGGCTGCATGGCGAGCTGGCGGTCGTCGCCCTGGCCGACGATCGACTCGGCGAAGGCCTGCTCCCAGCGCGCCGAGAGTGCGATCAGCGGCAGGTGGCCGGCCGGGGTCGTGTACTGGGCGCAGATCTGGCGGGCGAGGCGGCTCCTCACATGCTCGACCAGCACGTTGGGGCTGCGCGTGAACGACAGCGCGTCGGCGACGCCTTCCAGGATGGTGCCGAGATCGCGGATCGAGATGCGCTCGGTGAGCAGCAGCTGCAGCACCCGCTGGATGCCCGTGATGGTGATCTGGCCGGGCACGATCTCCTTCACCAGCTCGCCCTGTTCCTTGGGCAGCTCGCGTAGCAGCTTCTGCACCTCGGCGTAGGACAGCAGCTCGGAGATGTTCGCCTTGAGCTGCTCGGTGAGATGCGTCGCCAGCACGGTCGCGGCGTCGACCACCGTGTAGCCCTTGACGGCCGCCTCCTCCTTGAGACTCGCGTCGATCCAGGTGGCGGGCAGGCCGAAGGTCGGCTCGGTCGTGTGCATGCCGGGCAGGTTCACCTGGCCGCCCATCGGATCCATGGCCATGTACTGGCCCGGCCAGACGCGCCCGGTGCCGCCCTCGACCTCCTTGATCTTGATGACGTAGCTGTTGGCGTCGAGCTGCACGTTGTCGAGGATGCGCACCGCGGGCATCACGAAGCCCATGTCCATCGCGAGCGAGCGGCGCAGCGCCTTGATCTGTTCGGTGAGACGGTCGCTGCCGTCCGGCGAGTTGACCAGCGGCAGCAGCGCGTAGCCGAGCTCGATCTTGAGGTCGTCGATCTTCAGCGCCGCCGAGATCGGCTCCTCGGCCGGCGCCGCGGCGGCCGCCGCCGCCGAGGTGGTCGTCGCCACCTGCACCTCGTCCTTGGCGCGCTTGTCGATCACGTAGGCGAGCACGCCGGCGCCGCCGCCGAGCAGGAAGAAGGGCAGCATCGGGATGCCGGGCAGGAGCCCCATGGCGAGCATCACGGCCGACGACATGCCGAGCGCCTTCGGGTAGCCGGAGAGCTGGCGGAGCAGCACCTTGTCGGCGGCTTCGGAGAGGCCCGCCTTCGACACCAGGAGGCCGGCCGCGGTCGACACGATCAGGGCCGGGATCTGGGTGACGAGGCCGTCGCCGACGGTGAGCAGCGTGTAGGTACGGCCGGCCTCGGCGAACGAGATGCCCTGCTGGGCGATGCCGATGATGATGCCGCCGATGATGTTGATGAAGACGACGAGCAGGCCCGCGATGGCGTCGCCGCGCACGAACTTCGAGGCGCCGTCCATGGCGCCGTAGAACGAGCTCTCGTCCTCGAGGTTCTTGCGGCGGATGCGCGCCTCCTTCTCGTCGATCAGGCCGGCCGAGAGGTCGGCGTCGATCGCCATCTGCTTGCCCGGCATGGCGTCGAGGTTGAAGCGCGCCGCCACCTCGGCGATGCGGCCCGAACCCTTCGTGATCACCACGAAGTTCACGATCACCAGGATCGTGAACACGATGATGCCGATGACGAAGTTGCCGCCCATCACGAAGTTGCCGAACGCCTCGATGACGTGGCCGGCGGCGGCCGTGCCCTCGTGGCCGTGCGACAGGATCAGGCGGGTCGAGGCGAGGTTCAGCGACAGCCGCAGCATCGTCGACATCAGGAGCACGGTCGGGAAGACCGAGAACTCGAGAGGCTTGTGGATGAACAGCGCCGTCATCAGGATCAGCACCGAGGTGATGATCGAGACCGCGAGCGCGAAGTCGAGCAGCAGCGGCGGCAGCGGCAGGATGAGGACGACCAGGACGGTCATCACGCCGATGGCGAGCGCGATGTCGCCCGACCTCAGCGTATCCCCGATCTCGCGCAGGCTCGGGACCTTGAACCGCGATCCGCCCTGACCCGCCGCTATGTCCGACATGACCCCGCCCCGCGCACGCGCGCCGGCGAAAAAGCCGGCCCCGGCAAAATTTGCCGGGTTCATGGTTACCGACTGGTTAACGCGGGCGTTTATTTGCGATTCTGCAGGGGATTACGGGCGGGCCGTGGGGTCGCGGCTTCACTCCGGGGCCGCCGCAGCGCCATGTCGCGACCAAAAGCGCGTGGCGAGACCGTGGCGAACATTGCCGACTTGTAATTCTTACCCAAGTTTAACTTGCCGCTTCTGGCGTCGAATACTAGCGTTCACATAGTAATCGACGGGAGGCGGTCATGTGGAAGTCACTCCTCGCCGGCACGGCCGTGCTCGCGCTGGCAGGAACCGGGTTCTCGCTGGCTCAGCAGGGGCCGGTCGCCCCGACGCCGCCGGCGCAGACCGCGCCGTCCCAGTCGGCTCCGGCTCCGCAGGCCCGCACGGCTCCGGGGACGGCGAGCGATGCACAGGCCTATCGCGACGCTCGCATCGCGGCCCTGCGCGCCGGCTTGGCGCTCAGCCCCGAGCAGGAGAAGGCCTGGCCGGCGTTCGAGCGCGCCTGGCGGGCGTTCATGGACGAGCGCGCCGCCGCCCGTGCGGCGTTCCGCGAGCGAATGCGTGAGCGCCGGGCCGACCGTGGCGACCGGGACCGCACCGAACGTGACGAGCCGCTCGACCGGCTGCAACGTTTCGCCGACCAGGCGAGCCGGCGGGCCGCCGCCCTGAAGGATCTCGCCGACGCCACGGCGCCGCTGGTGAACGGGCTCGACGACTCCCAGAAGCGCCGCTTCTGGTCGCTCGCCCGGCCGTTCGGGTCCGGCTTCGCCGGACATCAAGGCTTCGCCGGACATTACGGCTTCGCCGGGCGTGAAGGACGCGGTCCGCACGGCCGGCACGGCTGGCACCACGACGGCCGCCCGCACGACCGGTTCCACGACCACGGCCGCGACGGCTTCCGTGGCCCCGACCGGTGGCGCGACGGCGGCTATGGCTCCGGGCGCGGCTACGACCGCTACGGTCACGATGGCTATGGCTCCGGCCGCGACGGCTACTACGGCTACGGCCGCGACGGCTACGGCCGGAACGACTGGCGCGACGGTCGCGGCTGGCGCGAAGGCCGGCGCGACGACGACCGGCGCGGCTATGGCCCGCCCCGCCGCTCCGATGATCGGCGGCCGCTCGGTCCGATGGAGGAGCGGCTCTGATCCCGATCGACCGAACCGGTCGACGCGCGGCCGGGCGATTCGGCCCATGAACCAGGAGACACGAATACGCCGCAGGGGCAGCGCCCCGCGGCTCGACTAGAGGCCCGCCGTCGCTGGGGGGGCTGGGGGGAGGCATCGGG
>NZ_NHSK01000312.1 GCF_016653355.1 Rhodoplanes elegans | reverse complement strand
GCGACGGCGGCTCCGCGGACTGCGGCAGCGACGGCGGCAGCTGCGGCGGAGGCGGTGACGGCGGCGGAGGCGGCGGCGATTGAGAACGGCCGCCGACGCGCCGCGACGGTGCGCCCACGCGGGACGCAAGGTGCGGAAACGACGCTAGTCGAGGCCGGCCCGGACCGTGGCGCGCAGGCCGCCGCGGGTCTCGACGGGCGGGCGCCAGCCGGTCGCCAGGAGCTTGCCCGGATCGACCACCAGCTCGCCGCCGATGCGGTCCCACAGCACGCTGCGCTCGCTCGACCGCAGGAGGATCTCGAACGGCGCCGGCGTGCCGGTCGACGTCGGCCGCTGCGCCGCCTCGCGCAGGATCGTGATCATCTCGGCGAGCGTGATCGGGTCGGGGTCGGCGACCAGATAGGTCTCCCCGAGCGTCGCCGGGGTGTCGAGGCAGAACACCACGGCGTCGACCAGGTTCTCGATCGCCAGGAACGAGCGCCGGTTGGAGAAGGCGGCGGCCGGCAGCGGCCAGCGCGAGGCGGAGATGCGCATCAGGAGCGCCATGCTGCCCTTGACGTGCGGGCCGTAGACCAGCGCCGGCCGCAGGATCGTGTAGGGGACGCGGGCGCGCCGCACCTCGGTCTCGGCGGCGAGCTTGGCGCGGTCGTGCGCCGTGGCCGGACGGGGCGTGTCGGTCTCGTGCACCGGATGCTCGACCGCGCCGCCCGCCTGGGCGCCGATCGAGGAGACGAAGACGAGCCGCTGGATCGGCAGCCGCGAGCAGGCGCGGGCGAGCTCGGCCGTGGCGCCCCGGATGATGCGGTCGTAGACCGTGTCCTCGACGCCGCTGCGATAGGAGATGCCGGCGAGGTGGACGATCTCGTCGACACCGGCGAGCAGCTCCGACCAGTCGCACGGCAGCTCGAGGTCGGGCATCGCCACCGCCTCGATGCGAGCGCCGGTCGGCACCTCGGCCGGGTTGCGGGCGGCGGCGCGGACCAGCCGGCCGGCGGCGGCGAGCCGCGGGACGAGGGCGCGGCCGATGAAGCCGGAGGCGCCGGTGACCAGCACGCGGCGCGTCACCACGGCGGGGTCCGCGGGGCGAGGCGGAGCGGACGCCGGGGCTGCGGCGCCACGCGCGTCCCCGACCGGGGGAGTGCACCCGGTCGTATTAGGAAGCTCCCGCTCTGGATGTCTTTACGCATGCGGACCCGCTGACGCGACGGGAGCGCCACCGGCGGCGCTCGGGCGGAACCCTCGGAATCGACCCCGGATCGGGGGATCGAGCGATTCGTCGGTCCGCCGGTCACGTTCAGTTAATCACAACCCGTTCGGGGCGGGTAGCGGGTGCGGAGGCCGCCCTCGGGATGGTCCGGCCTCACGCCGCCGAACGAGAAAGGGAGCGCGGCTCCCGGCGGGGAGGGGCCGGGAGCCGCGTCGATCGCCGGTCCCGTCGGACCGGCGGGGAGCTCGTCGCCTGGGAGCCGGCGGGCCGTGCCGCCGGCTGTCGCCGTCGTGGGACGGCGGGCCGTCAGAACGGCAGGAGCACGTCGAAGAGCTGCTGGCCGTAGCGCGGCTGCTGGAGGTCGGTGATCTGGCCACGGCCGCCATAGGCGATGCGGGCCTCGGCGATCTTGGTCGAGTCGATGGTGTTGTCGCTCTGGATGTCCTCGGGCCGGACGATGCCGGCGACGATCAGCTCGCGAATCTCGAAGTTGACCCGGATCTCCTGTCGGCCCTCGACCACCAGGTTGCCGTTGGGCAGCACCTGGGTGACCACCGCGGCGACCGTGGTGGTCAGCTCCTCCTTGCGGTCGATCGTGCCCTTGCCGTCCTGGGCGGAGTTGGAGTTGTCGGCCAGCAGGGTGCCGGGCAGCGGCGCCACCGCGTTGTTGAAGGTCTTGGTGCCGATGAAGTCGGTGATCGCCGAGGATTCGTTGTTGGTCCGGGTCCGCTTGGTCTCGTTCTCGTACTTGGCCTTGTCGGTGATCTTGACCGTGACGGTCAGCAGATCGCCGATCTGGTGGGCGCGCTGGTCCTTGAAGAAGGCGCGCGAGCCGTTCCGCCACAGGGAGTTCGGGTTGTAGACGGCCGGCTGCGGCGTCGGCATCGGCATCTGCACGGGCTTGTAGCCCGGGGCTGCGGTCGGGTTCTCGATCGCGCTGAGCTTCGGCGTCTCGCCGATGTTGGCGAGCCGGTCGATCGCCGAGCAGCCACCCGACAGGGTCGCCCCGAGCAGCACCGCGAGCGTCGCGACGCGGCGCGGCAGCCGGTTATCGATGATCCTGGTCATGGCTCCTCACTTGCCGGACGTCGGCGCGGGCCGCTGGGCGGCGGACGGATCGAGTGCGGCGGCGGTGACCACCCGGGGCGTCGACGAGACCAGCCGGATCTGGCCGGGTCCGGAGACGACGCCCTGGACGGTGCGCTTGGACTGCAGGTTGACGGCCGTGACGGTGTCGCCCTCGGCCCCACCCTCGAGCGCCTTGCCGCGGGTGGTCAGCAGGATGCCGGGCGCCTGGAAGACCAGCGTCACGGTCTCGTCCCGCCGCACGAGATCGGGCTTCACCAGGTCGTGGCGGCGGATCGGCTGACCGGCCCGCAGGTTCTGGCGCATGGCGAAGCCGACCACCGTCTCGCCCGGTGCGGCGGCATCGGCCGGAACCTCGGCGCGCGGCCGCTTCTCGACGATGAGGTCGGTGCTCTTGATCACGTCGCCGCGCTGCATGCCGCGCGCCGCGACCACGGTCTCGATCAGCTCGACCACCGTGCCGGTGAAGCGCAGCGGGATGCGCCGCGCCGCCTGGCTGCCAGGGATCTCGAAGCTGATGTCGAACCTGTTGGTGCGCGAATCGTAGCTCGACCGCGCCACCACGAGCTCGCCCGACGAGGTCGCCTCGACCGCGAAGGGGCGGATGTCGCGTTCCACGGTCAGCGAAAGGCTCGCCGCCTCCCCGAGGCCGTACTGGCCGGCGAAGGCCTGCAGGATGCGGCCCTGGATCTCGGCCGGGGTGAAGACCCGGCCGGCGCGCGACACCTCGACCTCGGCGATGTCGGCGAGATCGACCCGGAACATCCGGTAGGGCCGCAGCGCCTCCATCACCTGCGACGACGAGATCGTGCCGGTGGTGCCGATGTCGGGCGCCCGGAACACCGGGACGCCGGCGAGCTCGCCGGCATGGTCGACGAGGTCGCCGATCCGCACCAGCGGGTCCTTCACCGTGACGCTGCGCTTGAGCGTCGGCACCGGGCGGATCTGGGCGAGCGCCAGATCCGCGAAGGCCTGGGCGGTCGGGTCGGCGGCGGCCGGCACCGGGCCGAGCGTCGCCGCGAGCGCGGCGGCGAGCGCGACCGGCAGGGCGCGGGCGACGAAAGAGCCTGGGAGGAGGGAGCGGGTCATGGTCCGTCTCCTCACGAGCGCATCATGTTGGTGCCGGTCTGCAGCATCGAGTCGGTGGCGCTGACGACCTTGGCGTTCATCTCGTAGGCGCGCTGCGCCGCGATCAGATCGGAGATCTCGCTCACCACCTCGACGTTCGCCTGCTCGAGATACTTCTGCATGATGTCGCCGTAGCCGTCGACGCCGGCCGTGCCGTCCAGCGGCGCGCCCGAGGCGGTCGTCTCGGTGAACAGGTTGTCGCCGATCGGCTGCAGGCCGGCCTTGTTGATGAATCGGGTCAGCGTCATGGTGCCGACCACCTGGGCCGTGGTGTTGCCCGGCAGGTAGATCGAGACCTGGCCCTGGGTGTTGATCGTGACCGACGACGCGTTGTTCGGCATGGTGATGCCGGGCTGCACCAGGTAGCCCTGCGCCGTCACCAGGCGGCCCTGCGAGTCCTTCTCGAAGGACCCGTCGCGCGTGTAGGCGTAGCTGCCGTCGGGGAGCTGGATCTTGAAGAAGCCCTCGCCGCGGACCGCGACGTCGAGGTCGCCGGAGGTGTTCGACAGCGTGCCCTGCGTCATGATGCGGGGCGTGCCGACGGTGCGCACGCCGGAGCCGAGGTCGACGCCGACCGGCAGGATGTTGCCCTGGTCGGAGGTCTGGGTGCCGATCCGGCGCACGTGCTCGTAGAGCAGGTCCTGGAACTCCGCACGCTGGCGCTTGTAGCCGGTCGTGCGCATGTTCGCGATGTTGTTCGAGATGACCTGGACGTTGAGCTCCTGGGCGGCCATGCCGGTCGCGGCGGTGTGGAGGGCGCGCATGATCAGATCTCCTCAGGGCTCAGCTCGGCACTTCGGCGAGACGCTCGATCGCCGATTTGCGCAGGTCGTTGTGTTGCGACAGGAGGTTCGCGACCGCCGTGTAGGTGCGGGTCACGTCGATCATCCGGGTCATCTCGACCACGGTGCTCACGTTCGACTTCTCCAGCGAGCCCTGGATCACCTTGACGCTCGCGGGGGCCGGCTGCAGGCCGGCGCCGTCCGGCGCCGAATAGGTGTTGGTGCCCTCCTTGAGGAGGAGCTGCGGATTGGTGAAGCTGACGAGGCGGAGCCGGCCGCGCTGCGAGTCGTTGAGCTTCTCGTTGCCCTGCATCGAGGTGATGCGGCCGTCCGGGGTGATCACGATGTCGCGGTCGAGGGGCTGGAACGTCACCGGGCCGCGGTCGCCGACCACGACGGCACCGTCCATGGTGACGAGCTGGCCCTGGGCGTTGATCTGCAGCGATCCGGCGCGGGTGTAGCGCTCGCCGTTCGCGGTCTGCACGACCAGAAAGGCGTCGCCGTCGATGGCGACGTCGAGCGGGTTGCCGGTCTGCACGACCGGGCCCTGGCCGTAGTTGCGCCAGCTGCCGGCGTCCTCGACGAAGCTGACGCCCCGGGACTGCCCGGAAAAGCGATTCTCCCGCGCGATCGGGGCGAGGTGCTCCTGGAACACCACGCGGTCGGCCTTGAAGCCTGTCGTGTTCACATTGGCGATGTTGTTCGCGATCGAAGCGAGCTCGCGGCGCAACGCCATCTGCGACGACAGCCCGATCAGAGCTGCGTTCGGCATCGTCTCTCTCCCCTTTGTCCGGGGCGCCGCTCTCCCTGCGTCGCTCCGGCCTCCCGTGCCGACGGCTCTCCCAAACCGTCGCCACGCCGGCTTCGAAGCAGCGCCCGTGCCAGAGCGAAAAACGAAAACAAATCAACGAAATCGATAGTTAAGCGAGCGTTGCGCCCCGGCAACATGCGCCGAGATGCCGGCCCGACCCGGCAAAATGTGCCGTGCCGGAGAGGCCCTGGAAAGTTTCCGTTAACCATTTGGCCACTACTGTGATCGGGCGGCCGGAACCGCGAGAACCCGACCGAAACGGGCCGAGGATCCGGGACGCCGCGAGCGAGCGAGAGGCGATCGGGAACACGGCCATGGCGGGCAAGACTCAAGACGTCGATGCGGCGCCGGAAGACGGCGACAAGCCGGCCAAGAAGGGATTGCCGATCAAGCTGATCGCGATCGCGGGCGGCGCCGTGCTGCTGCTCGGTGGCGGCGGCTTCGCGGCTTACAAGATGTTTCTCGGCGGCGGCCACGACGACCACGCGGCCAAGCCCGCGGCGGTGGCGGCCAAGCCGGCCGTCTTCTTCGACGTGCCTGACGTGCTCGTCAACCTGTCGAGCGCCAACAACGAGCGCACCCAGTATCTCAAGGTCAAGGTCGTGCTCGAGCTGCCCGACGACAAGCTCAAGGAGCAGCTCACGCCGCTGATGCCGCGCCTCCTGGACATGTTCCAGACCTATCTGCGCGAGCTCCGCCCCACCGATCTCGACGGCTCCGCCGGACTCTATCGGCTGAAGGAGGAGCTGACCCGCCGGGTCAACGCCTCGATCGCGCCGAACCGGGTCAACGCGGTGCTGTTCAAGGAAATCGTCGTCCAGTGACGCGCCGGGATCCGTGCCATGCCGCCTGATCAAACAGTCGACCAGGACGCCCTAGCAGCACAGTGGGGCCTTGCGCTCGAGAACGAGACGCCCGGCGAGGCGAGCCAGAGCCAGGAGGGCCAGGTCGACGAGCAGATGGCAGCCCAGTGGGCCGCCATCATCGACGAGACCAACGAGGGCGGCTCCGGCAAGGCGAGCGCCGAGCGCACGCTCGGCCAGGAGGAGATCGACGCGCTCCTCGGCTACAGCTTCGCGGATCTGACGCTCAACGATTCGTCGGGCGTGCGGGCGATCATCGACTCGGCGATGGTCTCCTACGAGCGTCTGCCGATGCTCGAGATCGTCTTCGACCGGCTGGTCCGGTTGATGACGACGTCGTTGCGCAACTTCACCTCCGACAACGTCGAGGTGTCGCTCGACCAGATCACCTCGGTGCGCTTCGGCGACTATCTCAACTCGATCCCGCTGCCGGCGATCCTCGCGGTGTTCAAGGCGGAGGAGTGGGAGAACTTCGGCCTCTTCACGGTGTCGTCGAGCCTGATCTACTCGATGATCGACGTGCTGCTCGGCGGCCGCCGCGGCCAGACGACCATGCGGGTCGAGGGCCGGCCCTACACGACCATCGAGACCGACCTCGTCAAGCGCATGATCGAGGTGGTGCTGGCCGACGCCGAGCTCGCCTTCAAGCCGCTGTCGCCGGTGAAGTTCAACATCGACCGTTTCGAGACCAATCCGCGCTTCGCGGCGATCTCGCGGCCCGCGAACGCCGCCATCCTGGTGCGCCTGCGCATCGACATGGAGGACCGCGGCGGGACGGTCGAGCTCCTGCTGCCCTACGCCACGATCGAGCCGATCCGCGACGTGCTGCTGCAGATGTTCGTCGGCGACAAGCTCGGCCGCGATCCGATCTGGGAAGGTCATCTCGCCACCGAGATCGGCCAGGCCGAGGTCTCCGTCGACGCGGTGCTGTACGAGGCCTATCTGCCGCTGCGCCGCCTGATGGAGCTCGACGTCGGCGACACGCTGCCGCTCGATCTGCGCCCCGAGACGCTGGTCTCGGTCCGCTGCGGCAACGTCATCCTCACCGAGGCACGCATGGGCCGGGTCGGCGACCGGGTCGCTGTGCGGGTCGCCAAACCCCTGAGACGGCCGAAGACGACCTACGCGATGTTCGAGTCGGCCGGAGAATCGTCCAAGCGCTTGGAGGCGTCGTCGTGACACACTGGATCGGATTCGCGGTCGAGGGTCTGGTCTCGGTCCTGCTCCTGCTGACCGTCATCTACTGCACCATGCTCAACAAGCAGCTCCGCCGCCTGAAGGCCGACGAGCATGCCTTGAAGGCGACCATCGCCGAGCTGATCACCGCGACCGAGATCGCCGAGCGGGCGATCGCCGGGCTGAAGGTGACGGTGCGCGACGTCGACCAGAACATCGGCGACCGCCTGCGCACCGCCGAGCGCTTCGCCGCCGACATCAGCCGCCAGATCGAGGCCGGCAACCTGGTGCTCGACCGGCTGACCAAGGTGGTGCTGGCCGGCCGTCCGCTCACCGATCCGGAAGGCGCGGCCGAGGCGGCCGAGCAGGCCGCCGCGGGGCCGGTGCCGGCCGACAGCAAGGCCGTCGCCGCCGCCGCCCAGGCCTTCGCCCAGCGCACCCGCGCTCGCGCCCGGGGGCTCGCCGCATGAGCCTGATCCGCGAATTGCGGCTCATTCCGGTCGTGCTGTTCGCGACCGTCTGCCTGCTCGCACTCAAGATCCTCGGCTTCGTGATGGACGGCGCCATGCCGACCGGCGGCTTCGAGCCGCCGGTCTCGCCGCGCGGGCCGGTCGGTCGCGAGATCGCCAGCGCCGACCCGACCTCCGCCCCGGTCTCGTGGGCGAAGCAGATGTTCAACTTCCCCGACATCACCGGCTCGGTGCCCGACAAGCCGACCGGCTCGGCGCCCTCCAAGCCGAAGGAGGAGAAGAAGGACGAGAAGCCGAAGCCCGCCGATCCGGCCCCGAGCCCGGGTGGGCTCGTCGTGCCGATCAACCAGCCGCCGATTCCGCCCGGCGAGCGGGCGCTGCTCGAGCGGCTGCAGGAGCGCCGCCAGGAGCTCGAGGCGCGCTCCCGCGAGCTCGAGGTGCGCGAGAGCCTGCTGCGCTCGGCCGAGAAGCAGCTCGAGCTGCGAATGAACGAGCTCAAGGACATGGAGGAGCGCCTCAAGGTCCAGACACAGCAGAAGGACGAGGCGGAGGCGCAGCGCTTCAAGAGCCTCGTCACCATGTACGAGAACATGCGCGCCAAGGACGCCGCGAAGATTTTCGACCGGCTCGAGATGAAGGTGCTGCTCGACGTCGCGACCCAGATCAATCCGCGCCGCATGTCCGACATCATGGCGCTGATGACGCCGGAGTCGGCCGAGAAGCTGACCGTCGAGCTCGCTCACCGGGCCTCGTCCTCGGTCCGCGCCCCGTCGCCGAACGAGTTGCCCAAGATCGAAGGCCGCGCCCGCGCCCAGTGACCGCCGCGCCGCCGGCATCCCGCCCCATCGGGACGTCGGCGGCACGGCGGCACGGCGATCAGGCCGCCCAGGCCGACGCGCGCAGGTGCTCGACCAGCGAACGCGCGGGCGGCCCGAGGGCCGCCATCCGGCGGATGCCGACGACCAGGCGCCGCTCGCTCCACGAGTCCGTGAGCCGAACCGCGGCGATCGCCATGCTGCGACGGCAGCGCGCCGCCGCGATGTCCGGCACCACGGCGACGCCGATGCCGGCCTCGACCATCCGACACACCGCATCGAAGCCCTGCACGGCGATCCGCACCGCGAGGCGCCGGCCCGCCCGTGCGGCGTGACCGGCGACGTGGCGCTGCAGGGCGCTGTCGCCGGCCAGCGCCACGAAGGGCTCGGCCGCCGCCGCCGCGAAGGGGATGCTGCGCAGGCGGGCGAGCCGATGGTCGCGCGGCACCACCAGCACCAGCCGGTCGACCGCGAATGGAAAGCACGCGAGCCCGCCGAGATCGACGCTGTCGGCGGCGAGCCCGATGTCGGCCCGTCCCGCCATCACGTCGCGCACGATCTCCGGGCTCGGCCGCTCTTCCACGGCGAGCGCGATGGTCGGGTTTGCGGCCAGCCACGGCGCCAGCACGGGCGGCAGGAACTCGGCCAGCGCCACCGTGTTGCTGACCAGCCGCACGCGCCCGACGAGCCCACGCGCGTGAGCGGCGAGGTCGCCCTGCAGGGCCGCCATCTGGGCGAGCACGAGATGCGCATGATCGCGTAGCGCCTCGCCGGCCGCGGTCGGGCGCACGCCGCGCCGGCCGCGGTCGAGCAGCCTGGTGCCGAGCGTCTCCTCGAGCGCCCGCACCCGGGCGCTCGCCGAGGCGAGCGCCAGATGGGCGTCCGCGGCGCCGGCCGTGATGCTGCCGCGGTCGACGATCGCGACGAACAGGCGGAGATCGGTGAGATCGAGGGGCATGGGGCCGCGTCGCGCCGTGGGTCGGAACCGGAGCCGGAGCCTTCGGACAGGGCGAAGGCTGGCAATGGAGAATACAGATTGTGGCGGCGCGGCCGCTCGATCAAGCTCGCCCGCATGGACATGACGGTTTTCACGGTCGGCGCCGCGACCTTTCTGCTCGCCGGATTCGTCAAGGGCACGATCGGGCTCGGCCTGCCGACGGTGGCGATGGGGTTCCTGGGCCTCGTCGTGACGCCGGCGGCGGCCGCGGCCGTGCTGGTCGTGCCCTCGCTGGTCACCAATGCCTGGCAGATGCTGGCCGGACCGGCGCTGCGGCCGCTGCTCGTGCGGCTGTGGCCGATGATGGCCGGCGTCGTCGCCGGCACGCTCGTCGGCTCCCGGCTGGTCGGACTCGCCGGCCCGTGGGCGTCGGTCGGGCTCGGCGCGGCGCTCGCGGCTTACGGGATCGTCGGGCTCGCGAAGCTGCGGCTGCCGCGGCCGTCGCCGGCGCAGGAGGCTTGGCTCGGCCCGCTGGTCGGCGTCGCGACCGGGCTCGTCACCGCGGCGACCGGCGTGTTCGTGCTGCCCGCCGTGCCGTGGCTGCAGGCGCTCGGGCTTGCCAAGGACGACCTCGTCCAGGCCCTCGGCCTGTCCTTCACGGTGTCGACCGTCGCGCTCGGCCTCGGCCTCCTCATGGAGCGCCTCTACGATCCGGACCTCGCGCTCCTCTCGCTCGCCGCGCTCGTGCCGGCGGCGCTCGGGATGATCATCGGCCAACAGGTGCGGGCGCGGGTGAGCGAGCCGGTGTTCCGCACCGTGTTCATGGCCGGGCTGACGGCGCTAGGTGCATGGCTGCTGGTGCGCGGGCTGACGTGAGACGACCCGACCGGACGTGAACGAAACGTGTTGCCGACGACACGAACAGCGTGTTTCCTGCAGCGTGTTTCCTTTGGGTGTCGGGCAACGAGCGGAGGGCATCATGACGTTCGCCGAAGCGATTGCATCCGGGTTTCGGAACTATGTCGGTTTCGAGGGCCGCGCGTCGCGGTCCGAGTACTGGTTCTGGGTGCTGTTCGTCATCCTGGTCAGCCTCGCGACCGGAATCCTCGACTACATCATCTTCGGTCCCGGCGGACTCTCGCCGATCAACGCGCTCGCCTCGCTGGCGCTGTTCCTGCCCGGGCTCGCGGTCGGCGTCCGCCGTCTGCACGACATCGACCGAACCGGCTGGTGGATGCTGTTGGTGATCACCCTGATCGGCGGGCTCGTGCTGCTGGTCTTCTTCGTCATGCGCGGCACGCCCGGCCCGAACCGCTTCGGTCCCGATCCGTTGGCGGGCGCCATGCCGGCCGGGCCGGCCTACTGATCCGCGACGTGATGCGCCGGCGGAACACCGAGTCTGCCCCGTCGTGAATCCGGAGCCTGGATGCGCCCCCGCGCCATCGTTCCGGGGCGCGGGCGCAGCCCGCGATCCCGGATCCCATACGCCCTGCATCGGTGGCTCACGAGGGACAGGGGATATGGGTCCCGGGCTCGGCGCTGGCGCGCCGCCCCGGGACGACGGAAAGCTGATCGGAGGCGGAGCGTTCGTGGGGCCGAGCGCCCGTTCGCCTCAGCGCCCCGCCGGGGGCTTGGCCGCGAAGGCCGAGCCGCGCACGCACATGCGGCCGGTCTTGTCCTGCCACAGCCGTTCGGTCGTGTGCAGATGCCCGAGCGCGCGGGCGACGGTCTGGAAGTTGTAGCTCGCGAACGCCTCGGCGATGTCGGTGTAGTACATCGGCGCGACTGCGATCTTCTCCAGGATGGCGTCGGCGAGCCGCGCCACCTCGTTGTCGCCGCCGCTCTCGCCCGCCGGATCGGCCTTGCCGGACACGTAGTCGTCGATCTTCGCCGTCTCGGCATAGGCGTAGGTGATGCGCTCGTAGGCCTCGCGCTGCGCATACTCGGGAATCGTCGCGTCGATGCCCATCTTGGCGCCGGTCGGCACCACGCCGGGCGGCATCGGCACGAGGCTCGGATCGAGCGGCTTTGCGCGCGAATTCGAGATGATCATCACGTCGCGGTCGGCCTGCACGCGGGTCGCGATCGCCCACTCGACCTCGGCCGGGTTGTTCACGTCGATGTCGTCGTCGACCACCACGACGTGCTTGAGGTCCATCACCGAGAGCGCCGCGAGAAGCGCGTTCTTGCCCTCGCCGGCCTGCTTCCTGATGGAGATCACGGCATGCCAGAAGGCGCAGCCGCCGAGCGTGACATTGATGTCCTTCACCGTGACGCCGGCGGTCTTGAGCGCCTGGCGCAGCGCCGCATAGCGGGTCGGGGCGGCGAGCCAAGTGTTCTCCCACGGCATGTGCAGGGCGTAGTACATGGCGTCGCGCCGCATCGCGACCGCCTTGATGCGCACCAGCGGGTTCCAGTGCAGGCCGCCCATCAGCCGGGTGAACTCGCCGAACCGGCCCTCCGGCCAGGTCCAGCCGGTCGGCAGGATCTCGGCCTCCAGCACGATCTCGGCGTCGGCGATGTAGGGCACGTCGATCGTCTCGCACGGCGCCAGCGCGACGGGCGCGCCGCGCAGGCCGCCGGCGATCGCCATCTCGTCGACGCCGAGCGGCGCCCGGAAGCCCGACCCGGTGATCTCGAACGGGTGGGTGCCGATCGAGATCGAGATCGGGCAGGGGCGGCCCGCTTTGTATGCACGGTCCGCGAACAGCCGCATGTTGTTCGGCGTGACGATGTCGATGCCGGTGAGGTTCTTCTCCTTGACGATGAACCGGTAGATGCCGCTGTTGAAGCCGAGCTCGGGGTCGTGGGCGATCACCACGCCGGCCGTGATCATCGGGCCGCCGTCGTAGATCGACGACATCGGGATGGGCAGGCGGAACAGGTCGACCTCGTCGCCGCGCATCACCACCTCGCGGGTCGGCGAGGTCGCGACCCGGGCCGGCGGAATCGGGTTGACGGTGGCGTTGCGCAGGCGCTCCTCGATCGCGCCGTAGCTGCCGGCGTTCATCGACATCATGGCGCGCTTCTGGGTGCGGATGATGCCGGAGACCACCGGAACGTCGTAGCCGATCACGTCGTGGAACAGCAGCGCCTTGTCCGACTGGTCGACCAGCGTGGCGATGTGCCGGATGTCGACCGGCTGGCGCAGGTCGACGAGCTCGCCGGCCTCGCGCAGCCGGTCGAGGAACTCTCGGAACGTCTCTTGCATCGGGATTTGCTGCACGACGGTCTGCTGCACTGGAAGGCTCCGCGCTGTCGGGGGGGCGGACGCGGCCGGTGTCGACGATCGCCACCCGCGGTCGAACGCTCGCCGGGCCTGCGCCGCCGCTTCTTCCGAAGCCGGATCCGTGCCGCCCGCCATGCGTGCGGCAGCACTTTGCATATCAGGCTGACTGGGTTAATCAAGAGGTCCGGAACGCCGAACGAGGACGAAGAGGAGACGACGGCTTTGAGCGCGACGATGCGAGCCCTGGTGCTGCGGCAGCACGGCACCCTGGACGACCTGGAGTATGTCACCGATCACCCGCGGCCCACCGTGACGGCCGGCCACGTCGTCATTCGGGTGCGCGCCTCCTCGTTCAATTACCACGACGTCTTCACGGTGCGCGGCATGCCTGGCATCAAGGTGCCGCTGCCGGTCGTCATCGGCCTCGACATGGCCGGCGAGATCGCCGAGGTGGGCGAGGGCGTCAGCGGCTGGAAGCCGGGCGACCGCGTGCTCGTCAATCCGCTCAACAAGAAGAAGGGGCTGATGGGCGAGATGCTCGACGGCGGCATGGCGGAGTACTGCCTGGTCGGCGCCGATCAGCTCATCGCGATGCCGGACGACGTGACGTTCGAGCAGGCGGCGGCGCTGCCGGTCGCCTACGGCACGGCGCACCGCATGCTGATCACCCACGACACCGTCAAGGCCGGCGACAAGGTGATCGTGCTCGGCGCCTCGGGCGGCGTCGGCACCGGCTGCGTGATCCTCGCCAAGATGCTCGGCGCCGAGGTGATCGCCTGCGCGTCGAGCGACAGCAAGCTCAAGCGACTGAAGGAGATGGGCGCCGACGAGGCGATCGACTACACCAAGGTCGACTTCTCGAAGTGGGCGGTGGAGCGCTACGGCAAGCCGCAGCGTCGCACCTACGACGGCGGCGTCGACGTGGTGATCAACTTCACCGGCGGCGACACCTGGGCGCCGTCGCTGAAATGCGTCAAGCGCGGCGGCAAGATCCTGGTCTGCGGCGCCACCGCCGGCCACGATCCGAAGGAGGATCTGCGCTACATCTGGAGCTTCGAGCTGAAGATCATCGGCTCGAACAGCTTCTACGACGACAACCTCGCCGCCCTGATGGAACTTATCGCGCAGAAGAAGCTCGCCCCCGTGATCGACACGGTGCTGCCGCTCGACCAGGCCCGCGAAGGCCTGCGCCTGATCCAGGACCGCGAGGTGATCGGCAAGGTCGTGATCACGCCGTGAGGCGCTCGCGATTGCGAGGCGTAGATCGCTATCGCTTTGCCGCGTCACCCCCCTCCCTGTCCCTCCCCCACAAGGGGGGAGGGAACGCAGGAGCCGCAACCGCTCGAATCTCGGGCTGACAAATTCCAAGAGAGGCCTTTGCGCCTGATGGTCTGAGCGCCTGCCCGGATCTCCGCCTGCTCCCTCCCCCCTTGTGGGGGAGGGGTGGGGAGGGGGGTAGCGTCTCGGCAAGGCGGCGCGGAGAGCCACACCACAGGACATCCATGAGCCAGGACCTCACCGCCGCAGACGTCGACGCCATGATCACCCAGGGGCCGTTCCACCAGTGGCTCGGCCTCAAGGTCACGGCGCTCGGCGAGGACACGATCGAGATCCGCGCCACCTGGCGCGAGGAGTGGAAGGTGCATCCGGAGCGCCCCTACACGCACGGCGGCATCCTCGCGACGCTGCTCGACCTCGCCGCCGACTGGGCGCTGGTGAAGCGCACCGGGCGCGGCGTGCCGACCATCGACATGCGGGTCGACTATCATGCGGCCGCGATGCCGGGCGACCTGATCGTCAAGGGCCGCGTGCTCAAGCCGGGCAGCCAGTTCGCCGCCGCCGAGTCGCAGGTGTTCGACCTCGACGGCAAGCTTTTGGCGAGCGGGCGCGCCACCTATTTCACCGGCGCCGCGGCGCCGAAGAAGTGATAGTCCGTCATGCGCGGGCTCGACCCGCGCATCCATCTTCGAACGGACTCGATCCGAAGCGTGATGGATGGCCGGGTCGAGCCCGGCCATGACGACGCAACGGCTTGGTTTGGTGGCGTCTCCGATGAACTCGCACGTGCATGATCCCGAATCCTTCGATCCCAAGAATCTCGGCGACCTGATCGACCCCCGGCAGGACCCGGGAAAAATCGCCATCGTCGATCTCGGCGGCGAGGAGACGCCGCGCGAGATCAGCTACGGGGCGCTGGACGCGGCGGCGAACGGCGTGGCCCGCGCGCTCACGGCACGCGGCTTTTCTCGCGGCGACCGGGTCGCGATCCTGTCCGCCAATCGCTCGGAATACGTCGCCGCCTATCTCGGCATCATGCGCGCCGGCTTCGTCGCCGTGCCGGTCAACTTCAAGTTCCCGCGCGGCACCATCGACTTCATCCTGCGGGACTGCGGCGCGAGGCTGGTGTTCTGCGATTCGGCGCGGCGCGACGACTGTCCGGCCGATCTGCCGGTGATCTGCTTCGGCGCCCACGGCAGCGAGAGCTTCGAGGGCTTTCTCGATCCGGGACCGTTCGAGGCGGTCGTGCCGGCGGAGCGCGAGCCCGCCATGTTCCTCTACACGTCGGGCTCGACCGGCACGCCGAAGGGCGTCGTGCTGTCGCATCAGAGCCATCTGTGGGTGGTGAAGACGCGGCTCGCCGGCGCGCCCGGCATGAGCGCGCATCGCTTTCTCGTCGCCGCGCCGCTCTATCACATGAACGCGCTGGCCTTGGCGAAGCTCGCCTGCGCTGCGCACGCTACCGTGATCCTGCTGCCGCAGTTCACGGCCGCCGCCTATATCGAGGCGATCGGGCGCTACAAGGCCACGTGGCTCACCGCGGTGCCGCCCATGATGGCGATGATGCTGCGCGAGCGCGCGCTGCTCACCGCGACCGACCTGTCCAGCGTGAAGCTGGTGCGGATGGGCTCGGCGCCGGTCAGCGCCAGCCTGATGGCGGCGATCGAGGCGCTGCTGCCCAACGCCGCGATCACCAACGCCTACGGCACGACCGAGGGCGGCCCCGTGGTGTTCGGCCCGCATCCCGACGGGCTCAAGCAGCCCGACACGTCGGTCGGCTATCCGCACCCGCAGGTGCAGGTACGTCTCGTCGACGGCGACGATCGCGACGCGGTCGAGGGCGCGCTGGAGATGAAGTCGCCGGCGATCATGAACGGCTATCACAATCGCCCGGACCTCGCGACGCCGATCACGGCCGACGGCTTCTACAAGACCGGCGACGTGTTCCGCCGCGACCCGAACGGCTTCTACACCTTCGTCGGGCGCACCGACGACATGTTCGTCTCCGGCGGCGAGAACATCTTCCCGGGCGACGTCGAGCGCATGCTGGAGCGCCATCCGGACGTCGCGCAGGCCGCGGTCGTGCCGGTCGACGACGAGATCAAGGGGCAGAAGCCGGTCGCCTTCGTGATTCCGCGGGCGGGCAGCGCGCCGGACGCCGCGGACATCAAGCGTTTCGCGCTCGCCAACGCGCCGGCCTATCAGCACCCGCGCTTCGTCTGGTTCGTGGAGAAGCTGCCGCTCGCCTCGACCAACAAGATCGACCGCGGCGCCCTCCACCGCGACGCCGAGGCGCGGCTGGTGCAGGGGCGGAAGGGGTGAGCCCGTCATTCCGGGGCGCGGACCGCAGGTCCGCGAGCCCGGAATGACCTTGAATGCTACTGCGTCCTCAGCCCGGACGACATCACCACCGGGGTCCAGCGCTTCTGCTCGGCGCCGATGAACTCCGCCGTCTCGCGGCGGCCGACGCCGAGCACGGGCTCGAACCCGGCCTTCACGAGCTGCGCCCGGAACGCCTCGTCGTCCATGCATTTGCGCGTCACGGCGTCGAGCGTCTCGAGGATCGCCGTCGGCGTCGCCGCCGGCGCGAACAGGCCGAGCGCCAGCTTGGCGATCAGCTCGGGATAGCCCGCCTCGGCGCTGGTCGGGATCTCGGGCGCGATGCCGAGGCGCTGCTCGCTCGCCACCGCGAGGATGCGCACCTTGCCGGCCCGATGCAGCGAGACCATCTGGTCGGTGACGTTGGAGGCGAACATCGGCACCTGCCCGGCGATCAGATCCGTGTAGCCGCCCGCCGCGCCCTTGTAGGGGACATGGACGATGTCGGGCGTGCCGGCGAGCGACTTGAACAGCTCGCCCGCGAGGTTCGCCATGGTGCCCGGACCGGCCGAGCCGTAGGACAGCTTGCCCGGGTTCGCCTTGGCGTAGGCGGCGAGCTCCTTCAGGTCGTTGGCCGGCACGGAGGGGTGGACGATGATGGCCGCGACCGAGATCGCCATCGTGGCGATCGGCGCGAAATCCTTCGCCTCGTAGCCGGTCTTGCTGTTGAGCGCCGGGATGAGGACGAGGTCGCTGGTCGAGCCGAGCAGCAGCGTGTAGCCGTCGGGCGCGCTGCGGGCCGCCATCGCGGTGCCGATGATGCCGCCGCCGCCGCCCTGGTTCTCGACGATGACGGAGCCGAGCGAGGTCTTGACCCACTCCGCGTATTGGCGGGCGACGATGTCGAGCACGCCACCGGCGCTGCGCGGCACGATCAGGCGGATCGGCCGATCCGGATAGCCCTGCGCGGCCGCCGGGTGGGCGGCGAGGGCCGCCCCTGCGAGCGAACCGAGCGCCAGCTTCAGCACGTCACGTCGTAGCATTCTCGTCTCCCATCGCGGCACGGCCGGGGGCCGCTGCGCTGCACCTCGATCGACCCGTATCGGACGGGCCGCACCCACGCTCCGAACGCCACCCGGGACAGGTCCGGGCGACACGTCGCCCGTCCGCCCTTGCAAGATCCCGGCCGCCACCGCCGTCGTTGCGGCGGCCGGGCGCAGCTCACGTCCTCACGTCGCGCCGCCAGCGGAACAGATGCCGCTCCAGCGGGGCCAGAAGACCGATCTCGATCACCACCATCATGGCGATCTGGGCGATCGTCCAGGCGAACACCTGGTCGGTCTGGATCAGGTCGGAGGCCTGGCGCAGCCGATAGCCGACGCCGCTCGAGGCGCCGAGCGTCTCGGCGACCAGGCTGACGCGCCAGCCGAACCCGAAGGCGAGCCGCGCGCCCGAGAAGAAGTAGGGCAGGATCGACGGAACGTAGATCTTGGTCAACGTCTTCAGCCGCGAGAAGCGCAGCGTCTGCGCGAGCTCCACATACTCGGCGTTGACGGCCTGGGTGCCCTGCCAGACGTTGGTGATGATCAGCGGCAGCGCCGTCATCAGCACGACGAAGATCGGGGTGAGTGGCGACAGCCCGAACCACAGGATCGCGAAGATCGCCCAGATCGCCGACGACACCGTGTTCATCACCGGCAGCACCGGCTCGAAGAAGGCGCCGAGCGTCCGGTTGGAGCCGAGCAGGATGCCGCCCGGCACGCCGATCACCACCGCGACGGCGAAGCCGGCGAGCACGCGCCACAGCGTAGTGAACAGGTTCGAGAACAGGTCGCCGCTCTCGGCCAGCGTCACCAGACGCTGGGCGACGCGGGCCGGGCTCGGCAGCACGTAGGGTGGCATGGCGAGCGAGGCCGCCCACCAGATCGCGATCAGCAGCACGAGAAGCGCGGTGCGCCGCAGCGCCAGCCCACCGCGTCCGGTTCCCCGGGCCGCCGTGGCGGCCGTCGTTTCGCTCGGCGCTCTCACTTCTTCGCCTGCTCGTAGTAGCTGGAGACGAACAGCGAATCCGGCACCGGCTTCTCGATCGTGCCGGCGCCGCGGAATACCTCGACCATGGTCTTCAACGTCGTGACGTCGGCGGGCTCGAGCGAGGCGACGTAGAACTGGTCCCACAGCTTGGCGTAGGCGGTGGCGTCGCGGGCGTCGAGATTGGCGCTCTTGCGCAGGATCTCGGAGGCCTTGTCGGTCTCCTTGGCGCCGAAGCGCGTCGCCTCGATCACGCCCTTCACGTATTTCACCACGGCCTGCGGGCTCTGGCGGGCGAAGTCCTTGTGGACGATGGCGACGCCGAGGATCGGCGGGGCCGAGGTCTTGGTCATCGCCTTCCACTCGTCGACGACGTTGCCGAGCGGCTTGAGCTTCACGTCGGTGACCGAGGCGAGCGTGACGGCGCGCAGCGCCGCCGCGTCGATGTCGCCCTGCGAGAGGAACTGCAGGAGCCGCCCCTCGTTGCCCGGCACGGCCGTGAAGTCGCTGCGCTTGAGGCCCTGGTTCTTTTCCAGGAGCGACGTCGTGATGGCGTACATGGCGCTGCCGGCCGGCGACATGCCGACCTTCTTGCCCTTCAGATCGGCGAGCGAGGTGATGCTCGAGCCGTCCTTGGTGACGAAGGTCGCCTCGGCGATCTGCGTCACCAGCACCACCTCGAGGGGGGCGCCCTCGCCGCCGAGCGTAAAGGCGCCGGTCGCCGGGGCCCCGAAGGCGACGTCGATCGAGTGGGTCATCAGCGCCTTGGTCGGGCCGTTGACGTCGGAGAACTTGATGTACTCCGGCACCAGTCCCTGCGCTTCGAGGAACTTGCCGGCCTCCAGCACGGCGCCGAAGCCGACGCTGAATCCGGAGGTCCAGTAGCCGACCTTGATCTTCTCCTGCGCCGAGGCGGTGACGGGGGCGAGGGTGGCGGTGGCGACGGCCACGGCGAGGGCGAGCTTTCGCACGGACATGGTCTCTCCAGGGACGGGGGTTCGGGACCGGTGGCGGGTCCGGGACGTGACGATGAACGGGATCAGATCACCCAGTCGGCCGACATGCCCGCGATCGCGGCACGCAACTCCGCGACGAGGGTCTGGGCCTCCGGCGTGCCGAGGCGGGGATGCGGCAGGTCGACGGCGAGCTCGGTGTGCACGCGCCCGGGCCGCGGCGAGAACATCACGATGTGGTCGGCCAGGATCACGGCCTCCTCCACGTCGTGGGTGACGAACACGATCGACATGTTGCGCTCGCGGTGGATGCGCAGCAACTCTGTATGCATAGTGGTGCGCGTTTGGGCATCGAGCCGCGAGAACGGCTCGTCCATGAGCAGAATGTCCGGCTCGGTGACGAGGCTGCGGGCGAGCGCGACGCGGCTGCGCATGCCGCCGGAGAGCTGGTGCGGGTAGGCGGACGCGAAGTCGCCGAGCCCCACCAGCGCGAGCTGGGCCTGCGACCGCGCACGCCATTCGCGCTTGCCGATCGAGCCGCTCTCCAGCGCCAGCCCGACATTGGCGAGCGCGGAGCGCCACGGCAGCAGGCGATCGTCCTGGAACATGTAGCCGAGCCGCGACCAGTCGACCGCGCCGGCCGCGTCGCCCGTGGTCTCGTGGCCGAGCACGAGGACGCGCCCCTGATCCGGCGCGAGCAGGCCCGCCGCCATGTTGAGCAGCGTCGACTTGCCCGAGCCCGAAGGGCCGAGGATCGACACGATCGAGCCGGCCGGCACGTCGAAGCTGATGTCGCGCAGCACCTCGAGGGACGAGCCGTCGGCGCGGCCGAAGCGCTTCGAGACATGGCGGAACGCGAGCGCCTGGCGTCGATCCGGGGTCGCGGCGAGGGCCGCCGGTAAAGTCGCCGGTGAGGTCATGGCATCCATGGTGATGACGGGGGTCAATCGAGATCCGATCTCGACCACTGGGGGCCGTATTATGCTGTTGCGGGCCGTGAACCCGAGCAAATTCTGTGCCGATCACGAGAAGATGACGCCCGGCTGCGGCATCGAGTGCACGCAGCGGGTCGGTCGGTGGTGTCGAGCGGCGACGCGGATCGGTTCCGCTGTGCGCGACACTCGACCGCCGCGACGCCTCGTATATAAGGCGGGCTGCGCGCGGCGGGCATCAACCGTCGCGCGAGATGGTGAAAAAACGACGATGGGATCAGGAGTTCGGCGTTTCATGGAAGAAAGCTCGCGTCAACTTCCCGCCGGGGAGGAGATTTTTCTGGACCATGTCGGCCATTTCGCCGCCGACCGGGGCGCGGCCGGTGCGGCACTCGCGCAGGCCGGGTTCGCCCCCACGCCGCCTTCAGTGCAGGTCAATCCGGGTCCCGACGGCACCGCGACACCGACCGGCACCGGCAACGTCACGGCGATGTTCTCTCGCGGCTATGTGGAGGTTCTGTTCAAGACCGCCGACACGCCGCTCGGTCGGCAGCTGGACACGGCGCGCGACCGCTACCCCGGCGTGCATCTGATCGCCTTCGCGGTCACCGACGCTGCGGCGCATCACACCCGCCTCGCGGCCGCCGGCATGCCGATGCAGCCGCTCGTCTCGATGCAGCGGCCGGTCGATACCGCCGACGGTCACGACATCGCGGCCTTCACGGTGGCGCGGCTGTCGCCCGGCGTCATGCCGGAGGGCCGCATCCAGATGCTGACCCACCACACCGAGCACACCGTCTGGCAGCCGCGCTGGCTGACGCATCCGAACGGCGTCTCGGCGCTGCTCGACGCCGTGATCGCGGTCGGCGACACGGCCGAGGCGGCGGCGCGCTTCTCACGATTCCTGAATCGCCCGGCGCGCGACACCGCGGCCGGGCCCGCGATCGCGCTCGATCGCGGACGCGTCCAGATCACGACACCCGACACGCTGCGCGCCCTGACCGGCATCGTGCCGCCGAGCCTGCCGTTCATCGGCGCCTATGCGCTGGTGGTGACGTCGCTCGCGGTCCTGAAGGGAACGCTCGCGCAGGCCGGCCTGCCCTTCGTCGAACGCGACGGCGCCGTCACGGCGGCGTTTCCGGACGCGTTGGGGCAGGGCGCCTGGGTGTTCGTCGAAGACCCAACTGCGCTGCCGTGGCGGCGGTGAGGTCGCGTTCTCAGAGCCTGACCGGACAATGAGTGAGTGATTTCGGAGGGCTGTGATTCCGTCGGATTTGCAAAGATTCGATGGAGAGCACGATGCCTTGGACCGAAATCACTCGCGCCCAGTATCGGCGGGACGGGCTGCGCTTCGCGAGCAATCTGACCGACGCGGAATGGGCGTTGATCGCGCGGCGGCTGCCGCCGCGCCGCCGGATGGGTCGTCCTCGGACGACCGATCTGCGTCGGGTCGTCGAGGCGATCCTCTACGTGCTGTCCACGGGCTGCCAGTGGCGGGCGCTGCCTGGAGACTTCCCGCCGCGCTCGACCGTGCAGGGCTACTTCTATGCGTGGCGGGACACCGGCTGGTGGCGGCGGATCGTGACGGCTCTCGTCCGCCTGGCGCGCCGGCAGCTCGGGTGCAAGCCGACGCCGACCGCGGCGATCATCGACAGCCGGAGCGCGCCGACCACCAAAAGCGGCGGCCCACGGGGCTTCGATGCGGGCAAGCGCGTTCACCCATCGCGACAGCGACCGCTTGGCTCCTCGTCGCACACCCGCGGCTCCTCACCCGCCGCCTCGCCAGACCCTGTTAATAAAGGCCGAATTTCGAGTCAGGCTCTCACAGCGTCCGGCTGACCGCCAGCGGCCTCACGTGGCGCGGATCGGGCATCGGCGTGCGGCCGGAGGCGCCGTAGGTCTGCGGGCTGGCGGTGCGGGTGAGCTCGCCGGCGACGCCGCGCACGATGTCCTCGGACACCGCATGCGCGGTGGCGAGCGCCGTCAGGTTGCTCTGCAGCCGGTCCTGGAAGGCGGCATGGCGCGCCTTCACGACGGAGAGCTCGCCGCCGAGCTCGCCGCGCAGCCGGGGCAGGCTGTCGCGCAGCCGCAGGCTGCCGGCGAGATAGCGTCGTGCGTGGCTGGTCTTGGTCGGCGACAGCCGCGCCACGTCGGCCAGCTTGCCGGCCCGCACCAGCCGGTCCTCCTCCTCGATCACCTCGACCAGCGCCGTGATGGTCTCGTCGAGCATGCGGATCACGTCGCGCGCCTCGTCGACGGACGTGATCGCACGCGGCGGGGTCTCCTGGACGGCGGCGGCCTGGTCGGTCATTGGACGCTCCCCTTGGTCTTCGCGGTGGTCGGAATGGCGGTGGTGGTGGCGTTGGTCGTGGCCGCGTAGGAGGCGGCGGCCGCGCCGGCGCCGCGCGCCGCGGCGGCTTCCTGCTGGTGCAGGAGCTGTTCGTAGACCTGCTTGGCGATCCCGATCCCGCCGGCCTTGACGGTCGACTTGGCGTATTCGTCGATCAGGAACGAGCGCCACATGCCGGTGCCTGGGCCGTTGCCGAGCGGGCCGTCCTCGCCGACGCCGGTGAACATCGTCTGCATCATCTGATTGAGGAACATCGCCTCGAAGTCCTGGGCCTGGGTCCAGGCCTTCTCGTTCGGCGTCTTGGCGGGGGCCGTCCGGCTGGTGCCGCCGGCGAACACCGGCAGGACGCCGGACCTGATCTGGTCGGCCGTCAGCGCGGCCGAAGCGGGAATGCTCGCCGTGCTCATCACATCACCTCCAGGTCGGCCTGGATGGCGCCGGCCGCCTTGATGGCCTGCAGGATGGCGATCAGGTCGCGCGGGCCGATGCCGAGCGCGTTGAGCCCGTCGACCAGCTGCTGCAGCGACACGCCCTCGCGCACCACGGCGAGCTTGTGGCCGTCGTCGTTCGCCGTGACGTTGGTCCGCGGCACCACGACGGTGCGGCCTTCCGAGAACGGCGCCGGCTGGCTCACCTCGGGCGACTCGGTGATCGTCACGGTGAGGTTGCCCTGCGCCACCGCCACGGTGGAGACGCGCACGTCGCGGCCCATCACGATGATGCCGGAGCGCTCGTCGACGATGATGCGGGCGAGCTGGTCGGGCTCGATCTGCAGCTGCTCGATCTCGGTCAGCATGGCGACGACGTTGCCGGTGTACTCCTTCGGCACCGTGAGCTGCACGGTCGACGGATCGATCGGCTCGGCCACCGGCATCGCGAGAAAGTCGTTGATCGCGGCGGCGATGCGCTTGGCCGTGGTGAAGTCCGGGTTGCGCAGCGCGAGCCGCACCTGGGTGAGCCGGTTCAGCGCGAAGTCGATCTCGCGCTCGATGATGGCGCCGTTGGCGATGCGGCCGACGGTGGGCACGCCGCGCACGATCTTGGCGGCCTCGCCCTCGGCCATGAAGCCGCCGATCGCGAGCGAGCCTTGCGCCACCGCGTAGACATTACCGTCAGCGGCGAGCAGCGGGGTGATCACCAGGACGCCGCCCTGCAGGCTCTTGGCGTCGCCGAGCGCCGAAACGGTGACGTCGACCCGGGTGCCCTGGGTCGAGAACGGCGGCAGGTTCGCCGTCACCATCACGGCGGCGACGTTGCCGGTGCGCAGCGTCTGGCCGCGGATGTTGACGCCGAGGCGCTCGAGCATCGCCTGCAGCGACTGCTTGGTGAAGGGCGAGTTGTTGATGGTGTCGCCGGTGCCCTGCAGGCCGACGACGAGGCCGTAGCCGATCAGCTGGTTCTGGCGGACTCCCTCGACATTGGCGAGGTCCTTGATGCGCGACGTGGCACCGGCCGGCGGCCCTGCGAAGAGGGTCGCGGCGAGCGTGATCGCGGCCAGTGCGCAGTGGAGAAGGGTCCGCATCGCATGCTCCTCGGACGGCGTGACGGAAAAGGCTCTGCGAGGAGCGTGCCAGCCGGTGGGGATTTGTTAACTGTTGAAATCATTGCCGAAAGTTTCGGCGCCCGACGCCCGGGGCAGGAAGGAAAGGGCCGTCGTCGGGGTCGACCCGGCAGGAATTGCCGAGCCTTAACGAGGCGTTAACCATCGTGGCGCTGAATTGTCGCGAGCCTCGACACGTCGCGAGTCTCGGAGGACTCGACGGACCATGCGCATCACCGGCCCCACTGGACCCGCCTCGACGACGCCCGGATCCACGGTCCGGCGCACCGGGACCGGCCGTTTCTCGCTGCCGGACACCGACGGGCCGCAGGGGCCCTCGGCCAGCGGTGCGGCCCGCACGCTGACCGGCATCGACGCGCTGCTCGCCCTGCAGGGCGTCGAGGACGCCACCGAACGGCGCCGCCGCGCCGTGGTGCGCGGCCGCTCCGCCCTCGACGTGCTCGACGAGATGAAGCTCGCGCTCCTCTCCGGCAATCTCGATCCCGCCATCCTCGGCCGGCTCGCCGCCATCGCGGCCGGGTTGAAGGAGACCACCGGCGATCCCGGCCTCGACGGCGTCCTCGCCGAGATCGAGCTTCGGGTCGAGGTCGAGCTCGCGAAGCTCAAGCCGCTCGGCAGCGTGTGACGGCGGTCCGGAAGCACCCTGGGACGCATCGAGCCGATTCGCCGCATCGCGAAATAATTCGCGCGACGGTGGTAACTCAATCCTGCTGCGAACGCGGGCCGGGCGGTATCGCGGATGCGCTCCGCAGCGCCGCGCGACGGCGCTTCTCCTTGCCGCACCGATGTATACTTTACTGATCGAAGAGCGACCGGATTAATCCAATCTGTTGTTGTCGTTATGTCGCAACGCTTGTATATAGCGTGCGCATCCGCCGATGACTCGACCATAGAAGTCGATCCGGAAGGAAACGGGATGGCCGCGTGGGAGTGAGCGTGTCATGCGCCTGGAGACGAACGGGATCTACAGACCTACGGACAAAGAACCCTTCATGAACGAGCGGCAGCGCGAGTATTTCCGGAACAAGCTGCTCTCATGGAAGGACGATATTCTGCGGGAAGCGAAGGAAACACTTCAGCACCTGCAGGACGAGAACCAGAATCATCCAGACCTCGCCGACCGTGCCTCGTCCGAGACGGAGCGGGCGATCGAGCTGCGGGCGCGTGATCGCCAGCGCAAGCTGATCGCCAAGATCGACGCCGCGCTGCAGCGGATCGAGGACGGAACCTACGGCTACTGCGAGGAGACCGGCGAGCCGATCTCCATCAAGCGCCTCGAGGCGCGCCCCATCGCCACCCTGTCGCTCGAAGCGCAGGAGCGGCACGAGCGGCGCGAGCGGGTGTATCGCGACGACTGATCATCGCGCGAAGGACAGCCGACCGACGGCCGACACGGCCCCGAACGCCCCGCTCCGCGGGGCGTTTTCAGTTCTCCCCACGTCGCCAAGCGCGGCGTTCGGCGGTTCGGGCCAGCGGATCCGATTCGTGGTCTCGACCGCGTGCGAGCGTCAGCGTTGCGGCCGGTAGGGCCGCACCCGGACCGTGGCGGAGCGGGCCGCGGTCGAGCGCACCGTCCGGCGCGGGCCGACGGCGCCCGGGGTCGCGATGGTCGGGTCGATGTAGGTCACGGTCGCGGTGCTCGGGATCGCGTTCGGGGCGCGCACGCAGGTCTTGGCCGGCACGCAGTTGCCGAAGGCGTCGCACACCGGGGCGCAGTACACGCCGCGCTGGACGTAGTCGTAGGTGTAGGTGCCGTAATAGTGGCGGAAGTCGCAGTACGGCGCACAGCCCACCGCGGTCTGGGCCGCGGCGGAGCCGGGCAGGGCGGCGCCGGCCAGTAGAACCAGCACGGCCGCGGCCGATGCTCGTCCGGACACCGATGCTCGTCCGAGAGACCCGCGTGCGAACCACGGCATGACGGCCGGACCCCTCGACATCGGAACCTCGCTCTTTCGCGGCGCCGGGCCGCATCCCATCCACCCAATCTAGAGCACGAGTGTAAAGCAAGTCCCGCCGCGACGGGACTCGCCATCGCCGAAATATGCACGGCGCTCCGCGCTCCGTGGGGCGCTAGGAGCCGTCAGATCGCCAGCGTGCCGGCCGTGGCGGCGGCGTAGCGCTCGCCGACCTTGCCCCAGTTCACCACGTTCCACCACGCGGCGAGGTAGTCGGGCCGGCGGTTCTGGTAGGTGAGGTAATAGGCGTGCTCCCACACGTCGTTGCCGAACAGCACCATCTTGCCGTCCATCAGCGGCGTGTCCTGGTTGGGCTTCGATTCGAGTGCGAGCTTGCCGTCGCGGGTCACCGTGACGAACACCCAGCCCGAGCCGAAGACCCGGCCGCCGGCGCCGTTGAAGTCGCTCTTGAGCTTGTCGAGGCCACCGAGGTCGCGCTGGATCGCCTCGGCGAGCGCGCCGGACGGGGTGCCGCCGTTCGGCCCCATCACCTGCCAGAACATCGTGTGGTTGGCGTGCCCGCCGCCGTTGTTGCGCACCGCGGTGCGGATCGCCTCGGGCATCTCGCCGAGCTTCGCCAGAATGTCTTTCAGTGGCACCTGAGCCACTTGGCTGTGGTCCTTCACGGCCGCGTTGAGATTGTTCACATAGGCCTGGTGGTGGCGGTCGTGGTGGATCTCCATGGTCTTCGCATCGATGTGCGGAGCCAGCGCATCATTCTTGTAGGGCAGCGGATCGAGCTTGAACGGGCCGGACGGTGCCGCCGTCTGGGCGAAGGCGACGCGGGGGCCGAGCAGGGCCGCGGCCGCGACCGCGCCGCCGACGAGGAACTGACGACGATGGAAGGACATGGGGGTCTCCTCTGGAGTGCACGTTGTTCGTGATGAGGTCGGGCCGTCGTGCGGCCGTGTCGCCGCGCGCAGGCTAACGGCTCGGCGGCGCCGCCGCGAGGGCCGCGGTGGCCGTCACACCGAACCGTGATCGGGGCCAAAAGCCGCAGATCGTTCAGGAACTTGCTGCCGCCGGCCGGTCCGCCGCGCGGGCCTCGCCAAGGGCCTCGCACAAGGCCGTCGCGACGCTGTCCCAGTCGCCGAGGGCCGGCTGCCGGAACAGCCGGGCGGTCGGGTACCAGGGCGAATCGGCGCGCCCGGTCAGCCACCGCCAGTCCGGCGAGAACGGCAGCAGGATCCACACCGGCTTTCCGAGCGCGCCGGCCAGATGGGCGACGGCGGTGTCGACCGCAATCACCAGGTCGAGGTTTTCGATCGCCGCCGCCGTCGCGGCGAAATCGGCGAGGTCCGGGCCGAGTTGCGCCACCCCGTGCTGCTGCAGCAGGGCTTCATCTCCCTCCCGCAAGTCCTTCTGTAGGCTGACGAAGTCGCTGCCCGGCAGCGCCAGCAGCGGGGCCAGGGTCGCGAGCGGGATCGAGCGATGGCGGTCGTTGGCGAAGGCCGGGTTGCCGGCCCAGACGAGGCCGACCCGCAGCCTCGGCCCGTCTGCCGGGGCGCCTGCGGCGTCCGCCCGCCCGGCCGCGGCCACCGCGGCGGCGATCCGCTCCGCCATCGCCGCGATGCGGGCCGGCGAGGCGGCGAGATACGGAACGGCGGCCGGGATCGTGTCGAGGGTCGTGGCAAAACCGTGTGGCAGGCTGAGATAGGGGCAGTGCAGGTCGTGCGCCGGCGGGGCGGTTCGGTCCCAGACCGTCACCTCGATCGACGGCCCGGCGAGGCTGTCGATCAGCGGCTTGAGCGGTGCCGTGACGGCGCAGATCACCCGGGCGCCGCGCGCCGCCAGCAGCGGTGCGTAGCGGACGAACTGAATGACGTCGCCGGCGCCCTGCTCGGGATGCAGCAGCACGGTGCGGCCCTCCACCGGCTCGCCGGCCCAGGCGGGCGCCGCGAAGCGGCCGCGCAGCTCGGCGAATTCCGGCTTCTCCAGCCGGTGGGCGTAGCCGGCGAAGCCCTCGCGCAGCCGGCCGATCAGCAGGCTCAGGAGCGCGACGTTGAAGCGGATGTCGGCGCGGCCGGGTGCGAGGTCCAGCGCCTTCTCGTAACACTCCATCGCGGCGTCGAAGCGGTGCAGCTCTCGCAGCGCGTTGCCGAGCCCGTAGAGCGACTCGGCATTGTTCGGGTCGAGCGCCACGGCGCGCGCGTGAGCGGCGGCCGCCTCGGCCGGCCGGTCGAGGTGGAGCAGCGTGTTGCCGCGGTTGTGGTGGGCCGCGGCGTGGTCCGGGTCGAGCGCCAGCGCCGCGTCACAGGCGGCGACCGCCTCGTCGAGCCGATCGAGCCCGCGCAGCGCGAGCGCCAGATTGCACAGCGCCTCGGGCGAGTCGGGCCGCCGCTCCACCGCGGTCGCGAGCAGCAGCACGGCGTCGGCGAAGTTCTTGCGGTCGCAGCAGATCAGGCCGAGCTGGTGGAGGGCGTAAAAGTCCGCTTGGTCCTCGCGCAGCGCGGCGATCAGGGCGTGCTCGGCTTCGGCGATCCGCCCGGCCTCCTGCAGCCGCACGGCGGCGATCACGGCAGGGCGGGGCGGCGGGAATTTTCGAGGGGCCATGGCGCGCGTTCCGAGGCGCCGGGTCCGCGTCGGTCCGGGCCGTCGCAGACGATCGAAACAGCGGCTTGGTTAACAAAGGGTTGAGAAGGATGGTTAACGCAACGTGAAGAGAGATGGTTAACCAGGGGTTAAGGCCGGACTGCTCGGAGCTGGCGCAATCACAGATTGCATCTTCGCTCGATTAAGAAATCGGCGGGCAGTGCGCAGCAGGGTTGCGGCGCCGTGCCGTCGAAAAGACGCCGTGAGCCCCCATATACGAGACCGAACACGCCCGCCCCCCGGCGGGCGTCACGTTTTGGCGGACCGTGCGTTTTTCGGTTCGAAGACCGGTGTGGAACAGTGATGCGACAGATAACGAGAGTGCCGCGCAAGCGGCCGGTGGGGGTGCGGCAGTTCGACGAGATCGACGACTGGATGGCCGGCGACGGCCACCGCCGCTGCAAGGGCAGGCCGGGCGTTTGACGGGCGACGGTCGGGCGTCTGCAGGCGTCTTTGCTGTCGTCAGCCCGTCCGCCGCATCAGGATCGCCGGAAAGATCACGCCCGGCGTCAGCGTCACGTCGAGCGGCCCGAGCGTGACGAATCCGGAGCGCCTATAGAAAGGCGCGGCGTTGAGGGTCGAGAAGCAGGTGAGGGTGGTCCGTCCGAGGGCCGCTGCCTCGTTGATGCAGTGGGCGAGCAGCCGCGTGCCGACGCCGCGGCCGATCCAGTCGGGCCGGGTGGCGAAATGCCGGATGTGCGCCTCGCCGGGCGCCGCCGTGCCGGTGCCGGGCTGCTCGGCCGTCCAGCCGCCACAGGCGACGAGACGGGCCGCCGGCTGCGCCGCGGACGCTTCGGTAGCTGTTCCGCAAATCTCGGCCACGTAATACGTGCCGCTGTCGATGAGACGCGGATTGGCGCGCGACATCGGCGCCAGCGCGCGGGAGAGCGTCTCCGCGTCGTAATGGCCGGCCAGCAGCGTCGCGTAGCTCGCGGCGAGCAACTCGTCGAGCCCCGTCGAATCGGCGGGCGTCGCGGGCCGGATGGTGAGGGCGTCAGCGGACATGACGAGCGAGCCTCGTGGCGTGGGCGGACGGGCCGAGCCGCAGCCGTTGCCTATCACGAATGCCGTAATGCCCCGCATTCCGCGCCCCGGCCGCGCGGGGTAGGGACGGCTTGCCCGCGATCACGGCATTGAGGATGCGGCGCCTAGATGGGCGCAAGCGATGTCCGTCCCGGCTGTGCGGCCGGGACGGACATCGCCGTCTTAGTTTCGGTCGACGGCTCAGTGCGCCGGGTACTTGGCCGGGTCCGCCATCTTGTCGGTGAGCTTGGCGAGGTCGGCCGCCGAGGCCTTGTCGTCGTAGACGCCGGCCGCCACCTGCAGGCCGGTCGAGAAGGCGATGTCGGCGCCGAGCGCGTAGGAGATCTTCCGCGACACTCCGCCGGCCCCCGGCCGGGTCCACAGATACTCGACCCAGCCGCCGCGCTTGTCGCCGCCCGCCTTGCACAGATCCTTGAAGATGAGCCGGCCGTTGTTGTCGGCGATCTGCATGATCGGCCGGCCGACCAGGTCGGGCCGCAGCGGGTGCGCCACCATGCGGTCGAGCCGGCAGTCGTAGACGAACACGTAGGAGTCCTTCCACACCCAGCGGCCGCTGGCGTTGTTGAACTCGGCGATGCCGGAGGCGCCCTTCTCGTTGAGGAAGCGTGCCGCGCCCCACACTTTCGCGACCACCTCCTCGGGCGTCGCGGTGTCCTCGCCGGCGACGGCGGGCGGCGCGGCGGCGCCGCAGAATGCCGCCGCGAGCGCCGCGGCGATCAGCTTCGATGCACGCATGATGGGTCTCCGATCTCGGTTGCGGTTCCGGCGGCGGGCGCTCAGCCCTTGGCGCCGGCGACCTCGAGGGTCGCGACCGGCGCCGCCGACGGACGCGGCGCGGCCGCGGCGACCGGCGCGGTCCGGGCGCGCAGCCACGGCTTGCCGACCGGCAGGACGTCGCGGCCGAACACGTCGGCGAAGATCAGATGCGCCATGATGTACCAAGCCATGGCGGCGCACAGCATCAGCTCGTAGCCGGCCACCACGGTCAGCTCCGGGAAGCCGAAATGCGCGAGGTCGAGCAGCACGAAGCCGCCGAGCAGCAGCGTGAAGGTCAGCGCCAGCGCGCCCGAGATGCGCAGCGCGCCGACCCACAGGATCGCCGTGAACAGCGTCCAGGCGATCAGGAACCAGCCGATGTCGCTCTTGCTGGAGACGTAGAGATTGTAGTGGTTGCCGATCAGCAGCAGCGCCAGCGCGATCCAGAAGCACCCATAGGCCGTGAAGGCGCAGTAGCCGAAATTGTTGCCGGTCTTCATCTCCTGCAGGCCGGCGACCATCTGGGCGAAGCCGCCGAAGATCAGCCCGAGCCACACCACCGGGCCGATGCCCATCCAGCCGACATTGTGGAACTGCAGCACCATCGTGGTGAGGCCGAACCCGGCCAGCCCGACCACGGCGGGATTTCCGACTTTCTGCTCTGCCATGCGACGCACTCCCCCTGAGCGGGCCGCGACGTGACGCGGTGCGACCTCGCACGTCCAACTATGCCGACGCGGTTAGGTGGTCGCAAGCACAGGGTGTGTATGGAGTTTTGCGTGATTTTCAATTGTAAAGCCGAGGTGTGATAAAACCGCCCGGTCGCCTCCGCCGGCGGGGCGAGGCGGTGACGCGCGCGGACGCGCTGCCGTCCCGATGCATCGCGATACCGTAAAGCCCCGCATTCCGCCGCCGGGCCGCGCGGGCTACGGACGGCGCACCGGCGTTGGCCGGTGTCATGTTTTTGGCGCGCGCGAGATAAGCATGCGCCGCTCCATTCGGTTTGGTCGATTGCGTGAAGGAGCGCGTCCAGCGTGGACATCCCTCGGATCTTCAACATCACGGAAAACGCGCACCGCATCCACAATCCGATCACCCCCGAAAAACTCGCCGTGCTCGGCGCGGCGCTGCGGCTCGCGCCGGGCGCCCGCGTGCTCGACCTCGGCAGCGGTTCTGGGGAGATGCTGTGCACCTGGGCCCGCGATCACGGCATCGTCGGCACCGGCATCGACATGAGCCCGCTGTTCACGGCGCACGCGCAACAGCGTGCCGTGGAGCTCGGCGTCGCCGATCGCGTGACCTTCGTCCATGGCGACGCGGCCGGCCATGTCGCCGACGAGAAGGTCGACGTGGCGGCCTGTGTCGGCGCCACCTGGATCGGCGGCGGCGTCGCCGGCACGATCGCGCTTCTGGAGCGGAGCCTGCGCGACGGCGGGATCATGCTGATCGGCGAGCCCTACTGGCGACGGCTGCCGCCGAGCGACGACGACGCCCGGCGCTGCCTCGCCACCGCGATCTCCGACTTCCTGTTGCTGCCCGAGCTGCTCGCCTCCTTCGGCCGGCTCGGCTGCGACGTCGTCGAGATGGTGCTGGCCGACCAGGACGGCTGGGACCGGTACGAAGCTGCGAAATGGCTCACCATGCGCCGCTGGCTCGACGCCAATCCCGGCGACGACCTCGCCGCCGAGGTGCGGAGCCTCCTGACGACCGAGCCCGTGCGCTACGCTGCCTTTACGCGCGAGCTTCTGGGGTGGGGCGTGTTCGCATTGATGCGGCGGTGAGGGCGGGCGCGGTCGCGCCGAGGCAATGCTCGTGGCTTGTAGGATGGGTGGAGCCGCAGGCGATACCCATCATGGCCGTGCGCCGCCGCTCCCTGTCGGGTTAGCGTTGCATGACGCGTCATCCCGAGGTGCGGAACATCGGTCCGCGGAGCCGATCGCGACCGGTGTTCCCCGATCAGCGCTCCCGATCGTGTCGGTCCTATTGCACCTCCGGTCCTCGCGCCTATATCGGCCGGGCGAAGAGGACGATCGATGACCCATCCCCACCTGAACTTCCGGATCGAGCCAGGGCTTCGGTCTGAACACCGGGCGCAGGCGGCCGCCGGCTATTGGAATGCGTTCGCACGCAAGCTCCGTTATCCGCTCGGCCCACAGCGCAGGGCCATCGCCTTCGTGCGACGGGTCCTCGATTCCAGCCATGCGATCAGTGCCGTCTCGGTCGATGGTCGCTTCCTCGGTGTGGCCGGCTTCAAGACGCCACGGGGCGCCTTCGTGGGCGGGGACTTTGCTGATCTCGTGCGGGTCTACGGCCCGTTCGGGGCGCCTCTTCGGGGCCTGCTCGTGAGCATCCTGGAGCGGCCGTGTGAGGCCGGCACGTTGCTGATGGACGGTCTCTTCGTGGATGCGAGCGCCCGCGGCTCGGGCGTCGGAACCGCGCTTCTGAGCGCCGTGGAGAGCCAGGCCCGGGCGTGCGGCCTGGAGCGCGTGCGCCTCGACGTGGTCGACGGCAATCCGCGCGCCCGTGCGCTCTACGAGCGGCAGGGCCACAGGGCGCGGTCGACCGAATCGATCGGTGTCCTGCGGTATCTCTTCGGCTTCGGCAGCGTCACCACCATGCTGAAGGAGGTGGGCGAGCCGCCTCCACACGCCGTGCCGGCGTGACGTGGTGTGGGTCGGGATCGCCTGCGGCTTTCCACCCACCCTACGACGAGGCCTCGCGCCCAGGCGCGCCGCTCACACGTCGAGCATGTCCTCGGAGGCGAACTCGGCGCGCTCCTGGATGAAGGCGAAGCGGGTCTCGGCCTTGGTGCCCATCAGCAACCTCGTAGCCCGGGTTGAGTGAAACGAAACCCGGGACGGGAGCGCGTCGAAGATCCCGGCTTTCGCTGCGCTCGAGCCGGGCTACGGCTGGCCGCGACGTCCGTCGTCTCTCAGCTCGCCCTCAACACGCTCGCGACCGACACGTCCTCGTCGAGATCGGGCCAGTGGATACCCTGGCCGCGGCCGATCAGGCGCCAGTTGCCGCGCTACGCCGCCGTCGCGTCGACGAGGCGCAGAAACCACACGAGTGGGGCCGCAACCTCGCGCCCGTCTTTGAGCGTGACGACCAGCCGGTCGTCCGTCACGGCGATGGCCACGGCGGTCGGATCACGCGTCACCGCCGAAATGGGCATGCCACGCCTCCAGGAAGGACGGGTGAACCTGCTGCCCACATTTCATCTTGATTTTAGCTGCTATCTTAAGCTCCCATCGGAACATTCGGCGATCGATTGCCGACCAGCGAGCATTCGATTAAACTCAATAAGCATGCATATACAAGGCGTTCGAAACCGCGCGAAGTTCCGCCCTCGCTGGAGCATTTCATGAAGCTCTCTGGTGGCAGACCCGGCTTCCGAGAATGGGTCGATAAACAAATGGCGCCAAACTGGCCGTTGATGCCATTGACCCACATTACAAAAGGTATTGGAGCTGAAGACATATGTCGTTCTGGCTCTGTCAGTCCAAGCCAATGCTCCGTTTTCAACGAGAGTTTAGCGTATTTCTTTTATGGGCGGCCTGCTTACAGAATTAGTGCGTCTGGTGCAGTGAAGGTTTAAGCGTCTTGCCCATATTGCTTTATATTTAATCCGAATCTGATCGAATCTGCGCGGGCAATATTCGCATTCGACACCGGTGCATTTGATAAACGATTATACAAGCACATGCTTCCTGATGAAATGGCTGTCGAAGATTTCTCTTTAGAGCAAGATGTGAGTCGGCCGAATAAACTAGTATCATGCGTTTTTGGATCCCGAAGGATGTATTTTGAAGGTCAACATCTAAGGGGTCAGGACGGAATCGGCGCCGCGGCAGCGTGGGAATTTCACGCGAGAGCGTACCTGAGTCTCATTGCATCCCGGGGGAGGAATGAACCAGACGACAGGATTTGGACAATTGAGGTCTTGCTTGACACTGCTGTTGATTTAAAGGGAAACTTAATTGCAATAATTGTTCCGCATACAATATGGAGTGATGAATCGCACGCCCCTTGGTTAGAGGAGCTCGAAGGAGAAGGGGTCGCCATCGCTCCATATTCGTTCGTTCCCGGCCGACACCCAGAATATTATCACGCTCTACTTGAGGCAGAAGTTCGGCTCCTCTATCAGAGCAGGGGGCATCTATGAAATCGACCGATGAGTTTTTTGTTGTGGGCTGCTTACCATATTCTAGAACAAGAATAGGGTTTGCGCTTCCTCTTTTTTGCCACCCTTCAGATCGGAGCCTCAGGACAATTCAAATTGTCGATGAATACACCGATTTAATAAGCCGATTCGATGTGGTGGATGGAGAAATAGAAGGCGAAATATGCATCAGTGATAGAAGGTGGTGCAGAGTGGGTGGAGGAGCATTATTTTGTTTTATGCCTGAGACAGGAGCGCCTCAGGTTGGCACTTTAGCTCAATTGGAGTCTTGTCTGAGAGGATTTGCGAGAAGAAATAAGGATGAAGTGGAAATAAATCTGCAGATCTTCGAATTGATTGGTACAGAACAAGAAAAAAAAGAAATTCGCCTTGAAATGAAGAGAAGGGTTATATCGCGAGGAGGAATTGGTGCTGGGCGGGCTTTTTATGAGCGCAGCAGTCTCTTGTCGGTTTTGTGGAAAATGATTTTAGATGCGGCACCTAACGAGGATGCGGCAAAGAGAATTCTCCAGACTCGTTCTCGCCTGATTGCAAACGTTAGTAGTGAGGGCGACCTCTCTCTTGATTTAAGTGCGTTAGATCCCGTTGATCGGGCCAACTTAGATGAAGTGGAGCTTATACAAAGAATCTTGAATGAATTCGATTTTAAGGCAAGCAGGAGCTGCGAGGGCGAGATAAGGAGTATCGAGGGTAATGAATTTTCTGATAATAGTGCTCAGATATTGGTTCTTTTAAAAGAAGTCTCAAAAGCCGCTCGTCAAGAGGAGCGTCTTGCGATGCTGCTAGGCGCGCTGATTGGCGATCGGGCGTTGGCTGCGTTTGTTTTGCGGAGCTACAAAGATCGCGGCAAATTTGCAAACGATGTTCTTGATAGGCTGTATAGAAGTGTCGTACAAAACAAGGCGACATCTGACGAGGACGTTGAGTATATTGTTGCGGAAATGATCTCCCAAATGTACTCTCAAGCGTTTCCCGCCAATCGAGGTGTGTTAATTTATTACCTTGCGAAATATTTATCAAAATGGAGGATCGTGAGGTCGGCAATTGGCTCGCTGATAAAAAGAAGAAAGTCTGTGTATCTCTCTGGGTATGTTCCTGAAATTGAGCGATTCATTTCCGAGGCCGAGAACGCCTAGTTGTAGCCGCGCACCGCCGTGTCGGTGGGTATCGCCTTCGGCTCCACCCACCCTACGACGATGCGTCCCGCCGCCCCGCTTCTCCTTCGCCCCCCCTCACACGTCCAGCATGTCCTCGGAGGCGAACTCGGCGCGCTCCTGGATGAAGGCGAAGCGGGTCTCGGCCTTGGTGCCCATCAGGCGCTCGACCGACTTCGCCGTGTCGGAGCGGTCCTCGGCCAAGAGCTTGACCCGCAGCAGCGTGCGGGTCTTGCGGCTCATGGTCGTCTCTTTCAGCTGGTGCGGCATCATCTCGCCCAAGCCCTTGAAGCGACCGATCTCGACCTTGGCGTTGGAGCGGAACTCCTTCGCCATGATCGTGTCCTTGTGCTTGTCGTCGCGGGCGTAGAACGTCTTGCCGCCGTGCGACAGGCGATAGAGCGGCGGCACCGCGAGATAGAGGTGGCCGCTCTCGATGAGCTGCGGCATCTGCCGGTAGAAGAACGTGATCAGCAGCGAGGCGATGTGGGCGCCGTCGACGTCGGCGTCCGTCATCACGATCACCTTCTCGTAGCGCAGGTCCTCGTCGCGATAGCTCGCCCCGGTGCCGCAGCCGAGCGCCAGCACGAGGTCGGCGAGCTGCTGGTTCTGGGCGAGCTTGTCCTTCCCGGCGCTGGCGACGTTGAGGATCTTTCCGCGCAATGGGAGGACGGCTTGCGTCGCGCGGTCGCGCGCCTGCTTGGCCGAGCCGCCGGCCGAGTCGCCCTCGACGATGAAGATCTCCGAGCCCTCCGTCGCCGTGCCGGTGCAATCGGCGAGCTTGCCCGGCAGCCGCAGCTTCTTCACCGCCGACTTGCGGGCGATCTCCTTCTCCTGGCGCCGGCGCAACCGCTCCTCGGCGCGCTCCACCACCCAGTCGACGAGCTTGTTGGCCTGGTTCGGGTTGCCGGCGAGCCAGTGGTCGAACTGATCTTTTACGGCGCCCTCGACGATGCGGCTCGCCTCGACGGTGGCGAGCCGGTCCTTGGTCTGGCCCTGGAACTCGGGCTCGCGCACGAACACCGAGAGCATCACGCCGGCGCCGTTCATCACGTCGTCGGAGGAGACGCCCGAGACGCGCTTGCCCTGGCCGACGCGCTCGGCGTGGTCCTTCAAGCCGCGCAGCAGGGCGGAGCGCAGGCCGGACTCGTGGGTGCCGCCCTCGGGCGTCGGGATCGTGTTGCAGTAGGACGAGACGAAGCCGTCGCCGTCCGCCGTCCAGGCGATAGCCCACTCGACCGCACCGTTCTGGCCCGGACGGCCGCTCGACCCGGTGAACAGATCCGGATGCACCAGCGTCTGGCCCTCGACCGCGCCGGCCAGATAGTCCTTGAGGCCGCCGGCGAAGTGGAACGTCTCCTCGGCCGGCACGCCGTCGAGCCCGGCCAGCAGGCTCGGGTCGCAGCGCCAGCGGATCTCGACGCCGCCGAACAGATACGCCTTCGAGCGCGCCATCTTGAACAGGCGCTGCGGGCTGAAGCGCGACTTCGGGAAGATCTGCGCGTCCGGCTTGAACCGCACCTTCGTGCCGCGGCGATTGTTGATCTTGCCGAGCGTCTCCAGCCCGCCCTGCGGTTTTCCGCGCGCGAAGGTCTGGCGATAGAGCTGGCCGCCGCGCGCCACCTCGACCTCCAGGGTCTCGGAGAGCGCATTGACGACCGAGATGCCGACGCCGTGCAGGCCGCCCGAGGTCTCGTAGACCTTGGAGTCGAACTTGCCGCCGGCGTGCAGCATGCACATGATCACTTCGAGGGCGGACTTCTTCGGGAATTTCGGGTGCGGGTCGACCGGGATGCCGCGGCCGTTGTCGGTCACGGTGAGGAAGCCGTCGGCGCCGAGCACCACCTCGATGAAGGTGGCGAAGCCGGCCAGCGCCTCGTCCATGCAGTTGTCGATCACCTCGGCGAACAGGTGATGCAGCGCCCGCTCGTCGGTGCCGCCGATATACATGCCGGGCCGGCGCCGCACCGGCTCGAGCCCTTCCAGCACCTCGATGTCCTGCGCCGTGTAGTTGCCGTCGCCGCCGGCCCCGGCCGGCACGCGCCGCGGCTCGGGCTTCGTCGGCTCTGGCTTCGTCGGCTCTGGCTTGGCCGGCTCCGGCCGCCGTGCCGCCGGCGCGGCGCCGGCGAACAGGTCGTCGTTGGACTTGGAGGCGGGCTTCTGAGCGGGCTTGGGCATCGGGCGTGTCGGTCTCTATGGCGAACGGACGGCCCGCGCGTGCGCATCCTGCGCGGCGGCGGCGGGACCGGCCGAATCGGGATTGCCGCACTATGCCATGCGGCCGGGCGAAGGTGTGGCACCAACGCTGTGGCACGAGCAGGGCGGATAGCGAGGCCTTGGCTCAACTCTTGCGCGAACAGCGATCGCGCGAGTTCGTCTACCGCGGCGCCGCGCCGCGTGACAAGCCTCGGCCCCCGTGCGATCGTCGTGCACGAGGCGCGCACGTCCCGCCGGACCCCGGGGCGGAGGCGGTCCGCGTCACGCCGCCGCGGTGTTCCGCCGTCCGGGACCCTGGCTCCGCCCATGCTCGGCTCCCATCTCTTCCCGGACATGCTGGAACAGTACACCCAAAGCCTGATCGACTTCGTGCGCGACAACCAGATGTGGGCCGCCCCCGTGGTCGGCCTCCTGGCCTTCGCGGAATCGCTCGCCTTCTTCTCGCTGATCGTGCCCGCCTGGGCGGCCCTGATCGGGATCGGGGCGCTGGTCGGGCTCGGCGGGCTCGAGTTCTGGCCGATCTGGGTGGCGGCGGCGGTCGGCGCCGCGCTCGGCGACTGGGTGTCCTACTGGCTCGGCTTCACCTTCAAGGACAGGGTCGCGCATGTCTGGCCGCTGTCGCGCCACCCCGAGCTGCTGCCCAAGGGCGAGGCCTTCATCAAGCGGTTCGGCGTCGCCGCGATCTTCATCGGGCGCTTCTTCGGGCCGCTGCGCGCCTCGGTGCCGCTGGTCGCCGGCATCTTCGTGATGCCGTGGTGGCATTTCCAGGCGGCGAACTTCTCCTCGGCCTTCGTCTGGGCCGCCGTGCTGCTGGTGCCCGGGGCGCTCGGTCTCAAGTGGTTCACCGGAGCGTGATCGTGCGTGTCGTGCGCGCGCCGGCCCTGCTGTCGTAAGAGGGATGCGGCCGTGCGGCCGACCCGCCGACCCCCGCGTCCCCAGAGCTGTCCCGAC
>NZ_NHSK01000311.1 GCF_016653355.1 Rhodoplanes elegans | reverse complement strand
GGCTCTGGCAGCGGCGGGTTGGTGGTCAGCCAGAAGCGGACGAAGACGGCGAGCGTCTCGACGGCGATGCCGAGGTCGCGCTCGAGGCGCGCCATGCGGCGATCGAGCTGGTCAAGGCGCCTGGTGAGCGCTGCCTCCTGCCGTTCGGCGGCGTCGGGTGAGAGGAATGAGGCGATGGCGGCCTCTGCGACGAGCGAGCGAGACTGGGCGCGCCGCGCGGCATATTCCGCCAGCGCCCTGGTCACGCTCGGTTCGAGATAGACGGAGAGCCGCTGCTTCTTGTTCGGATTCGGCATGGCGGCCTACAGCTCCATGCCGTCGTTGGGATCGAGGGAGACCTGGCGCGCGAGGCCTTGCACGAGACGGTTCATGCGGCTCAGCCGTGCGGCATCGTCAGGCTCGTCATCGTTGGGATCGATCTCGAACTCGGTGTCGATCGGTGGCTTCTTCTCGACCGGGGCCACGCGACTGAGCTCCGGCTGGCGCCGCTTCTCGGAGCCCGTCGGGTCCTCGTCATCCATGCCGCTCACGGGTGGCGCAGGTTCCTGCAAAGGTCGCGGCGGCAGGGGCGTGCCGGTCCAATCATTCGCCTGCTGGTGTTCCGCCGCGCTCAGCACCGGCGGTGGCAAGATGCGCGCCAGTAATCTCCGATCCTCGAAGTACCGTGCCTTCTTGGCGCGGATGGGCGGTGTGCCGGCGACCATCACGATCTCGTCTGTGGGCGGGAGCTGCATGATCTCGCCCGGCGTGAGCAGCGGCCGGGCCGTCTCCGAACGCGACACCATCAGGTGTCCGAGCCAGGGGCTCAGGCGATGTCCGGCATAGTTGCGCATCGCGCGCAGCTCGGTCGCAGTGCCGAGCGCGTCGCTCACGCGTTTAGCCGTGCGCTCGTCGTTGGTCGCGAAGCTCACCCGCACATGGCAATTGTCCAGGATCGAATTGTTGGGTCCGTAGGCCTTCTCGATCTGGTTGAGGCTCTGCGCAATCAGGAACGACTTCAACCCGTAGCCAGCCATGAAGGCCAGCGCGCTTTCGAAGAAGTCGAGGCGGCCGAGCGCGGGGAACTCGTCGAGCATGAGAAGCAGGCGGTGACGGCGGGCCTTGGCATGGAGATCTTCCGTCAGGCGTCGGCCGATCTGGTTGAGGATCAGCCGGATCAGCGGCTTGGTGCGGGCGATGTCGGACGGCGGCACGACGAGGTAGAGCGTCGTCGGCCGTGCACCGCCGATGATGTCGGTGATCCGCCAATCGCAGCGGCGCGTGACGGCCGCGACAACGGGGTCGCGGTAGAGGCCGAGGAAGGACATTGCGGTGCTCAGAACGCCGCTGCGTTCGTTGTCCGACTTGTTGAGGAGCTCGCGCGCAGCGCTGGCGATGACGGGGTGCGGTCCGGCCTCGCCGAGATGCGGAGTCTTCATCATCGCGGCGAGCGTCGATTCGATCGGGCGGCGCGGATCGGAGAGGAAGGAGGCGACGCCGGCGAGCGTCTTGTCCTCCTCCGCGTAGAGCACGTGGAGGATGGCGCCGACCAGCAGCGCATGGGAGGTCTTCTCCCAATGGTTCCTCTTCTCCAGCGAGCCTTCCGGGTCGACCAGGATGTCGGCGATGTTCTGGACGTCGCGGACTTCCCATTCGCCGCGCCGGACTTCGAGCAGCGGGTTGTAGGCCGACGACCTCGCATTGGTCGGATCGAACAGCAGCACGCGCCCGTATTGCGCACGGAAGCCGGACGTGAGCTGCCAGTTCTCGCCCTTGATGTCGTGGACGATGGCGCTGCCGGGCCAGGTGAGTAGGGACGGAATGACCAGGCCCACGCCTTTGCCGCTTCGGGTCGGGGCAAAGCAGAGGACGTGCTCGGGTCCGTCGTGCCGGAGGTAGTCGCGGCCGAGCTTGCCGAGCACGACGCCGTCGGGGCCGAGGAGGCCCGCGGCCTTCACTTCATCGGGCCGGGCCCATCGCGCCGAGCCATAGGTGTCGACGTTCTTCGCCTCGCGGGCCCGCCATACCGACATGGCGATCGCGGCGGCGATCGCCATGAATCCGCCCGACGCCGCGATATAGGCGCCCTCCACGAAGATCGCCGGCGCATAGGCGTCGTAGAAGAACCACCACGCATAGAAGGACGGGGGATAGTAGACCGGCCACCCGAACAGGATGAACCAGGGCGCGCCGAGCTGCGCCTGGAAGCCCAATCGCCATGCGGTCCACTCGGTGGCGCCCCAGGTTGTCGCAAGGATGATCAGCGCGACGACCAGAATCTGACCCCAGAGAATCTTGGTCGCGGACATCACGCGCTCTCCTTGTCCGATCCTCTCGTCACAGGCCGATCCCCCGCTTGCGGGTGAAGCTCCAGTCGATCCCGCCGTCGCCGCGTGCGACGCCGGACACATGGCGGCCGAGATGCTGTTCGAGCGAGGGCGACCAGGGCACGAGCTGGAAGCCGAGGCCATCGTCGAGCATCGCGAGGCGTCCAGAGGCGAGATCGAAGCGGCGGCGATAGGTGCCGGCGACGTATTCCCCGGCGCTGGCCTTCACGGCCGCTTGGCCGGTGTCGGCCGTAAGGCGCTCATTCAATGCGTCGAGCTCGCGACGCCGCAGCGTCTCGATCAGGTTGCGGCTGAAGCTGACGCCGCGGCTTTGCCGCTCGGCGAGCCCCTGGCCGATGAGATGCTCGGCGCGGCGCTCGAGCGCGGCGCGGACCTCGGCGCCGAAACCGCCGGCGCCGAGCGGGATCGGCTCGCGCGCGATGGCCTGGCGGTCGAGCCAGGTGGCGCCGTTCGCCGTGATCTGCTGCTCGAGCGGAAGGTCCGACCGGACGGCGAGCGCGACGCGCCGCCGGCCCTGCGCATCGTCGAACCGGCGCAGCTCGACGATCGAGCCGGGGGCGGAATCCCCGGCCGCGTTGAGATCGGGAAGCCTGATGTGGTGGGTGCGGCCATCGATGCCGTCGACGACGGCGTAGGCGGTGCCCTTCAACTCGTCGTCGAGCCCGCGGGCCAGCAAGCGGCCGACGATTGGCTCGTCCAGGCTCTCGCCGGCCAGCACGTAGCTCGAAGGCCCGCGTTCGAGGCCGCGCTCCGCGAGGCCGCGATGAATCCGCTTGATGATGTCGCCGCGCTCGCCGAGCTCGCGCAGACGTTTTTCGGCTTTATCGGAGATGACCCATTGACTTGGCCCGATCTGCTCGGCGAGCCCTCGGGCCTCCAGCTTGCGCAGGCGTCCGACCTTCAGCGCGTGGAATTCATCCGGCTGACGACCGGGGTGTGGCGCGAGATCGATGATGCCCGTCCGATGGGCGTCGCGCGCGAGCTGGCGATCGAGGTTCGTCCAGCGCTCGGCCTCGATCTGTCGCTCCAGCGCGGTGCGGATGTCGTGATCGGTGCGCGGGCC
>NZ_NHSK01000310.1 GCF_016653355.1 Rhodoplanes elegans | reverse complement strand
CGGCGAGTCGGATGAGGGGGCGCTTCCGTAAAGCTCAGACTCGCGGCGACGCCCCCTCACCCGACATTCGCGCTCGACGCGCGAATGTCGACCTCTCCCCGCACACGGGGAGAGGTTCAGGAGGCGCCCCGCCACCGCATGAAACCTTTCGCCGCATCCCCGGTTGTCGGGAGGCTCCGCTGCGGCGCACGACCCCCGTTCGCCGGCGGGAGGCGCGCAGGGACGAAGACCACCCCCATGCCCGACACCACGACGAAGCCCCGCCCGGCGGCGGAGCCGCACCGCATCGCCCCGCACGGTGCCGACCAGCTGCCGAGCGTCGTTCTCGACAGCTACAATCTGGAGATCACCGACGACGACGGCTTCCTCGGCGACCGCGCCAGCCGGCGTGCCTTCCGGACCATCGTCGAGCGCTGGCGCAAGCCGCTGCGCGACCTGGGCGAGGATCCGTTCGGCGACGAGCCGAGCGACAAGCTGAGCAAGAAGGCGCTCGACGATCTCTTGACCGCCGGCGACCCGGAGGCCGCCGGCATCGTGCATTCGGCGATCGAGGAGTTCGCCCAGGAGCTCGCCACGGTGACGCGGCGCTTCCTCAAGGTGAAGGCCTGGCGCGACACCGAGCGCATCGTGGTCGGCGGCGGCTTCCGCAACAGTCGGGTCGGCGAGCTCGCCATCGGCCGCACCGCCGTGCTCTTAAAGGCGGAGAAGATCAAGATCGACTTCGACATGATCCGCCACGACCCCGACGAGGCCGGGCTGATCGGCACCCTCCACCTCGCGCCCACCTGGATCTTCGAAGGTCACGACGCCATCCTCGCCGTCGACATCGGCGGCACCAACATCCGGGCCGGCGTCGTCAAACCGAACCTCAAGAAGGCGGCCGATCTGTCCAAGGCGACGGTCGATCGCTTCGAGCTGTGGCGCCACGGCGACGAGAAGCTCGGCCGCACCGAGGCGGTCGACCGGCTGATCGACATGCTGAAGCGGCTGATCAACCGGGCCGACAAGGACGGGCTGCGGCTCGCGCCTTTCATCGGCATCGGCTGCCCGGGCATGATCGAGGAGGACGGCGCCATCGACCGCGGCGCCCAGAACCTGCCCGGCAACTGGGAGAGCCCGAAGTTCAATCTCCCTGCTGCGCTGCACAAGGAGATTCCGAAGATCGGCGACCACGAGACCGCGATCCTGATGCACAACGACGCCGTGGTGCAGGGCCTGAGCCAGACGCCCTTCATGCAGGACGTCGCGCACTGGGGCGTGTTCACCATCGGCACCGGCCTCGGCAACGCCCGCTTCACCAACCGAGGCAAGGATTAGCGGCTCTATTGTATGCACCCTGGCTACGCGGCTTCCGCTCGTCCCCGCGAAGGTGGGGATGAGCGGAGTGTGAGGCGAGGATCGGCAGACACGCACGAGCCGCCGCAGCAGCGGCCCGCTCACACACTTTGTATGACCGGCCCCCTCCCCCGACGCATGGCTGACCGGGCGGGCGCGCAACCCGGCCGCAGGGCTCGGTAGACGAAGCTCCCCGGACGCGCCACACTCGCGGTTCCTTCCCGGGAGTGCCCGTACGGGCGAGACGGCGCCAAATCACCTTATCGCGAAGTGAGACCGCCGTCGGGAGGACACCAAGGACGGACGGAGCACGATGAACATCACGGTCAACAAGCAGGCGATCGCCGAAGCGTCGAAAAAGCTCTCCAACTGGGGGCGCTGGGGCAAGGACGACCAGATCGGCACCCTCAACCACGTGACGCCGCAGGACATCGTCGCCGCCGCGTCGCTGATCCGCAGCGGCAAGACCTTCGCACTCGGCATCCCGCTCGACCGCAACGGCCCGCAGACCGGCCTGTTCGGTGGCCGCTTCAACCCGATTCACCAGATGCTGGCGACCGGCACCGACGCGGTGGCCGGCCAGCAGGACTGGAACAAGATCCGCTACGCCGACGACACGCTGAATCTCTGCGTCCAGGGCGCCACCCACTGGGATGCGCTCGGCCACGTCTTCTACGAGGACAAGGCCTACAACGGCCACGACGCCAAGCTGATCGATTCGCGCGGCCTCGGCGTGCTCGGCATCGAGCATTCGCGCAACAAGATGGTCGGCCGCGGCGTGCTACTCGACATCGCCCGCTTCCGCGGCGTCGACTGGCTCGCCGACGGGGAAGGCATCTCCAACGACGAGCTGAACAAGTGCGCCCGCGCCCAGAACGTCGAGGTGCGCAAGGGCGACTTCGTGATCATCCGCACCGGCCAGATGGAGCGCTGCCTGAAGGAAGGCCAGTGGGGCGGCTACGCCGGTGGCGACGCGCCTGGCGTCAAGTTCGAGAACTGCTACTGGTGCCAAGAGCACCAGATCGCGGCGATCTGCTCCGACACGTGGGGCGTCGAGGTGCGACCGAACGAGACCGACGAGGCGAACCAGCCGTGGCACTGGGTGGTGATCCCGGCCATGGGCCTGTGCATGGGCGAGATCTTCTACCTGAAGGATCTGGCCGCCGACTGCGCCGACGACGGCATCTACGAGTTCTTCTTCTGCGGCCCGCCCCTGATCATCACGGGCGGCACCGGCTCGCCGATCAATCCGCAGGCGATCAAGTAGCGCCGCGCCACACGGCACCGCTCGTCATGACCGCGCTGGTCGCGGGCATCCACGTTCTTTCCAGCGTGATCAGGTCGTGGATGGCCGGGACAAGCCCGGCCATGACGGCCATCGAGGGAGCCAAGCATGGCCCGGTATCTCAAGCGCGGCATGGATGCGAGCGCGGTCAGGGCGGCGGACGACCAGGTCCGCAAGACCGTCGAGGGCATACTCGCCGACGTCGAGGCGCGCCGCGACGCGGCGGTGCGCGACCTCTCGGACAAGTTCGACAAATGGTCGCCCACGAGCTTCAAGCTGACCCCCGAGGAGATCGAGCGCGCCATCGGCGAGGTGTCGAAGCGCGACCTCGACGACATCCGCTTCGCCCAGGACCAGGTGCGCAACTTCGCGAAGAAGCAGCGCGACACCATGCTCGACCTCGAGGTCGAGACGCTGCCCGGCGTCATCCTCGGCCACCGCCACATCCCGGTGGAGAGCATCGGCTGCTACGTGCCGGGCGGCCGCTATCCGATGGTCGCCTCCGCCCACATGTCGATCGTCACGGCGAAAGTGGCGGGCGTGAAGCGCATCATCGCCTGCGCGCCGCCGTTCAAGGGCGGGCCGCATCCGGCGATCGTCGCGGCCATGCATTTCGGCGGCGCCGACGAGATCTACGTGCTCGGCGGGGTGCAGGCCGTCGCCGCGATGGCGCTCGGCACCGAGACGATCGCGCCGGTCGACATGATCGTCGGCCCCGGCAATGCCTATGTGGCGGAGGCGAAGCGCCAGCTCTTCGGCCGGGTCGGCATCGACCTGCTGGCAGGCCCGACCGAGACGCTGATCATCGCCGACGAGACGGTCGACGGCGAGATCTGCGCGACCGATCTCTTGGGCCAGGCCGAGCACGGGCCCACCTCGCCGGCCGTGCTGATCACCAACTCCGAGAAGCTCGCGCGCGACACGATGAGCGAGGTCGAGCGAATTCTGACGATTCTGCCGACCGCCGAGCTCGCCGGCAAGGCGTGGGAGGACTACGGCGAGGTAATCGTCTGCGACTCCTACGAGGAGATGGTGAAGGAAGCCGACCGCATCGCCTCCGAGCACGTGCAGGTGATGACGCGCGATCCCGACTTCTTCCTGAACAACATGCGCAACTACGGCTCGCTGTTCCTCGGCGAGCGCACCAACGTCGCTTACGGCGACAAGGTGATCGGCACCAACCACACGCTGCCGACCAAGAAGGCGGCGCGCTACACCGGCGGCCTGTGGGTCGGCAAGTTCATCAAGACCTGCACGTATCAGAAGGTGCTCACCGACCAGGCCTCCGGCCTGATCGGCGAATACGCCTCGCGCCTGTGCATGCTGGAGGGTTTCGTCGCGCACGCCGAACAGGCGAACGTCCGCGTCCGCCGCTTCGGCCACCGCAACGTGCCCTACGGCGAAGCGGCGGAGTAGAGCGGCCGTCGTGATCGTCCTCGAACTGCGCCTGGCGGTCACCTCTCCCCGGCGGGGAGAGGTGGCTGTGCCCTCTCGCGAGCGACTTTCAGCATGACTCAGATCGAACTCACCTCCGCCCCCTCGTTCCGGGTCGACGGCAAGCGGGCGCTGGTCACCGGCGGCGGGCGCGGCATCGGGCTCGCCGCCGGGTCCGTGCTGGCCGAGGCCGGCGCGCAGGTGACGCTCGCGGCGCGCAGCGGAGCCGAGATCGAAGCCGCGGCCGCGGCGATCCGGGCGCGCGGCCATCAGGCCGAAGCGCTCGTGCTCGACGTGACGGACCTCGACGCGGTCGAGACGACGCTCGCGGCGCGCGCGCCTTACGAGATCCTCGTCAACAATGCCGGCATGAACCGCCCGGCCCTGCTACCCGACGTGACGGTCGCCGACTTCGACGCGATCTTCGGACTGAACGTACGGGCGGCGTTCTTCATGGCGCGCGCCGTCGGCCTGCGGCTCGTGGCGGAGAAGCGCCCCGGCTCGATCATCAACATCTCGTCGCAGATGGGCCATGTCGGCGCGGCGCGCCGCACCGTCTACTGCGCCTCGAAGCACGCCATGGAGGGCTTCACCAAGGCGATGGCGATCGAGCTCGCGCCCCACAACGTGCGGGTCAACTCGATCGGCCCGACGTTCCTGGAGACGCCGATGACCAGGCCGTTCTTCGAGAACAAGGCGTTCCGCGACGAGGTGACGGCCAAGATCAAGCTCGGCCGCATCGGCCGGCTCGACGAGGTGACGGGCGCGATTCTCTATCTCGCCTCCGACGCCTCGTCGTTGATGACCGGCGCCGCCCTGGTGCTCGACGGCGGCTGGACGGCGGATTGAGCGCCGGAGCACCGCCCTGCCTCGTCGCCCGTATCGAGCGAAGCGAAATGCGGGGACGCCGTCCCCGGATGTCGCTGACGCTCCATCCGGGCTACGGGTCGTGCCGGGCCGCCGTCGGCGCCTACATCTTCACCGGATACACCGGCTTCTCGCCGGACAGCACGCGGGCGACGTCGCTCGCGCACTTCGTCTCCAGCTCGAGCAGCGCCTCGACCGAGTAGAAGCCGGTGTGCGGCGTCAGCACCACGTTGGGCCGGCCGATCAGGGCTGAGTCCTTCGGCAGCGGCTCGACCGTGACGACGTCGAGGCCGGCGGCCGCGACCTTGCCGGAGTCGAGCGCCCGGACCAGCGCCGCTTCGTCGATCAGCGGCCCGCGCGCCGTGTTCACGATCATCACGCCCGGCTTCATCTTGGCGAAGGCTTCGTCGTTGACGAGCCCGCGGGTCGCCGGCAGCAGCGGCGCGTGCACCGAGATCAGATCCGAACGGGCGTAGAGCTCGTCGAGCGACACGCTCTCGACGCCGGCCTTGTCGAACACGTCCTGCGGCAGATACGGGTCCGACGCGATCACCTTGAAGCCGAAGGCCTGCGCCTTCGGCGCGAGGTTGCGCGGGATGCCGCCGAAGCCGATCAGGCCGAGCGTCATCGTGTTGAAGCGGCGCAGCGGCACGACGACCGGCATCTTCCACTCGCCGCCGTGAACCGAGCGGTCGGCCAGCGGGATCTTCCGCGCGATCGCGAGGAGCAGGGCCATGGCGTGGTCGGAGACCTCGTGCAGGCAGTAGTCCGGCACATAGGTGACGACGATGCCGAGTTCCTTGGCGGCCGGAACGTCGATGTTGTCGACGCCGAGGCCGAAGCGGCCGATCACCTTGAGCTTCTTGCACTCGCGCAGCAGCTCGCCCGGCAGCTTGGCGTAGGTGACGAGGATGCCGTCGGCGTCGCGTGCCTCGGCGAGGATGTCCTCGGCCGACGGGCTCTTCGCCTGGACCACCAGCGGATCGAGGCGGGCCAGCGCTTCCTTGGCGGGATCGAGCGAGGGGAACGGGCTGTCGGTGACGACGATCTTGAACTTGCTCATGGGTCGCTCCGGTGGCGCTCCGGCGTGGCGGGTTCGAACGGGCTCCCGGTCGGCGACCGGGTCGGACAGCGGGCGGACGTGATCAGGTCGTCGGTCCGGCGAAATCGAACAGGTTCGGCGGGGTCGCGCCGGTCGCCAGCGCGACGGCGTTCTCCGCGACGATGTGGGCCATCGCGGCGCGCAGGTCCGCCACCGCGCTGCCGAGATGCGGGGTCAGCACGACGTTGCTCATCGCGAGCAGCTCGGCCGGCACCAGCGGCTCGTGCTCGAACACGTCGAGCCCGGCGCCCGCGATGGTTCCGTTCTGCAGCGCCGCCATCAGGGCCGGCTCGTCGACGATCGGGCCGCGCGACGTGTTGACGAAATAGGCGGTCGGCTTCATCAGCGCGAACTCGCGCGCGCCGATCGAATGATAGGTGTCGTCGCGCAGCGGCGAGTGCACCGAGACGATGTCGGATTGCTTCAGGAGATCGTCGACGGACGCGTAGGTGAGCCCCCACTCGCGCTCCTCGGCCTCCGGCTTGCGGCGGGGCGTCGAATAGAGAACGCGCATGTCGAAGCCGCGGCAGCGTTTCGCCACCAGCCGGCCGATGCGGCCGCCGCCCCCGATCAGGCCGATGGTCTTGCCGGTGACGCCGAGGCCGGCCAGATAGTTCGACTGGCCGCCCGGATAGATGCCGGCGCGCACCAGCCGATCACCCTCCAGCACGCGGCGCGCGCAGGCGAGGATCAGCGCCATCGCCATGTCGGCCGTCGCCTCGCTCACCATCGGCGGGATGTTGGTGAGCGGGATGCCGCGGCGCTCCATCGCCGCGATGTCGATGAGCTGGGGGTGGATTCCCATCCAGGCGATGCCCTTGAGATTGGGATTCGCCGCGATCACGTCGGCGTCGACCGTGTCGTGCATCAGGCAGACCAGCACGTCGGCGCGCTTCACACCCTCGATCATCGTCGCCTTGGCGATGGGCGCCGTCGCGTCGGGGTGAACCTCGACGTCGGCGACGGTGCGCATCTTGTCGACGGCATCTTGCGCGATCGGCTGGGTGACGAAAATCCTGGGGCGCATGCGGGCATCCGTGGCGACAGGACAGGATCGCGACGCGATCCGGAGGGACGATCGTGAACGCGCGGCCGAAGGGCGGATCGGCCGCGGCGTTCAGAGCGACGGGCCGCGAGTCTAGACAGGCGAGTCCGGCGGCAGAAGCCACGTTCCGGCATACGCTCCCCCTCGGAAACGCAACGCCGGCCGAACGTCCGATCCGTCCGATCGGTCGGTTCGTATGAAGAGCCGTCTATGAAGAGACCTAGACCGTCGCCGGCGCGCCCGGCTGCTTGAGCGGGTGTGCAGACGCGAAGGCGTCGATCGCACTGCACGCTTCGGCGATCCGCCGCACCGTCGGATAGGGCGCGGTGTCGACGCCGAAGAAGCCGGCGCCGGCGACCTGGCTGACCAGGCAGATGTCGGCGAGCGACACCGTGTCGCCGTGGCAGAATCGGCCCGTCTCGGGCTCCGTCGAGAGACGCCGCTCCAGCGCGGCGAGCGCGGTGGCGATCCAGTGCCGGCACCAGGCGGCGCGCGCCGGCTCCGCTACGCCGAGCGCGTGCTCGAGATACTCGCGCACCCGCGGCACCATCAGTGGATGCGAATCCGCCGCGACCATCAGGGCGAGGCTGCGGACCCGGGCCCGCCCGCGCGGATCGGCGGGCAGCAACGGCGGCTCGGGCCGCGTCTCGTCGAGATACTCGATGATCGCGAGCGATTGGACGAGCGGCGGCCCGTCGCCGTCCACGAAGGTCGGCAGCGCATGCATGGGATTCACGGCATCGAAGGCGTCGCCGTGCTGGTCGCCCGTCGTCAGGTCGACGACCACGATCTCGTCCGGCACCACCCCCTTGAGGGCCAGCGCGATGCGCACCCGATAGGTCGCGAGCGACCGCCAGAAGGAATAGAGTCTCGTCACGGGGGCTCTCCCTGAAGCAGGCGTCGCGGCGATGCCGGTCCGGGCGGCACGGATCGGGCGCCCCGGCTTTTTTATACAGAGTATCGACACCTGCCGGCGCCCTGTGCGCCGGGCAGGATAGGCGATCGTCGAACGCATGGACAGGTCCCTTGAAACCCGCGCTCCCGACCGGCTAGCGTCACGGGAAGACAAAACGAGATCCGGCGTCGCCGCTGTCGACGCCCGGCACGGGGGAGAGAACCATGGCGGCGCGATCCAAGGGCTCGGTCGGCATTATCGGGCTCGGCATCATGGGCGGGGCGTTCGCCAAGAACCTCGTCCAGGCGGGGTTTCGCGTGACCGGCTACGACATCGATCCGGCGCGCCGACGGGCCATGGCGCGAGCCGGCGTGACGATCGCCCCCGACATCGCCGCCGCCGCGGCCGCGGCGCCCTTCCTGATCACCAGCCTGCCGAGCGCCAAGGCGCTGCGCGCCGTGGTCGATCAGATCGCCGCGGCGAAGCTCGCGCCGAAGATCATCGCGGAGGCGTCGACCTTCACGTTGGCGGACAAGATCACCGCCGAGGCGGCGCTGAAGAAGGCCGGCCACACGCTGCTCGACACGCCGATGAGCGGCACCGGCGCACAGGCCGCGGTCAAGGACCTGGTCGTGCTCGCCTCCGGCGAGAGCAAGGCCATCAAGGCGATGCGGCCCGTGCTGGAGGGCTTTTCGCGCGTCGTCTACGACCTCGGCGTGTTCGGCAACGGCAGCCGCATGAAGTACATCGCCAACCTCTTGGTGGCGGTCCACAACGTCGCCAGCGCCGAGGCGATGGTGCTCGGCATGAAGGCCGGCCTCGACCCGAAGCAGGTGGTCGAGGTGATCAGCGCCGGCGCCGGCACGTCGCGCATGTTCGAGATGCGCGCGCCCTTGATGGTGGCCGACAGATACGAGCCGCCCACGATGAAGATCGAGGTGTGGCGCAAGGACATGGACGTGATCGGCGCGTTCGCCGAGGATCTCGGCGTGCCGACCCCGACCTTCAGCGCCACCGGCCCCGTCTACGCCGCCGCCCGCTCGATGGGCCTCGGCCTGCAGGACACCGGCGCCGTCTGCACCGTGCTGGAGCGCATGGCCGGCGTGACGCGGCGCAAGGGCGCGGCGAAGGGATCGCGGAAAGCCGCCGGCACGCCGCGGCGGAAGGGGTGAATCGGCGAGGCGCCGACTCAAGCCGACGCACCGGCTCACTCCGCCCTCACCCTGAGGAGGCCGCGAAGCGGCCGTCTCGAAGGGCGAGGGTGGCCCGGAGCGGCGACTGGGGCCTCATGGTTCGAGACGCGGCCTTGCGGCCGCTCCTCACCATGAGGTGAGAGGCCGGAAAGAGTGGCCGCGCCTCACCACGATTGGAACGACGGAGAAGAGACGACCTCGCAAACAATATGCCGATCGACGGACCTCGTTTCAGAAAGCGCCCGCGATCAGAACAATCAGGGAGAGACGCCATGGACTCGACGACCGACACCTCGGCGAAGAACGCAGGCGGTGCGGCGAGCGCGACGATCGTCCCGCGCTCGGAGACCCGCGACGGGATGCGGATCGACTGGAACGTGCCGATCACCATGGACGACGGCGTGGTGCTGCGCGCCGACGTCTTCGCGCCGACGAAGCCCGGCCGCTATCCGGTGATCATGAGTTACGGCCCCTACGCCAAGGGGCTCGCGTTCCAGGAAGGCTATCCGAGTGCCTGGAACCGGATGGCCGAGAAGCATCCGGACGTCACGGCCGGATCGTCGAACCTCTATCAGAGCTGGGAGGTGGTCGACCCGGAGAAGTGGGTGCCGCACGACTATGTCTGCGTGCGCGTCGATTCACGCGGCTGCGGCTGCTCCGAGGGCGTCGTCGATCCGTGGTCGCCGCGCGAGGCGAAGGACTTTCACGACTGCATCGAATGGGCCGCGGCGCAGCCGTGGTCGAACGGCAAGATCGGCCTCTCCGGCATCTCCTACTACGCCACCAACCAGTGGCAGGTCGCCGGCCTGCAGCCGCCGCATCTCGCCGCCATCTGCACCTGGGAAGGCTTCGCCGACTTCTACCGCGACCTCTGTTATCACGGCGGCATCCTCTGCACCTTCGCCAAGAACTGGTACGACATGCAGGTGAAGACCGTGCAGTACGGGCTCGGCCCGCGCGGCGCCAAGAGCCGCGTCACCGGCGAGCCGGTGTGCGGCGTCGCGGAACTGAGCGACGCCGAGCTCGCCCGCAACCGCCGCGACTTCGGCGGCGACATCGCCGCCCATCCGCTGAACGACGACTGGCACAAGACCCGCTCGGCCGCGTGGGACAAGGTGACGGTGCCGCTGCTCTCGGCTGCCAACTGGGGCGGCCAGCCGCTTCATCCGCGCGGCAATTTCGAGGGCTTCATGCGCGCCGCCTCCGAGAACAAGTGGCTCGAGGTGCACGGCATCGAGCACTGGACGCATTTCTACACCGACTACGGTCGCGAGCTGCAGCTCAAGTTCTTCGATCACTTTCTGCACGGCAAGGACAACGGCTGGCGCGACCAGCCGCGCGTCTTCCTCCAGGTGCGGCACGTCGACAGGTTCGTGCCGCGGGGCGAATCCGAATGGCCGCTCGCCCGCACGCAGTGGACGAAGCTGCATCTCGACCCCGCCGCCCTGACGCTCGGGCGCGAGCCCGCGGGCCGTGAGACGAAGGTGAGCTTCGACGCGCTCGGCGATGGCGTGACGTTTCTGTCCGCGCCGTTCCCGCAGGAGGCTGAGATCACCGGCCCGATGGCGGCGCGGCTGGTCGTCTCCTCCTCCACCACGGACGCCGACCTGTTCCTGGTCGTGCGGGTGTTCTCGCCCGACATGAAGGAGGTGACGTTCCAGGGCGCCATCGATCCGCACGCGCCGGTGGCGCAGGGTTGGCTGCGCGCCTCGCACCGCAAGCTCGACAAGACGCTCTCGACGCCGTGGCGACCCTATCACACGCACGACGAGGAGCAGCCGCTGTCGCCCGGCGAGGCCGTCGCCCTCGACATCGAGATCTGGCCGACCTCGATCGTGGTGCCGGCCGGCCACCGGCTCGCGCTCACGGTACGCGGCAAGGATTACGTGTACCCGGGCGGCAGCGGCGGCAGGCTGTCCAACTTCAAGAACGAGCTGACCGGCTGCGGCCCGTTCCTGCACGACGACCCGGACGACCGCCCCGCCGACGTTTACGGCGGCACCACGACGCTGCACATCGGCGGCGGCAAGGAGGCCTGGCTGCTGGTGCCGTTCATCCCCGCGGCGGCGGGCGACACGACGGCGGCCGAGCCCGCCGTGACGGCCGTGACCAGCCCGGTCGAGGGCGTGCGCCCCCGCGACGCCGGCGTGAAGCCGCGGTGATGACCTCCCCTCTCCCCGCGCAGCGGGGAGAGGTGCCAGGCGCTCGCTTCCCCGCGCCGCCTTTCCCCGTCCGGGGCTTCCGGTGTAGCGTGCGCCCGCACGCCGCATCGTCGCGGCGGGGAGGGTTTCGTCATGTCGCGTATCCGCATCGCTCTCGTCCTCGGGACCGGTCTTCTGCTCGCCGCCTGCGCCAGCGGCTTCGACAGTCCGTCGCCCGAGACCGCCGCCGCGCCGGCCGGCGGCCCTGCGGCCGGACTCGAGATCCAGGATCTGAAAGTCGGCACCGGAGCGGAGGCGCGGGCCGGCCGTCGCGTGCGGGTGAACTACACCGGCAAGCTGACCAACGGGACGACCTTCGACACCTCGATTGGCCGCGCGCCCTTCACCTTCGCGCTCGGATCCGGCCAGGTGATCAAGGGCTGGGACCAGGGCGTCGCCGGCATGAAGGTCGGCGGCAAGCGCAAGCTGACCATCCCGCCCGAGCTCGGCTACGGACCCGAAGGCGCGCCGCCGAAGATCCCGCCGAACGCCACGCTCGTCTTCGAGGTCGATCTCTTGGACGTCGAGTAGACGGCGACGCGCCCGCGGTCACGCGCCGACCGTGATACGCCGATTGTGGCGCGTGACATTGCCTTCTATACAGAGTGCGGGCCGTCGCGCCGCGCGACCCGCCGCAACGGCGGGGGCACGGCGCGAGACGGCCCCGGCAGGCGGTTCGGCGAGCCCGGTCCTCACGGGTCATCCTCCGCATCGGGCAGCTTCCGCCCCGCCCTGTCTGGTTTCGATCCCACCCGAGACGCAACCAGCACGGAAGAAGGAAACGCCGCATGGCGAACGACTGGAACCGCTACGGTCCCACCGCCGCGCGCCCGCAGGGCCGGCCCGGCCGCGAAGTCCGGCCGCAGAGCATCACGATCGACATCCATTCGCACGTCGCGGTGCCGCGCGCCATGGAGCTCGCGAAGCCGCATCTCGACTGGTCGACCATCCCGCTCGCGCATTTTTCGACGCCCGAGACCAAGGCGCTCAACCAGAAGCAGGACGCCGAGCGCACCGCCCAGATGACCGGCGTGGCGGAGCGGCTCGCCGATCTCGACGCGATGGGACTCGATCTCCAGGTGATCATGTGCCCGCCGCCGCAGTGCTACTACACGGTGCCGCTCGACATCGCCGTGCCGGCGTCCCGGATGGTCAACGAGGGGCTGTCCGAATACGCGGCCAGGAACCCGGATCGTTATCTGGTGTTCGGCACCGTGCCGCTGTCCGACGGCGAGGAGGCCGCGAAGGAGCTCGAGCATTGCATGGGCAAGCTCGGGCACAAGGGCGTGCAGATCCTCACCAACGTGGCCGGCAAGGAGCTGTCCGACCCCGCCTTCGCGCCGTTCTGGAAGAAGGCGGAAGAGCTCGGCGCCGTGGTGCTGCTGCATCCCAACGGCTTCACCGAGGGCGATCGCCTCACCCGCTTCTACTTCAACAACGTCATCGGCAATCCGCTCGAGACGACGATGGCGCTGCACTACCTGATCTTCGACGGCGTGCTCGAGCGGCACCCGAACCTCAAGATCGTCGCCGTTCACGGTGGCGGATACCTGGCCGCCTATTCGGGTCGCATCGACCATGCCTGGGGGGCGCGCGCCGACACCCACGGCACGCTGCCCAACCCGCCGACCAGTTACCTGAAGAAGATCTACGTCGACTCGGTCGTCTTCACGCCGCATCAGCTCCGCGCCCTGGTCGAGGTGTTCGGGCCGGACCACGTGATTCTCGGCACCGACTACCCTTACGACATGGCCGAGTACGAGCCGGTCGAGCACATCGTCTCGTCCGGTCTCGACGAGACGACGGTGGCGAAGATCTGCGGCGGCACGGCGAAGCGGCTGTTGGAGATCTGATCAGCTCCGACGGTGCGGTGCGCGCCATTTCACGGACGCCGGTTCTCACCCTCTCCGTAAGGGAGAGGGTCGATCGCGAGCATCGCTCGCGATCGGGGTGAGGGTTTACAGCGCCGGTTGGATGGCTCGGCGCCCCCTCCCCCGGACTTCGCACCTTCGGTGCGAACCCCGACCTCTTCCCGCTGGGGAGAGGTGAAAGGCAACTCCTCACGCCTCGTGCAAGAAGTCCAGCACCGCGGTCTCTTCCATCACGGCGCGCGGGATGCCGTGGCGGCGCGAGCGGGCCTCGTCCTCGGCCGATTGGCTCGCTTGCAGATAGGCGCCGAGATGGCGGGCGCGCTCGACGATGCGGCGGTTGACGGGCAGCCGTTCCGCCTCGAAGGCGCGGATCGCCGCCGGCACGTCGGCGGCCTCGGCGATCGCATCGACCAGCGCGGCGGCGTCGTCGGCCGCCTTGGCGACGCCCGCCGCGACATGCGGCCGCGCCACGCAGGCGGCGTCGCCGACGATGGCGATGCGGCCGAAGGCGAGCCGCTTCGCCTCCAGATCGTAGATCGGCTGCAGGATCGGATCCTCCATCAGCGCGGCGAGATCGGCGAGCTGCGGGGCGAGCAGGCGCCGCGCGTCGGCCATCAGATCGTCGATCGCCGCACGGCGGATCAACGGCGGCGGGATCGAGATCGCATGCGTGGTGCCGGTCTCGTCGGTGAGCAGATCGCGCAGCCGGCCCGTCTCGTCGGCGGGGCGGTACCAGACGATGTTGTAGCGCCGGTGACCGGCGCGCAGATCGTCGTCCGGGCCGGCCACCGGATACCCCAGAAACTGCTCGCCCGGCGGCAGGCAGAACGTCATTCTCTCGAACAGCGCGGCGTGGGCGGCCGGGGCGAAATCGCCCTCGGCGATCAGACTGCGCCAGGCGACGTAGCCGGCATATTGCGGACCGACCGAAGCGTCGCAGGCGTGTCGCACCGTGGACCGAATGCCGTCGGCGCCCACCAGCAGATCGGCGTGCGCGCTTCCGCCATCGGCGAAGCGCGCCACGACGCCGGTGCCGGACTGCTCGATCCCGGCGAGACCGCGCCCACCGTGGTAATGCGCTGCCGGGAAGGCGTCGCGCAGGAGCCGCCACAGCCGCTCCCAGGCGGTCAGCGTCTGCCGGCACTCCATGCGGTCGGAGACGCTGCCATCGCGCTCCAGAATCTGGCGGGTCGTGATCTCGACCCCGAGCGCCGTGGTGTCGAGCCCGAGCGCCCGCAGGCGGGCGATGAGATCGTCCTGCGCCACGATGCCGGCGCCGCGGCCCGACAACGCGGTGGCGACCCGCTCGTAGATGTCGACGTCCCAGCCACGCCGGTGCAGCAGAAGCCCGACCAGAAGCCCGCTCATCGAGCCGCCGATCACGATCGCGCGTCGCGCCCGTCCGTTCGCTGGTCCGCCCACTTTCTCCTCCCGGCATCGTTGTTATATCGTGTGCATCATCCGGAGGACCCCCGATGAATGCAATGACCATGCTGGACAAGACCGCCGCCGCCGTCGATACCTCGGCTTGGCCGGCGGCGATCCGCCAGGAGTTCGAGCGCGAGGCGAAGGCGCCGAACGGCTGCGTCGGCCACACGCTCGTGTCGGAGACCGACAAGGTGCGGGTGTGGATGATCCGCCTCGCGCCCGGCGAGCGCATCGGCTTCCATCGCCACGTTCTCGACTATTTCTGGACCGCCGTGACGGCGTGCCACGGCCGCCAGCATCTGATGGACGGCACCACGGTGGAGTACACCTACCAGCCGGGCGAGACGCGGCACGAGACCTACGGGCCGGGCGAGTTCAAGGTGCACGACCTCGAGAACATCGGCGAGAGCGAGATGGTGTTCCTGACCGTCGAGACGCTGCAGAGCAGCAATCCGCCGCTGCCCATCCCGGCGAGCGCACGGCAGCAGGCGGCAGCATAGCCACGCGAGACCGGCTGCCCACCTCTGCCCACTCTGCATGAAAAGTCTCTAGCCAAGCGGCACGCCGTCCTGCACACTGACGGCCAACAGAACGAGCTCCGGCGCACGAACGCCGGAGCCAGAGAGGAACCGTCGGGGAGAGGAAAGCGCGGCACCGTTTCGGCGCCGAGCCGTTCGTTTCGTCTCGACATTGCACCACCGCCCTCGGTCGCGGCGCCCACGCGCCGTGTCGCCGGATATCGTCGCCGCGCCGGAGCCGTCGGACCCCGCACATGCTCGAGCTCGACCTGGTGCTGAACGCGCTGATCGCCGGCCTGCTGCTCGGTGGCTTCTACGCCGCCGTGACGGTCGGCATCTCGATCTCGTTCGGCATTCTCGACATCGTCAACATCGCCCATCCGGCCTTCATCATTCTCGGCTCCTATGTCGCCTACATGGCCAACACGGCCTTCGGCCTCGATCCGATCGTCGTCGGCGTGCTGGCGCTGCCGCTGTTCTATGCGCTCGGCGCCGCGATCTATCAGGTCTATTTCCTCTCCTTCGAGAAGCGCGGCCAGGATTCACTGCGCGGCCTCGCCTTCTTCTTCGGGCTGCTGTTCATCACCGAGGTAGCGCTCATTCTCGGCTTCGGGGTCGACTACCGCTACGTCAACGCCGCCTATGTCGACCGCTCGCTCGATCTCGGCCTCGTCCAGATCCCGTTGCGCATGCTGGTCCCCTGCCTCGTCTCGCTGCTGATGCTCGCCGTGCTGCAGCTCCTGTTGACCCGCACCTTCATCGGCCGCGCCGTGATGGCGGTGGCACAGGATCAGCTCGCCCTGCAGCTGATGGGCGCCGATCCGATCCGGATCCGCCGCGTCGCCTTCGCGGTGTCGATCGCCACCTGCGCACTCGCGGGCGCCTTCCTGATCGTCATCCAGCCGATCGAGCCGTCGATCGGGCGCGAGTATATCGGGCGGGTGTTCGCCATCTGCGTGCTCGGCGGGCTCGGCAGCCTGCCCGGCACGCTGATCGGCGCCATGCTGCTCGGCGTCGTCGAGAGCCTGACCGCGACCTTCTACGGGCCGTCCTGGGCCCCGGCGGTCGCCTTCGGGCTCCTCCTGATCACCCTCGCGGTGCGTCCCGCCGGCCTGTTCGGACGGTGAGCATGGCGTTCCACGTTTCACGCTGCGGTTCCTGCCTTGCGTAACACGGTCTTCGTCCTGATCAGCATCGTGGTCGCGGCGGCGCTCTATGGCGTCGCGCTTGCGCTGCGCAGCGACTATCTGATGTTCGCCGGTTACACGGTGCTGCAGTTCGTCGTGCTCGCCACCGCCTGGAACATTCTCGGCGGCTACACGGGCTACGTGAACTTCGGCTCGGCCGCGTTCTTCGCGGTCGGCGCCTACACGTCGGTGTTCTTCCACAAGGCGTTGCCGCTGCCGGTGCCGGTGCTGATCGTCGTCGCCGCGGTGCTGTGCGGGCTGCTCGGCCTCGCCATGGGCTGGCTGACGCTGCGGCTGCGCGGCGCCTTCTTCTCGATCGCGACGCTCGCGCTCGCGGTCGTGCTGCAGACCGTCGTGGTCAACTGGCACTATGTCGGCGGCTCGCGCGGCGCCTACATCATCAAGCCAGTGGCCGGACCGATCCCGGGGCTGAGCTACATCGACTATCTGGTGCTGGTGATGCTCGCCCTCGCCGTGCTCGCGATCGCCACGGCGCGGGCGATCGAGCGGTCGCGCCTCGGCCTCGGCTTCGCCGCGATCCGCGACGACGAGCTCGCCGCGGAGGCGAACGGCGTGCCGACGCTGCGTCTCAAGCTGATCGCCACCACGATCTCGGGCGCCTTCATGGGCATGGCCGGCGCGCCGTTTCCTTATTACATCGGCTATGTCGAGCCCGCCTCGGCCTTCGGCCTGCCCTACGCCGTCAACGCCATCGCGATGCCGATGATCGGCGGCACCACGACCTGGGTGGGACCGCTGATCGGCGCCGTGCTGCTCGGCTCGCTGCAGCAGATCGCCACCGTGACGATCTCCTCGGCCGTCAACCTGCTGATCGTCGGCCTCCTGCTGGTCGGCTTCGTGATCGTCGCGCCGAACGGCATCGTCGGGCTGTGGCGCAAGCTTTTCGGCCGCGACCGCAAGGGGGCCGCGCCATGACGATGCCGCTGCTCCAGGTCGACGGCGTCGGCAAGCGTTTCGGGGGCTTCATCGCGCTCGACGGCGTCGATCTCACGGTCGCGGCCGGCGAGCGGGTCGGCCTGATCGGCCCGAACGGCTCGGGCAAGAGCACGCTGGTGAACTGCCTGTCCGGCACGCTCGTGCACGAGACCGGCACGGTGCGGTTCGAGGGCCGCGATCTCGCCGGCCTCGGCCCGCACCAGCGCACGCGACGCGGGATCGCCCGCTCGTTCCAGCTCCCGCGTCCGTTCGCGAGCCTCACCATCGCCGAGAACATCAGGGTGCCGCTGGTCTGGGCCGCCGAGAGCCGGCGCGGGCGGCGGCTCTCGGAGCCCGAGATCGCCGACCGCATCGCCGAGGTGCTGGGGCAGATGGGGCTCGCCGACCGCGCCCGGCACATGCCGCGCGATCTCACCCAGGTCGACATGCGCAAGCTCGAGCTCGCCCGCGCGCTCGCCGCCGAGCCGCGGCTGCTGATCGCCGACGAGGCGATGGCGGGCCTCTCCAACTCCGAGGTCGACGAGATCGTCGCATTGCTGATCCGCCTCAACGAGGCCGGCATCACGGTGGTGCTGATCGAGCACATCATGCGCGCCGTGATGCAGTTCTCGCAGCGGCTCGTCGTGCTGGTGTCGGGCAAGAAGATCGCCGACGGCGCGCCCGCCGAGGTGGTGCGCCATCCCGAGGTCGAGAGGGCGTATCTTGGCCAGTAGCATCAGGATCGAGGGGATCGACGCCGGTTACGGCGCCGTGCGGGTGCTGGAGGACGTCTCGCTCGACGTGAACCCCGGCGAGACCGTGGTGCTGCTCGGCACCAACGGCAACGGCAAGAGCACCGTGATCAAGTGCATCATGGGCCTGCTGCGGCCGACCAAGGGTCGCATCAGCGTGACGATCGACGGCGTCACGCACGATCTCGGCGGCCTGTCGACGGTCGAGATCGTCGATCTCGGCATCGCCCTGGTGCCGGAGGGGCGGCGCCTGTTCCCGCGCCTCTCGGTCGAGGAGAACCTGCTGCTCGGCGCCTTCCGGCCGACGGCGCGCAGCGCCATGAAGGACAACCTCGCCTTCTGCTACGAGGCGTTCCCGCGGCTCGCCGAGCGCCGCCGCCAGCTCGCCGGCTCGATGTCGGGCGGCGAGCAGCAGATGCTGGCGCTCGGCCGCGCCCTGATGCTCGCCCCGAAGCTCCTGCTGGTCGACGAGCCCTCGGTGGGGCTCGCGCCCGTGCTGGTCGCCCGCACGATCGACAAGATCCAGGAGCTGAAGGAGCGCTGGGGGCTTACCGTGCTGATGGCCGAGCAGAACTTCACCCAGGCGCTGCGCATCGCCGACCGCGGCTACGTCATCGTCCACGGCCACATCGCCTTCGAGGGCCGCTCGGCCGCCGAGCTCGCCGACAACGAGCTGATCAGGAAGTTCTATCTGGGGATGTGATGGCGCTGCATCTCTTCACCTCTCCCCTGCGGGGAGAGGTCGGACTTCGCGCCGCAGGCGCGAAGTCCGGGTGAGGGGGTGCCGAGGTCTATCACCGACGCATACGCCCCACCCCGGTCGCGAGCTTCGCTCGCGCCCGACCCTCTCCCCACGGGAGAGGGTTTACGCCGCGGCCGCGCACGGGCGTAACCTCACCCCGGCAGCCAGCCGTTCATCAGGCCGAAGGTCTGCGCCAGCAGCACGACGTTGAGGAGCGACACCACCACGGCGCCCAGGACGGCGACGGCCTGGAGGAGCGGGCCGTTGGCGTAGCCCCCCATGATCGACTTGCGCCCCGTGAACCAGACGAGCGCGATCATCGGCACCGGCAGCGCGAAGCTCAGCACCACCTGGCTCATCACCAGCGCGCTGGTCGCGTCGACGCCGAGCCACACCACCACGAAGGCCGGGACCATGGTGACGAGGCGGCGCACCAGCAGCGGGATGTTGAAGCCGACGAAACCCTGCATGATGAGCTGGCCCGCCATGGTGCCGACCACCGAGGACGAGACGCCGGAGGCGATCAGCGAGACCAGGAACACGGCCGCGGCGCCCGCCCCCAGCAGCGGGGTGAGCGTCTTGTAGGCCGTCTCGATCTCGCCGACGTCGCTGTGGCCGAGATGGAAGGCGGCCGAGGCCATCATCACCATGGCCATGTTGACGAGCCCGGCGATGGCCAGCGCGATCACCACCTCGCGGTTCGACCAGCGCAACAGGGCGCGGCGCTCACGCTCGTCACGGGCCGGGGCGCGGGCCTGGGTCAGGCCGGAATGCAGATAGATGGCGTGCGGCATCACGGTCGCGCCGATGATGCCCACCGCGATGGTCAGCGCCTCGGCGGACGGGATGCTCGGCGTCACCAGGCCGGCGAGCGCTCCCGTCCACGAGATCGGCGCGATGAACACCTCGACCAGGTAACACAGCCCGATGATCGCCACCATGGCACCGATGATCAGCTCCATGACGCGGAAGCCGCCGCGCTCGAACAGCAGGATGCCGTAGGTGATCACCGCCGTGATCGCCATGCCGGCGAGGAGCGGGATGCCGAGGAGGAGCGAGAAGCCGATGGCGCCGCCCAGGAACTCGGCGAGGTCGGTCGCCATCGCGGCGATCTCGCCGGTGATCCACATGCCCCACACGACCGGCTTCGGCAGGTGGTCGCGCGAGATCTCGGCGAGGTTGCGGTTGGTGACGATGCCGAGCTTGGCCGACAGGCCCTGGAACACCATGGCGACCAGGTTGGCGAGCAGCACGACCCACAGCAGCGTATAGCCGTACTTGGCGCCGGCCTGGATGTTGGTGGCGAAATTGCCGGGGTCCATGTAGGCGATCGACGAAATCACGGCCGGCCCGGCGAACAGCAGGAAGGTGAAGCGGCCGTGCCGCCGCCCCGCCAGCGCGTCGCGAATCGCCTCGGTCGTGCGGTCCGAGCCCTGCTCGACCGCCTTGCCTCGAGTGTCCAGTCCGCGGATGTCGGTCACCATGCCGGCCTTCGTGTTCGCCGGTAGTTATAGCCGTTGCTATAAATCGGGTGTGTTGCTATTTCGTCAAGGGTCCCATCCCGCCATCGCGGGCGCGGGTGGCCGGAAATCCTGCGCGTCCGAACGGCCGGCTTCTGGTGGCCCGGCCGGACGACATCCGAACGACGGCGAATTCGAACCACGGCGCCATGACGACGAGACGACGCCTCTCCCCGGAACGGCCGACCGGCCCAGCAACCCCGGCGCGGCCGGCGGGCCGGGGAACGGCGTCCGGTGCACGGACGGCGGAGAAATCGCCGACCGGAACACGGCCGACGGAGGCACGGCCGGCCGCGGCCGGATCGCCGGACGCCGCCGCCGAAGGCTTCCGGCAGGCCCGCGACGCCCGCCGTGCCGAGCTGGCCGAGGACTATGTCGAGCTGATCGCCGAGCTGATCGGCAGCGCCGGCGAGGCCCGCCAGGTCGACATCGCGGCGCGCCTCGGTGTCGCCCAGCCGACCGTCGCCAAGATGCTGAAGCGGCTCGCCGAGGAGGGCCTCGTGCAGCAGCGCCCCTATCGCGGCGTGTTCCTCACCACCGTCGGCGAGGCGATGGCGGAGCGCGCCCGCACCCGCCACCACGTCGTCGAGACGTTCCTGTGCGCGCTCGGCGTCAGCGCCGCGACGGCGCGGCGCGACAGCGAGGGCATCGAGCACCACGTCTCGGACGAGACGCTCGCCGCCATGGCCCGCTTCACGGCCCGCGCCGGCAAGGCGCGCGGCAAGGGGTGAGGCGATCGGCAGGGCTCGTATCCTGAGAGGTCCGTCATTCCGGGGCGCGGACCATCAGATCCGCGAGCCCGGAATCCATACGCCCGGCGGTGGTGGCTCAAGAGAGACAGGACGTGATGGTGTGGACGGCCCCCTACGGCATCGCTGTGCCAGAATGAGGTCGGTGAAGATCTCAAACGAGGGGGCCGTCCGTGAGCCAGAGTATCCGCATCGGAATGGATACGTCGAAGCATATCTTTCAACTGCACGGGGTGGACGCGGCCGAGCAGCCGGTGCTGCGCAAGCGGCTTCGTCGCAAGGAGGTGGAGGCGT
>NZ_NHSK01000309.1 GCF_016653355.1 Rhodoplanes elegans | reverse complement strand
GAGCCACCCTCTCCCCGCACGCGGGGAGAGGGAGATCCGGCGCCGTGCTCCACTGACGTGACTCGCCCCATCAGGCCCGCGACGCCCTTCGGCAGGCCGTACACCACCACGATGAAGACGAGCCCGAGCAGGATCGAGAAGTGGTTCGGAAAATGCGCGCCGATCAGGTCGAACAGCAGCACCAGCGGCACGGCGCCGAGCAGGGGGCCGTAGAGCACGCCGGCGCCGCCGAGCAGCGCCATCACGACGACCTGGAACGAGACGAGCGGGTTGAACGCGATCGCCGGGTCGATATAGGTCCAGCGCGGGGCCATCACGGCGCCCGTGACGGTGATGAACACCGACGAGACCGCGAACAGCATCAGCTTCGCCCGCGTCGTGTCGATGCCGCAGTGGCGCGCCACCGTCTCGTCCTCGCCGATCACCTTCAGGGCGAGCCCGAGCCGCGAGCGACCGATCAGCCAGCCGACCAGGAAGATCGCGACCGCGAGTCCGAAGAGCTGCCAGAAGATGCCGACCTGGGTCACGTCGAGGAAGACGTAGCGGCCGACCGAGCGGCCGATGTTCACCTCGTACCAGGTGACCAGCTGGCGGATCAGCTCGGCGAGCCCGAAGCTGAACACGACGAAGTAGATGCCGCTGAGTCGCAGCGTCGAGAGGCCGACCACCAGCGCCACGACGAGGCCGATCGCGGCGGCGACGAGCAGCACCACGGGCCACGGCAGGACCTCGCCCAGCACCGCGACCGTGTAGGCGCCGATGCCGAAGAACGCGACGGTGGCGAGCGAGACATAGCCGGTCGGCCCGGAGAACAGCGCCCAGGCCGTCGCGAGCACGATGTAGCTCAGGATCGCGATGGCGAGCGCGACGTGATAGTCCGAGCCCACGAACGGCACCAGCGCGAGCGCGCCGAGCGTGACGCCGACCAGCACGGCGGGGCCGTAGCGGAACAGCCGGCTCATCGCGCGACCTTCCCGAACAGGCCGGTCGGCCGCACCAGCAGCACGGCCAGGAACAGGGCGTAGTTCGCCGCGAGCGTCAGTCCGGGGTCGACGAGGCGCGCGACCGCCGTCTCGATCAGGCCGAGCAGCAGGCCGGCGGCGAGCGCGCCCAGCAGGTTTCCGACCCCGCCCATGATCACGACGATCAGCGCCTTCATGGTGAAGAGCACGCCCATGGCCGCGTTGAAGGTGAGGAACATCGACACCAGCACGCCGCCGGCCGCGCACAGCGCGCCGCCCGCCGCGAAGGCGAGCGCCGCGATCCTGTCGACGTCGATGGCGACCAGGCGGGCCGCGGTCGGATCCACCGCGACGGCGCGGATCGCCGTGCCGGTGCGGGTGCGCGTCAGCAGCAGATAGAGGCCGATCGCGAGCACGGCGGCGAAGCCCAGCGCGACCAGCCGGTTCACCGCGACGGTCGCGCCGAAGAGCGACACCGGGGTCGAGAGGAACGCGTAGCCGTAATACTGGCCGCCGAAGATCACGAAGGCGATCCCCTGCAGCACGAACAGGAGCCCGAAGGTGGCGAGGATCGAGTCGGTCTCCAGCGCGGCGCGGTTTTTCGCCCGGCGCACCAGCGGAACCAGCATCACGCGGTAGACGAGCCAGTTCGCCGCGAAGGCGAGCGGCAGAACGACGACGAGGCCGACGAGCGGCACGATCGCGGCGCCGGTGAACAGCACATAGGCGAGGAACGCGGCCGCCACCATCACCTCCCCGTAGGCGAGGTTCAGGATGCGGGCGACGCCGTATTGCAGCGTCAGCCCCATCGCGACGAGCGCATACATGCCGCCGAGGATCAGACCCGACAGGAGGATGTCGACGAGGAGCACGGAACAGTCTTCCGTTTGTTCGCACGAAACTCTCACCGTCATCCTGAGGTGCTCGCGCAGCGAGCCTCGAAGGATGCGGCCACGGCGCCTCGGCCGTCGCTCTTCGAGGGCCGCGCCGATGGCGCGGCCACCTCAGGGTGACGGAGCTGAGTTTGCCGTACGCGGCGTCCGCTGTGGCTACGGCCCCCAGGCCGGCTTCGGCACGATCGCCGCGCGGGCGCCGTCCTTCTTCGTCGGCGCGACGCCGTAGAACTCGCCGCCCTGCCACTGGCCGACGGCCCAGACGTCCTTGAGCAACCCGCCTTCGAGCTTCACCTTGCCGATGATGGTGTCGAAGGTGCCGTTCTGCAGCTCCTTGATCACCGCGGCGCGGTCGAGGCCGACGCGCTCGATCGCCTGCTGCAGCGCCTGCAGGCTGGCGAAGGTGATCGGGTTCGCCCACCGGTCGGGCTCGCGGCCGACGCCCGCCTTGTGGCGCTCCAGATAATCCTTCAGCAGCGGCGACTCCGCGTTCCAGCCGCCGATTCCCATCACGCCGTCGGCATTGCCGCCGAAGCGCTGCTTGAACAGCGGGAACGCCGTGCCCACCCCGGTGAAGAACACCTTGGGATTGAAGCTCAACACCTTCGCGGCGTCCGTCACGGCGAGCGTGTCGGGCGGATAGCTGAACGAGACGAACACGTCCGGGCTCGTCGCCATCGCGTCCTTCAACATCGGCTGCATGTCCTGCGTGCCGGCCGGATAGGACTTGTCGTAGGCGAGCTTGAAGCCGGCCTTGGCGAAGGCGTCGCGGGCCGCCGTCGAGAGCTCGATGCCGAACTGGTCGGAGACCGCGATCATCGCCACGGTCGGGCCGATCTCGCCCTTGTCGCGCAGCCCTTTCAGCAAGGCCACCATCTCGACCGAGATGTCGGAGGGCAGGCCGAGCCAGAACGAGGCGTTGGGCCAGCGCTTGGCGAGCTCGGGCGCGCGGTTGGTGTTGGTCGTCACCGCGAGATGCGGGTAGCCGAGCCGGTTGAGGATCGGCCCGACCGCGAGGTTCTGGCCGGTGCCCCACGGCGGCAGGATGAAGTCGACCTTGTCCTGGCTGGCGAGCCGCTCGATCGCCTTGATGGCCTCCTCGGAGTTCGAGCGGTCGTCGTACTCGATCACCTCGATCGGCACGCGCTTGTCGCCGATCTTCAGGCCGCCGGCGGCGTTCACCTCCTTCACCCAGAGCTGATAGACGGGCAGGGTCGTGATGCTGGCGCCGCCCGTGAACGGGCCGGTCTTCGAGATCGCCCAGCCGATCTTGACCTTTTCGGGCGTGCCGGATGCGGCCTGCGCGAAGGCCTCGGCGCCGAGTGCAAAAAGTCCGAGCGCGGCGGCGAGCGCCGCAGACACACGTCGCATGGTCTCCTCCCTTCGTGGCGGCCCGACTGACGCGAGCCTGCGACGAGCGACGGCGAGGGCCGCCGCTCGCATCCGACGAGAAGGGGGACATCCAGGGCCACGGGCACGCGGCGGAATGACGCCGCGCGGGTCCGAACGACCCTCGGCGGCCCGGCGGGCCGACACGGGGCGCCACCGCGGCGCGGCGCGAGCCGGTCGTGCCTGCGGCCGGGCGGCCGCCTCCCTGGATGTCCCATTCCCGCCCGGCGCCGCTTTGTTGTTCGGGGGTGCAGCGTCCGGTGAAGCGAAGTTGACCCGAATGCGCGTCCGGGATGAATATCCTTTTCTGGCCCTTTATTGACGATAATCCGGCGTTCTGGACGCCCGACCATCGGAATTGGCGCATCATGGGAGAGAAGCGGGTCGAGTCCGGCCTCTCCGGCGTGCACGGCCCGTCGCTTCTGGCGGGCTCGGTGGCTGCCCGGAAGGTCGCGCTGCAGGCGATCCGCCCGGCACTCACCGGGCGGGACTGGTCGCTCGGGCGCGGCGCCGCCGGACGCCTCTCCCACGCCATCCTGGTGACGACCGGGCGCGGGCACCTGGTCGGTCCCGAGCCGCGGCTCGAGGTCTCCGGCCCGGCCCTGGTGTGGGTGCCGCCGCGCGCCGCCGAGCGGCTGCACCTCGAGGCCGGGGCGAGCGGCTGGCTGCTCGCCATCGCCGACGATCTCCTCGCCTCGACGATCAGCGGCAATGTCGAGTCGGCCGTGCTGGCGACGATCGCCGGGCGGCTGCTCGCCGTGCCGGTCGGCAGCCCCGAGGCGCTCGCCGACCTCGCCCATGCGTTCGCGGCGATCGAGCGCGAGCTCGCCGGCGCGACCCGCGGCGCCTGGACGGCCGTGACGGCGCATGTCGCGCTGGTGATGGTCGGGCTGTGGCGGGCGTCCGGGATCGAGGCGGCGGCGGGGCGCTCGGGCGGCCCGGCCGCCTCCATCCTCCAGCGCTTCCGCCACCTCGTCGAGCTGCACTTCCGCGAGCACTGGCGCATCCCGCGCTACGCCGAGGCGCTCGCCGTGTCGCCCGACCGGCTGCACGCGATCTGCCTGCGCGAGCTCGGACGCGCGCCGCTCGCCCTGGTGCACGAGCGCGTCGCCCGCGAGGCGATGCTGCTGCTGGAACGCTCGATGCTGACGGTCGAGCAGGTGTCGGCGCATCTCGGCTTCAAGGACCCGGCCCACTTCAACCGCTTCTTCAAGGCCAATGCCGGCATGCCGCCGGGCGCCTTCCGGCGCGAGACGGCGCGCGCCGCCGCGAACCGCACCCCGCCGCCGGCCCGCCACTCCTACGCCGACTGGCCGTGAGACCAGACCTCCGCTCGTCCTTGGCGAGGGCGTCACAAGGTTCACAAATCGCCTGCCACGCTCGAGAGCGTCATGCGCGGGCTACGACCCGCGCATCCATCTTCTTCATTAAAAGTCGTCTCGTCGCAGAGAGATGGATCGCCGGGTCGAGCCCGGCGATGACGTCGGAGGGGGCAGCGGGCATCTTTGCCTCTTGCCGATGTCTGTGGGAGCGTTCCGGCCCGGAACAGCAAACGCGTGGCGGCGTTGAGTGTCGGCCCGCCCGGACGCGCCTGGCCGACAGCCGCGCGTCCCCGTCAGCACCGGATGTCCGCATGACCCTCCCGCAAGGGCTCGCCTTCGCCATCGTCGGCACCATGATGGTGCTGTTCGTGTGGGGGCGGCTCCGCTACGACCTCGTCGCCGCGCTCGCCCTCGTCGCCGCCGTGGTGGCCGGCATCGTGCCGCCCGAGAAGGCATTCTCGGGCTTCTCCGACGACGTCGTGATCATCGTCGCGACGGCGCTCCTGATGTCGGCCGCGGTTGCCAAGTCCGGCGTGATGGAGGAGGTGGTGCGGCCGCTCGGGCCGTGGCTGACGACGCCGCGCCGCCAGGTCTTCGCGCTGGTCTTCGCCGTGATCGTGCTGTCGACCTTCATCAAGAACGTCGGCGCGCTCGCGATCCTGATGCCGGTCGCGTTCCAGCTCGCGCGCCGCACCGAGACGCCGCCGTCCTGGCTGCTGATGCCGCTCGCGTTCGGCTCGCTGATCGGCGGCCTCATCACGCTGGTCGGCACCTCGCCGAACGTGATCGTGGCGCGGCTGCGCGCCGACATCGTCGGCGAGCCGTTCCGCATGTTCGACTACGCGCCGGTCGGCCTCACCGTCGCGGCCGTCGGCCTCGTCTATCTCGCTTTCGCCTACCGGCTGCTGCCGAAGGACCGCCAGGGCGGCGCCTCGCTCGACGCCGCCATCAACATCGAGAACTACGTGGTCGAGGCGCAGGTGCCGAAGGGCTCGCCGCTGATCGGCGAGCGCGTCACCGCGGTCGGCGACCTCGACGAGGGCGTGAGCAAGGTGACGACCGTGGTGCGCGACGAGGTGCGCCACAAGTCGGCGCATGGCGGGCTTCGCGTGCGGGAGGGCGACATCCTGCTGATCGAGGGCGAACCGGAGTCGCTGGAACGCGCCGTGGTGCGGGCGGGGCTCCAGCTCGCCGGCCAGCGCGACGGCGAGGAGCCGGCCGTCGAGGGCGACGCCGACGAGGTCGGCACCGTCGAGGCGGTGGTCACCGGGACGTCCGGGCTGATCGGCGACACCCACGAGAGCGCCGGGCTGTGCGACCGCCACGGCCTCGCCGTGATCGCCATCAGCCGCTCCGGTGAGCGCATCACCCAGCGGCTGCGTGCCGTGCGGTTCCGGCCCGGCGACGTGGTGGTGCTGCAGGGGCGGCTCGACCGCATCCCGGACGCCCTGAAGGCGCTCGGCCTCCTGCCGCTCGCCGAGCGCGAGCTCGAGCTCGGGCGCAGCCGCCGCCGCTGGATCCCGGTCGCGATCTTGGCCGCGACCATTGGCGCGATCGTCTCCGGGCTGCTGCCCGTGGCGGTCGCCTTCTTCACCGCCGCGGTGGCGCTGGTGCTCACCCGGGCGCTGGCGCTGCGCGAGGCCTACGAGGCGATCGAGTGGCCGATCGTCGTGCTGCTCGGCGCCTTGATCCCGGTCAGCGAGGCCGTGCAGACGACCGGCGCCACCGAGCTCGTCGCGGCCTGGCTGTCGGTCGCGACCGACGCATTGCCGGCGATCGGCGCGCTCGCCCTGATCATGGTCGCCGCCATGGCGGTGACGCCGTTCCTCAACAACGCCGCGACCGTCCTCGTGATGGCGCCGATCGCCGCGAGCCTCGCCGGCAAGCTCGGGCTGCGGCCCGACCCGTTCCTGATGGCGGTCGCGGTCGGCGCGGCCTGCGACTTCCTCACCCCGTTCGGGCACCAGTCCAACACGCTGGTGATGGGGCCGGGCGGCTACCGGTTCGGCGACTACTGGAAGCTCGGCCTGCCGCTGTCGGTCCTGGTGGTCCTGGTCGCGGTGCCGGCGATCGCGGTGTTCTGGCCGCTGGCGCGGTGATCAGATCCTCTTGGGCAGGCCGGCAGTCTTCAGGATTTCGTTTGCGGTATGTCGGCTCTTGGTCCGCGGGAGAATGAGCGTTCGGCCGGTCGCGGCATGCTGCCATTTCTCGTGCGAGCCTTTGCCGCCCGCAACGCGCTGCCACCCTGCCTCTCGCAGCAACCGTGCGAGCTCCGGGTAGAAATCCTTGGGCATCAGGCGGCCGGCAGGATCAGCTCTCGACGCGCGACGACCTGGACCGAGTAGGGGCCTTCGATGTCCGGCCGGTTGTCGGCGATCATCTCCGGCGCCAGATCGCGCACCAGCTCCAGGAAGGCGTCGAACGTCTCCGCCTCGATATGCAGGCCGGGCACGTCCGATTGCGAGTAGAACACGCCGGCGTCGGCATCCCAGGTCGCGGTGACGGTGAATGAAGGGGCGGGGGTGACGGCGTCGGTCATCGATCGAGATCCCAGGGGCGTCGGTCGCGCGATCCTACACCAGAGCCGGCCGGGGAGGCGAGGCGGGGCAGGGTCATCGCCCCTTGGCCTTCGGCACCGCCGGCAGGAACGTGCCGCCCTCCTTGGCCAAAAACGCGCGCAACGCCTGGGCGGCGGGGAGCAGGCGGCGCGATTCCAGGCGCACGACGAACCAGGCGCGCTCCAGCGGCAGGCCCTCGACGTCGAGCATCGTCAGGCGGCCGTCGGCGAGCTCGGCCGCGATCGTGTGGGCCGAGATGAAGGCGAGGCCGAGCCCCGCCATCACGGCCTGCTTGATCGTCTCGTTGGAGCCGATCTCCATGCCGATCGAAGGCCCCAGGCCCGCCCTGGCGAAGAAGCTCTCCATCAGGGTGCGGGTGCCGGAGCCCGGCTCGCGCACCAGGAAGGTCTCCCCCGCCAGCGCCTGCGGGGCGAGACGCCGCTTCTTTGCGAGAGGATGATCGGGGGGCGCGACGACGACGTGCGGATGCGCGCCGATGCGGTCGCTCTCGATCGCGAGCCCCTCGGGCGGGCGGCCCATGACGCAGACGTCGAACAGCCCGGTCTCGAACTGGGCGACGATGTCGCGCCGGTTGCCGACGACGAGCTGCAGCTCGACCTTCGGGTGCTTCCTGGCGAAGGCCGCGAGCATGCGGGGCGCGAAGTACTTGGCGGTCGAGACCACGCCGACCGTCACCCGCCCGGCGTCGAGCGATTTCAGCGAGACCAGCGCCTCGCGGCATTCGGCGAGCGCCGCCTCGACCTTGCGGGCGGCGAGCAGCAGCTCCTGCCCGGCCGCCGTGGGGGTGAGGCCGCGGCCGTCGCGGTCGAACAGCGGCAGGCCGATCTCCTCCTCGAGCTGGCGCATCTGCATGGTCACGGCCGGCGGCGTGACATGGTTCGCCTCCGCCGCCGCCGCGAAGCTGCCGAGCTTGGCGGCGCTGTCGATCAGACGGAGCTGCTTGAGCGTGATGTTGCGCATGGGAGCGGTCTGGGTGCCGGTTAAGTCTGACTGAACGAGAGCTTCAGAACATTAAAATTTACTGATGCATTCGGAAATTGCAATGTCCGTGTCGAGGACAGCCGAGGAGCCCTTTTCGATGACCAGCGTCACTTCGCTCGCCCCCACCGCCCCGCAGGGCAGCGCGCCGCAAGGCGCCATCACGGACGCCAAGAAGCGCTACGCCGCGGGCGTGCTGAAATACGCGCAGATGGGCTACTGGGACGGCGACTACGAGCCGAAGGACACGGATCTCCTCGCGGTGTTCCGCATCACCCCGCAGGAGGGCGTCGATCCGGTCGAGGCGGCCGCCGCCGTCGCCGGCGAGAGCTCCACGGCGACCTGGACGGTCGTCTGGACCGACCGGCTGACCGCCTGCGACAGCTACCGCGGCAAGGCCTACAAGGTCGAGCCGGTGCCGGGCCAGCCGGGCCAGTACTTCGTCTACATCGCCTACGACCTGATCCTGTTCGAGGAAGGCTCGATCGCCAACCTCACCGCCTCGATCATCGGCAACGTGTTCTCGTTCAAGCCGCTGAAGGCGGCGCGGCTGGAGGACATGCGGCTGCCGGTCGCCTACGTGAAGACCTTCAAGGGCCCGCCGACCGGCATCGTGGTCGAGCGCGAGCGGCTCAACTGCTTCGGCCGTCCGCTGCTCGGCGCCACCATCAAGCCGAAGCTCGGCCTGTCCGGCAAGAACTACGGCCGCGTCGTCTACGAGGCGCTGCGCGGCGGCCTCGACTTCACCAAGGACGACGAGAACATCAACTCGCAGCCGTTCATGCACTGGCGCGACCGCTTTCTCTACTGCATGGAGGGCGTCAACCAGGCGACGGCGCGCACCGGCGAGGTGAAGGGCCACTATCTCAACATCACGGCCGGCACCATGGAGGAGATGCACCGGCGCGCCGAGTTCGCCAAGCAGCTCGGATCCGTGATCGTGATGGTCGATCTGGTGATCGGCTGGACCGCGATCCAGTCGATGGCCGAGTGGGCGCGCGCCAACGACATGATCCTCCACATGCACCGCGCCGGCCACGGTACCTACACGCGGCAGAAGAACCACGGCGTGTCGTTCCGGGTGATCGCCAAGTGGCTGCGCCTCGCCGGCGTCGACCACCTGCACGCCGGCACGGCGGTCGGCAAGCTCGAGGGCGACCCGATGACCGTGCAGGGCTACTACAACATCTGCCGCGAGCGGACGAACGCCGTGGATCTGCCCCGGGGGCTGTTCTTCGAGCAGGACTGGGCCGACATCCGCCGGGTCATGCCGGTCGCCTCCGGCGGCATCCATGCGGGGCAGATGCACCAGCTGATCAATCTGTTCGGCGACGACGTGGTGCTGCAGTTCGGCGGCGGAACCATCGGGCATCCGATGGGCATCGAGGCGGGCGCGATCGCCAACCGCGTGGCGCTGGAGGCGATGGTGCTGGCCCGCAACGAGGGCCGCGACATCATGGCGGAAGGCCCGGAGATCCTCCAGGCCGCGGCCAAGTGGTGCAAGCCGCTGGAAGCCGCCCTGCACACCTGGGGCTCGGTGACGTTCGACTACACCTCGACCGACACCTCGGACTTCGTGCCGACCGCCTCGGTGGCGTGACTTTTTCCGCCCTCACCCTGAGGTGCCCGGCGCAGCCGGGCCTCGAAGGGCGAGGGCGGCCCCGAGCTGAGTCCGTGGCCTCATGGTTCGAGGCTCGCCTTTGGCGAGCACCTCACCATGAGGGGATCATCAGAATTCGTCGCATCGCGACCAGGAGCAGATCATGTCGAAGATCACGCAGGGGGCCTTCTCGTTCCTCCCCGACCTCACCGACCCGCAGATCGCCGCGCAGATCGAGTACGCGCTGGAGCAGGGCTGGGCCGTCAGCCTCGAGTTCACCGACGACCCGCATCCCCGCAACACCTATTGGGACATGTGGGGCATTCCGATGTTCGACCTGAAGGACGCGGCCGGCGTGATGGGCGAGCTGAAGGCCTGCCGCGAGGCGCATCCCGACTGCTACATCCGCCTCTCGGCCTTCGACTCGACCCGCGGCTGGGAGACGGTGCGGCTCGCCTTCATGGTGCACCGGCCGAAGCAGGAGGCGGCGTATCGCCTCGCCCGCACCGAGGGCCCGGGCCGGGTGCAGCACTATTCGGTGGTGCGGGCCTAGCGGAGACGACCGCTCGCGGAGGCGCTCTCCCCCCCCCCCTCACCCTGAGGAGCGCCGCGGGCGCGTCTCGAAGGGCGAGGGTGGCCCGGGTGGTGACTCGTGGGTGGCCGCATGGTTCGAGACGCGGCCTTCGGCCGCTCCTCACCATGAGGCGCGTGGGGATTGCGGCTGAGCTTGGAGTGGAGACGGCCATGACCATTGGCACGATCGGGACGGGGCAGGCGGTGCCGGTGGCCGGCGCCATGGGCGCGGCGGGCGAGAACCCGGCCGACACCCGCGTCGACCTCAAGGCGCTCTATCACGAGACCCAGATCGACGCGGTGCTGGCCGAGCTTGATGCCGCGCTGATCGGCTTGAAGCCGGTGAAGCGGCGCATTCGCGAGATCGCCGCCTATCTCCTGGTCGACAAGGCGCGCCGCACGCTCGGGCTCACCGCGACGCCGCCGACGCTGCACATGGCGTTCACGGGCAATCCCGGCACCGGCAAGACCACGGTGGCGCTGCGCATGGCCAGCATCCTGCATCGCCTGGGCTATGTGCGAAAAGGCCACCTCGTCTCGGTGACGCGCGACGATCTGGTCGGCCAGTACATCGGCCACACGGCGCCGAAGACCAAGGAAGTGCTCAAGCGCGCCATGGGGGGCGTCCTGTTCATCGACGAGGCTTATTATCTCTATCGGCCCGAAAACGAGAAGGACTACGGCCAGGAGGCGATCGAGATTCTCCTCCAGGTGATGGAGAACCAGCGCGAGGATCTCGTGGTGATCCTGGCCGGCTACGGCGACCGCATGGAGACGTTCTTCTCGGCGAACCCGGGCTTCCGTTCGCGCATCACCCATCACATCGATTTTCCGGACTACGACGACGCCGAGCTGGTCGCCATCACCGAGACGCTCGCGGCCGCCGAGGGCTATCGCTTCGACGAGGCGGGGCGGGCCGCGCTGGTCGACTACGTCACGGCGCGGCGCAAGAAGCCGTCGTTCGCGAATGCGCGCTCGATGCGCAATGCCTTCGACCGGGCGCGGCTGCGCCAGGCGATGCGGCTGTTCGACCAGGACGCGCCGGTCGACCAGGAGGCCTTGCGCACCCTCACGGCGGCGGAAATCCGCGCCAGCCGGGTTTTTTCGGACTGACATTTCGGCCGGCGCCGCGACAATGGCGGCCGGCGACACGCGAGAGCGACGGGCAGACGCGACAGGCAAGGCGGCGGGACTGGGGAAGCACCATGGCGGACACACTCGACGGATATCTGGCACGCTGGGCCGGCACCGACCCGACCCGCGACGCGGTGCGCAAGGCGCTGGTGGCGATCGCCGGGGCGACCGCGGCGATCTCCGGCGTCGTCGCCGACGGGCCGCTCGCCGGCGAATTGTCCGCGACGCTCGGCAAGGGCGCCGACGGCTACGACGAGCAGAAGGAGCTCGACGTGCGCGCCGACGCGCTGCTGTTCGAGGCCCTGAAGGGGGCGCCGGTCGCCGCCTATGCGTCCGAGGAGGCCGAGCTGCCGGTCGCCGTCAACGCGGGCGCGCCGCTGCTCGTCGCCGTCGACCCGCTCGACGGCTCGTCCAACATCGACACGGACGTGACGATCGGCACCATCTTCTCGGTGCTGCCGGCGCCCGCGGGCGTCGACCCGGTGTCGGAGGCGGCGTTCTTCCAGAAGGGCCGCGACCAGCTCGCCGCCGGCTACACGGTCTACGGCCCGCACACCGCGCTGGTGCTGAGCGTCGGCGAGGGGACCGTGCACTTCGTCCTCGACCGCGCGTCCGGCACCTACCGGCTGATCAGCGAGCGCGTGACGATCCCGGCGAGCGCCAAGGAGTTCGCCATCAACATGTCGAACCACCGGCACTGGGACGACCGGCTGCGTCTCTACATCGACGACCTCCTGCAGGGCAAGGACGGGCCGCGCGAGGCCGACTACAACATGCGCTGGATTGCCTCGATGGTCGCGGAGGCGCACCGCATCATCATCCGGGGCGGCATCTATCTGTATCCGGCCGACACCCGCGCCGGCTACACGCAGGGGCGGCTCCGCCTGATCTACGAGGCGTTCCCGATCGCGCTCCTGATGGAGCAGTCGGGCGCCGCGGCGACCGACGGGCGCACGCCGATCCTCGACCTCGTGCCGGAGAAGCTGCATCAGCGCGTACCGCTGATCTTCGGCTCTCGCGAGAAGGTCGAGCGGGTGTCGAACTATCTCACCGGCCCCGGCGAGATCGCCGAGCGCTCGCCGCTGTTCTCCAAGCGGGGTCTGCTCACGGCGTGAGATGACACTTTCTGCGGTTCGTCATTCCGGAAGACGAGCAAAGCTCGGCTGTCCGGAATCCATAATCCCGGTCCGGGGATATGGATTCCGGGCTCGCGGACCTGCGGTCCGCGCCCCGGAATGACCGGTTTGCTCTGGTCATTTGGAACACGATCATGTCCGTCAAGCATCCGATCATCTCGGTCACCGGCTCCTCCGGAGCGGGCACCACCACGGTGAAGCACACCTTCGACCAGATTTTCCGCCGCGAGGGCATCACGGCGGTGTCGATCGAGGGCGACGCCTTCCATCGCTTCGACCGCGCCGCCATGAAGGCCGAGATCGCCCGGCGCGCCGCCGAGGGCGACCAGACCTTCAGCCACTTCAACATCGAGGCCAACGAGCTCGAGGAGCTCGAGCGCGTGTTTCGCGACTACGGCCTGACCGGCAAGGGCCGCACGCGGCACTACGTGCACGACGACAAGGAGGCCGAGCGCTACGGCGTGCCGCCCGGCAACTTCACCGACTGGGCGCCGTTCGAGGAGAAGTCGGATCTGCTGTTCTACGAGGGCCTGCACGGCGCGGTGGCGACCGACACGATCAACATCGCACAATATGCGGACCTCAAGATCGGCGTCGTGCCGGTGATCAATCTCGAATGGATCCAGAAGATCCATCGCGACCGCGCGGCCCGCGGCTACTCGACCGAGGCCGTCACCGACACGATCCTGCGCCGCATGCACGCCTATGTGCACGTGATCTGCCCGCAGTTCACCGAGACCGACATCAACTTCCAGCGCGTGCCCACCGTCGACACGTCGAACCCGCTGGTCGCCCGCTGGATCCCGACGCCGGACGAGTCGATGGTGGTGATCCGCTTCAAGAACCCGCGCGGCATCGACTTCGCCTATCTGCGCACCATGATCGACGGCAGCTTCATGAGCCGCGCCAACTCGATCGTGATTCCGGGCGGCAAGCTCGACCTCGCCATGCAGCTCATCCTGACGCCGATGATCTTAAAACTCGTCGAGCGCAAGCGCCGCGCGCTGGCGTGAGCCTCTGCTCGGTCATTCCGGGGCGCGCCGAAGGCGCGAACCCGGAATCCAGCGGCCTATTCAGAATGTGGGGTTGGATTCCGGGTTCGGCGCTTCGCGCCGCCCCGGAATGACCCCAGAGACAAAGACCGGGGAGACACCACCATGACCATGCCGGCGACGATCGAGCGGCAAGACAGTGCAGGCGCGGCGCAGCAGGGACTCGCCTGGCCCGTCACGGCGGCGCTGCGGGCGCTCGCCATGGACGCGGTCGAGCAGGCGAAGTCCGGCCATCCGGGCGCGCCGATGGGCATGGCCGAGATCGCCGCCGTGCTGTGGCGCGGCGTCATGCGGCACGACCCGGCCGATCCGCGCTGGCCCGACCGCGACCGCTTCGTGCTGTCGAACGGCCACGCCTCGATGCTGCTCTACGGGCTCCTGCATCTCACCGGCTACGATCTGCCGATCGACGAGATCAAGCGCTTCCGTCAGCTCCATTCGAAGACGCCGGGCCATCCCGAATACGGCATGACGCCGGGCGTCGAGACGACCACCGGGCCGCTGGGGCAGGGGCTCACCAACGCGGTCGGCCTGGCGCTCGCGGAGAAGACGCTCGCCGCGCAGTTCAACCGACCGGGCCACACCATCGTCGATCACCGCACCTTCGTGTTCCTCGGCGACGGCTGCCTGATGGAGGGCATCAGCCACGAGGCCGCCTCGCTCGCCGGCCGGCTCGGGCTCGGCAAGCTGATCGCCGTGTGGGACGACAACGGCATCTCGATCGACGGCAAGGTGACCGAGTGGTTTGCCGACGACACGCCGGCGCGCTTCCGCGCCTATGGCTGGCACGTGATCGAGGGCGTCGACGGGCACGACCCGGACGCGATCGCGCGCGCCTACGCCCAGGCGATCGCCGAGACCACGAAGCCGACGCTGATCTGCGCCCGCACCGTCATCGGCCACGGCGCGCCGACCAAGCAGGGCCATCAGGATACCCACGGCGCGCCGCTCGGGCCTGAGGAGATCGCCCGCGCCCGCGCCGCGATGGGCTGGACGCATCCGCCCTTTCACGTGCCGGCCGACGTCTATGCCGCGTGGGACGGCCGCGCCCGCGGCGCCGCGCTGTCGGCCGAGTGGCGGGTGCGCTTTTCCGCCTATGCGGCCGCGCATCCGGACCTCGCCGCCGAGCTCGAGCGGCGTCTCGCCGGCGACCTGCCGGCCGGCTTTTCCGAAGCGGCCGCCGCGGCGCTCGCCGCCGAGACGGCGGCCGGCGCGGTGGCGACCCGCAAGGCCGGGCAGATCGCGCTGACCGAATTCGCCAAGGTGCTGCCCGAGCTCTTGGGAGGCTCGGCCGACCTCGCGCATTCGAACCTCACCTTCCATCCCAAGAGCGTGCCGGTGACGCGCGACCCCGCCGGCAACCAGATCCTGTTCGGCGTGCGCGAGTTCGGCATGTCGGCGATCGCCAACGGCATCGCCCTGCACGGCGGCTTCATCCCGTATGTGGCGACCTTTCTGGTGTTCTCCGACTACGCCCGCAACGCGGTGCGGATGTCGGCCCTGATGGGGCTGCGGGTGATCTACGTTTTCACCCACGACTCGATCTCGGTCGGCGAGGACGGGCCGACCCACCAGCCGATCGAGCATGTCGAGAGCCTGCGGCTGATCCCGAATCTCGACGTCTGGCGCCCGGCCGACGCGGCCGAGACGGCGGTCGCGTGGCGTGCTGCTCTGGAGCGGCGCGACGGGCCGTCGGCCCTGATCCTCACCCGCCAGGCACTGCCGCCGCAGACGCCCGCCCATCTCGATACGCTGGCCACCACCGGCGCCCGCGTGCTGGTCGAGGCGCCGCACGCCGCCGCGACCGTGGTCGCCTCCGGCTCGGAGGTGCGGCTGGCGGTCGATGCGGCGGCGCTGCTCGGCGAGGCCGGCATCGCCGTGCGGGTCGTGTCGATCCCCTGCGTCGAGCGGTTCGAGGCGCTGTCGGACGCGGCGCGCGCCGCGCTGGTGCCGACCGATACGCCCGTGGTCGTCGTCGAGGCGGGGGCGACGCGCGGCTGGCGCGGCCTCGCCGGCCGCAAGGGCGCCGTGATCGGCCTCGATCGCTTCGGCGAGTCGGCGCCCGAGCGCGATCTGCTCACCCGCTTCGGCTTCACCAAGGAGGCCGTCGCCGGCACGGTCCGCACCGTGCTGGCGGGGTAAAGGTCGGCGCGCGGGATGGCGGCGCTGCCGCCATCCCGCCGTCACCAAAGCTTGCCAGACAGGGCCGCCGGGCCGAGGCTCGGCGGCCTTCTCATTCACGCAAGTTCCTTCGCGCACCGGAGACCCCCGCATGGAGCGTCGCCAGACGGCCTTCCTGTTCGATCTCGACGGCACCCTCGTCGACAGCGTCTACCAGCACGTGCTCGCCTGGCACGAGGCGCTGGAGCACGAGGGCATCCGGCTCTCGGTGTGGCGCATCCACCGCCGGATCGGCATGAGCGGCGGCCTTCTCACCGACATGCTGCTGCGCGAGACCGGGACGGCGCTCGATCCCGAGCGCAGCGAGCGGCTGCAGCGGCTGCACGCCGAGAGCTACGGCCGCCGCTCCAAGGAGATCCGCCCGCTGCCCGGCGCCAAGGAGCTGCTCGCGTATCTGACGGACGCCGGCATCCCGTGGACGATCGCCACCTCGGGCCGCATGGAGACGGCGCGGCCGACGCTCGACGCACTCGGCGTCGATCCCGAGAAGATCCCGGTGGTCACCCGCGATCAGGTGCGCTTCGCCAAGCCCGATCCCGATCTCTTCCTCGCCGCGGCGGCGCGGCTCGGCGTCGCCATCGAGGACTCCTACGTGGTCGGGGACAGCGTCTGGGACATGCTGGCGGCGCGCCGCGCCCGCGCGCTCGGCATCGGCGTGATGTCTGGCGGCTACGGCGAGGCGGAGCTGGAGCGCGCCGGGGCCTTCCGGGTCTACGAGGATCCGCTCGGGCTCCTGAACCACATCGACGAGGTCGGCGGCCGCCGCTAGAGCCGTTGCCGGCTGGGATGAATCGGCCCCGATTACCGCTCGTCCCTGCGAAGGCGGTGACCCAGTGGCCCCGTCTCCCGCGAGGGGGCGGGACGTCAGCCTGCCGCTACCCTTTTTTCCGGCCCCTGCCGCGCAGCTCCTTGATGGCGCGGGGCACCGGATCGAAACGCTGCTGGCTCTCCTCGTCGACGACGAAGCAGGCGGGATGGTTCGCCTCCGGCACCCGCTTGTCGGTGGCGCAGCGATCGAACGCGGCGAGCTCCTTCGGGCTCTGATAGTAGTAATAGGGTGCGATCATGAAGCGCTGGGCGCCGTCGCCCCAGCCGCCGTAGCGGTCGATCTTGCCCTTCAGCTCGGGCGCGACCGACAGGATCATGTCGCGGAAGCTGTCGTCCGTGATGAAGTTGTCGGGGAGCTGATCGAACGGTCCGTCGAAATAGTTGTTCACGCGCGAGTTGATGAAGGCGACGCCGACCAGGATCTTCCGCGGGCGCCGGTCGTCGACGAAGAATCCGTAGCCGGTGCGGTTGCCGACGACGATGCGGCCGGACTTCTCCGGCACGAACTGCTCCGGCACCGGCGCGGTCTCGTCGAGCACGTAGTGGAAGAGCTTCAGCCGCGTGTTGAACACCAGGAAGAAGCGCAGCCCCGACTCGTCGAAGATCGGCCCGACGAACTTTTCGTCGGGCGCCAGCGTGCCGTCCGGCGGCTTCACGCCGGAGAGGTCGTTGAGCTCGAAGAGCACAGTCTTGCCCCGATAGGTCACCCGGTAGAGGAAGCGCTCCACCTTATCGACCTCGACCTCGTTGGTCCGATCGAGCACGACGTGGATCACGTCGGTCTCCTCGCGCCAGTCGGCGAGATCCTCCGAGTAGGCGAAGTGCAGCTTGCCCTTGTCGCGGTCGCTGGCGTCGAGCCGGATGTTGCCGTTCCACGGCGCGCCGTCGTTGAGGAAGGTGAAGTAGTAGTAGTTCTCGGTGGGGTAGACCTTCACGCGGTCGGGCAGGGCCTCGAACACGCTGCCGAACATGGCGACCGGGTTATCGACCGGCAGTCGCGTCGCGGCTCTCAGCTCCTCGTTATAGTCCTGATTGGTGTGGAGCCGCATCGTCCCGGCGGCATTCGCGTTCCCCGGCGGGCCGAGGAGCAGCGCGGCGGCGCAGACGGCCGTCAGCACGCCGGTGACGCAGCGCGATACGAGACGCCCGGCCGCCTGCGGCGCGCCGGGCTCGATCGAAGAGGCGGACAGGTCATCGCGCCGGAACAGGGGCGGCCGGCGGCGTATGCGACACATCGCGAAGAGCTCCAGGACGAAGGACCGCTCCCAGGTGCGGCACGAAAGTGCGGATTTCTTGACGGTCATCAAGCCGTGTGTGGTTTTTGACTGGAACGGTTCGAACCGACAGTCGCGTTGCCTCGACAAGACACCGTGAACCCCGGAGGTGCGGTCATGGCGTGGCGTGTGCTGACGATCGTCGCGACACTCGGGGCGTTCGGCGCCTTCGGTGCCGCCCAGGCGGAGCCCAGGCTGGCTCTGGTCATCGGAAACTCGGCCTATCAGGCCGTCACCGAGCTCCCCAACCCGGCGAACGACGCCAAGGCGATGTCCGATCTCCTCGCCTCGGCCGGGTTCGAGGTGACGACGGCGCCCGATCTCGGCCAGGCCGAGATGCGCAAGGCGGTCGGCGATTTCGCCGCCAAGGTGGCGCAGAAAGGTCCGGACGCCGTCTCGCTGGTGTTCTATGCGGGCCACGGCCTGCAGGTCGACGGCGAGAACTTTCTCGTGCCGGTCGACGCGAGGATCGGCCGCGAGGCCGACGTGCCGCTGCAGACCGTGCGGCTCGCCGACGTGATGAACGCGCTCGCCGCGGTGCCGAGCCGCACCCGCATCGTCATCCTCGACGCCTGCCGCAACAACCCGTTCTCCGAGATCAACAAGGTGGTCGGCCGCGGGCTCGCCATCGTCGACGCGCCGGCCGGCTCGATCGTCTCCTACTCGACCGCGCCGGGCTCGGAGGCCGAGGACGGGGAGGGGTCGAACAGCCCCTACACGCGGGCGCTCCTGAGCGTCGCCAAGGAGCCCGGCGTGCCGATCGAGCAGGCGTTCAAGCGGGTGCGCTACGCCGTGCACCAGGAGACGTCGGGCCGGCAGACGCCGTGGGAGAGTTCCTCGCTCACCGCCGACTTCGCCTTCTTCCCCGGCGTCGCGACGTCGCCCCCCGCGGTGCCCCCCGTGGTCGCGGCCACCGACACCAAGGCGAAGGGCGGCGCAACGGGCGCGACCGGCACCAAGGTGGCCGCCGTGACGACGGGCGGGCGCACCAGCCTGCGCACGGTCGAATCGTGGCGCAACGAGCTGAAGCCGCTGCGCCAGCCCGACGCCTTCGAGCGCGTGATCGCCGAGGACACGGTCGAGGCCTACCAGGCCTATCTGCAGCTGTTCTCGGCAGCGCCGTACCAGACGCGGGTGCGCGACATCGTCGAGCGCCGCAAGGTGATGATCGCCTGGTACACGGCCGTCACGGTCAACACGACGGCGTCCTACGAGCTGTTCCTGGCCCAGCATCCGGGCTCCGACCTGATGCTGACGGCGCAGCGGCTGCTGTCGCGCGCCGGCAACCGCCAGATCGCTATCGCGACCCCGGTCGCGGTCGCGCCGGTCTGTCCGCCCGTCCCGGCCCCGGTGATCAAGCCGACTCGGCGCAAGGCCGAGAAGATCGAGAAGCCGAGCAAGAAGACGACCAAGCGGACCGCCGTCCGCGACGCCGGCCCGCCGCCGCCCCCGCCGTCGGCCGGC
>NZ_NHSK01000308.1 GCF_016653355.1 Rhodoplanes elegans | reverse complement strand
CCGACTCGCCGCTGCGCGGCGAGCCACCTTCTCCCCGCACGCGGGGAGAAGGACAACGCCCCGCCACACGGTAAGCACGCGCAAACCTCTCCCCGCGCGCGGGGAGAGGTCGGATTGCACGCCGCCAGGCGTGGAATCCGGGTGAGGGGGCTTCACCGCGAGGCTGAGCATCCAGGAGGCGCCCCCTCACCCCGACCCTCTCCCCGCACGGCGGGGAGAGGGAGCGCAGGCGCCCTGCCCGATCGCCCCAGCGATACGCCCCCGCCATCCACACCCTGTCGCGCCCCTCCCCTTGCGCCGGTCCGGGTGCCATCTTTAGGACGAACGATTCGTGAATACGGGCCCGCTCCGCGGCGGGTCCCCGACCCCGGCCGGCCCCCAAAAGACCGGCGATGAGCGACCGGCGCCCGTGCCGGCCGCCCGAACCGGCAGCCTGGAACGGAATGTCCGACCCCTTCGAGCGACACTTCGAGCCCGCCCCGCCTCCCCCGATGGCGAGCGGCGGCATCGCGGCGCGTGCCCGTGGCGCCCACCGCGCCCCCTATCTGGAGGGACTCAACCCGGAGCAGCGCGAAGCGGTCGAGACCCTCGACGGCGCCGTGCTGGTGCTGGCGGGCGCCGGCACCGGCAAGACCCGCGTGCTGACCACCCGCATCGCCCACATCCTCAGCCTCGGCCGAGCGCGGGCGAGCGAGATCCTCGCCGTCACCTTCACCAACAAGGCGGCGCGCGAGATGAAGCACCGCATCGGCGGCATGGTGGGCGAGGCCGTCGAGGGCATGCCGTGGCTCGGCACCTTCCACTCGATCGGCGCAAAAATTCTCAGGCGGCACGCCGAGCTGGTCGGGCTGAAGCCCGACTTCACCATCCTCGACGTCGACGACCAGATCCGGCTCCTGAAGCAGCTCATCGCGGCCGAGAACATCGACGAGAAGCGCTGGCCGGGGCGCCTGCTCGCCACCCAGATCGACGGCTGGAAGAACCGCGGGCTGACGCCCGACCAGGTGCCGGCCGGCGAAGGCGCCGTGTTCGGCAACGGCCGCGGCCGCGACCTCTACGCCGCCTATCAAGCACGGCTGAAGACGCTCAACGCCGCCGACTTCGGCGACCTGCTGCTGGAAACCATAAGGCTGTTTCGCGAGCACGCCGCCGTGCTGGCGCAGTACCAGTCGCGCTTCAAGTACATCCTGGTCGACGAGTACCAGGACACCAATGTCGCCCAGTATCTCTGGCTGCGCCTGCTGGCCCAGCGCCCGACCGCGGGGACGGCTTCGACGAAACTCGCTGCGGGCCCCTTCACCTCTCCCCAGCGGGGAGAGGTCGGCTCGCGCAGCGAGCCGGGTGAGGGGGAGCCGAGCTCTCAATCACGCGCGCTCTCCCCCCCTCACCCGGCATCCGGGCTCCGCCCGCATGCCGACCTCTCCCCACCGGGGAGAGGTGAAGAAAGAGCCCCGCAAAAGAACATCTGCTGCGTCGGCGACGACGATCAGTCGATCTATGGCTGGCGCGGCGCCGAGGTCGACAACATCCTGCGCTTCGACCACGACTTTCCGGGCGCCAAGGTGATCCGGCTGGAGCGCAACTATCGCTCGACCGCGCATATTCTCGGCGCCGCCTCACACCTGATCGCCCACAACGAGGGGCGGCTGGGAAAAACGCTGCGCTCGGAGGGCGAGGCCGGCGAGAAGGTTGTCGTGTCGAGCGCCTGGGACTCAGAGGAAGAGGCCCGCGCCATCGGCGAGGAGATCGAGCAGCTCCAGCGCCGCGCCCACCGGCTGAACGAGATCGCCATTCTGGTGCGCGCCTCGTTCCAGATGCGCGAGATCGAGGACCGCTTCGTCACGCTCGGCCTGCCCTACCGCGTCATCGGCGGCCCGCGCTTCTACGAGCGCGCCGAGATCCGCGACGCCATGGCGTATCTGCGGCTGGTCAACCAGCCGGCCGACGACCTCGCCTTCGAACGCATCGTCAACGTGCCGAAGCGCGGGCTCGGCGACGCGGCGCTGCAAAACCTCCACGACCTCGCCCGCGCCCGCGGCGTGCCGCTGCTCGAAGCGGCGCGCGCCATGAGCACCAGCGAGGCCGTGAAGCCGAAGCCGCGCGCGGCGCTGCGCGACCTCGTCGCCGCCTTCGACCGCTGGCGGACGCAGCGCGATACGCTCCCGCACACCGAGCTGGCCGAAATCGTGCTCGACGAGTCCGGCTACACCGAGATGTGGCAGAAGGACCGCTCCGCCGACGCGGCCGGGCGGCTGGAGAACCTGAAGGAGCTGGTGCGCTCCATGGAGGACTTCGAGAACCTGCAAGGGTTCCTCGAGCACGTCGCCTTGGTGATGGACACGGATCGCGGCGAGGATCTGGATGCCGTCTCGATCATGACGCTGCACGCGGCCAAAGGGCTCGAGTTCGACACCGTCTTCCTGCCCGGCTGGGAGGAAGGCCTGCTGCCGCATCAACGCTCGCTCGACGAGAACGGCCGCGCCGGCCTGGAGGAGGAGCGCCGCCTGGCGCATGTCGGCCTCACCCGGGCCCGCAAGAACGCGAGGATCTCGTTCGTCTCGAACCGCCGCATTCACGGCTCGTGGACGTCGAGCCTGCCGTCGCGCTTTCTGGACGAGCTGCCCGAGCAGCATGTCGAGGTGCTGGAGGCGAAGGGCGGCTTCGCCGGCTACGGCAGCGCCTACGGCTCACGCTTCGACACCACGGCGGCGTTCGGATCGAGCTACACGACGCCGGGCTGGCGCCGCGCCCAGAAGAGCCGCGGCGGTTTCGAGGAAGACCCGCACGAGTACTCGCAGGAGCACGAGCCGGAAGGCCGGATGCGGGATGTTTCTCCTTCTCACCTCTCCCCAGCGGGGAGAGGTCGACCGAGTGCGGACCCGGTCCGCGCTCGGTCGGGTGAGGGGGGGCGTGCCGCCATGATCGACCAATCCCCCTCACCCGGCGCGCGTCCCGCGCGCCGACCTCTCCCCAACGGGGAGAGGTATGGCCGCGCCCCGCAGACCATCGAGGGCGAGCTGGTCGCCCGCTCGACCGGCGCCCCCTCGGCCTTCGCGACCGGCGACCGCGTCTTCCACCAAAAATTCGGCTACGGCCGCGTCCGCGTCGTCGACGGCAACAAGCTGACCATCCAGTTCGACAAGGCCGGCGAGAAGAAGGTGGTCGACAGTTTTTTGAAGAAGGCGTGAGCCCCGGGCACGGTGCAAAGCCATTCCGTCTCGATGTCGGAAACGGCCCGTGCGATAGGATCGACGACTATTGGCGTGACGGGTGCTCGGATGCTGACCAACAGCAACGACATCAGAAGGCGTCTCGAACGCGACGGATGGATCGTCGTCCGGGTCAAAGGCTCTCATCACGTCTTCAAGCACCCACGTTCGCCGGAGACGATCGTACTTCCGCACCCGAAGAAGGACCTTGGCCCAGGTCTTGTCCGAGCCATATACAAGCAGGCGAGATGGGATCGTGATTGACGCCGGGAGCCGATGACCCACTACGTCGCCATCGTCGAGGAAGCCGGGCCGGACACCGCTGTGGGGGTCTGGTTTCCGGACCTGCCCGGGTGCTTCTCGGGCGGCGATGATCTGGACCAGGCCCTTCACAATGCGCCGGAGGCCGTGGCGCTCTACGCCGAAGCGCTGGCCGAGGATGGCCGCGCGATGCCGCCGGCCCGTACTCTGACCGAGCTGAAGCGCGATCCCGAAGTCGCCCGCGACATCGCGGCCCACATGGTGGCGCTGGTGCCGGCGCCGATCCCAGCCGACGCGGCCTGAATCGTTCCGGCCATCATCCGATCTGGACAAGCTTGTCGGATTTCGCTTGGCTCGTCCGGCGACCGAGCCAACGCGGCCGGGGGGACGCGGATCGAGGAGCGCCATGGCGCCGCATCGCGACGACGTATCGATCGCCCCCCTTTCGGCCGACCAACGGCCCGAAGGCGAGCGCGCAGCTTACGACCGGGACTTCTACACCTGGTCGCAGGAGCAGGCGCGGCTGATCCGGGCCGGCCGACTGGACGCGATCGATCGCGACAACGTGGCCGAGGAGATCGAATCCTTGGGGCGCGAGCAGTTCAACAAGCTGGAGAGCGCGTATCGGGTGCTCCTGCTGCATATGCTGAAATGGGATTTTCAGCCGGAGCGGCGCTCGCGAAGCTGGGCGCTGTCGATCGCGACCCAGCGGCTGGAAATCGACGACATCCTCGGCGATAATCCGGGCCTGAAGCCTCGGGTCGCTGAAGCGATCGCCCGCGCCTATCGCAAGGCCCGGCTCGAGGCGGCGAAAGAGACCGGCCTGGAGCTCATGCGGTTCCCGGAGGCTTGCTCCTACGGACAGAGCGAGATCAGCGGCCGCTCGTTCGGCGTCGACGCATCGCCCTCCCCCTGACGCCGCTACGCCCCGCCGCTGCCACCCGGCTGCGCTAACCATCTCGTGCGACGCCCCGGAACCGGTCCGCGGGTCGCACGTTGAGTCGCGCATCGAACCCCTCGGCCGGTGTCGGCCGCAGTCCGAGTGAGCCCATGACCCGTCTTCGCGTGCTGGTCCGCCCGGCGATTCTCGCCGCGGCGCTCGTCGTCCCGTTGCTCGTGATCCCGCTCGCCCCGGCCGAGGCCGCCCTGCTGGTGCGGATCGACAAGTCGACCCAGACCATGTCGGTCGTGGTCGACGGCTCGCCGCGTTATTCGTGGCCGGTGTCGACCGGCCGGGCCGGCTTCGGCACGCCCAGCGGCACCTACTCGCCGCAGCGGCTGCACCGGACCTACTTCTCGAAGAAGTACTACAACTCGCCGATGCCCTACTCGATTTTCTTTCACGGCGGCTACGCGATCCACGGCTCCTACGAGATCTCGCGGCTCGGCGGCCCGGCCTCGCACGGCTGCGTGCGACTGCACCCGTCCAATGCCGCGACCCTGTTCTCGCTGGTGAAGCAGCACGGCGCCGGCGCGACCCGGATCGTCGTCACCGGCGCGGCCCCGGCCGCGGTGGCGCGGGCGCCCCGGAGCGTGGTCTCGGACGGCCCCGCCGAGGTCGGCTACGCGCCGCGGACCTATTACGCCCCGCCCTCCGCCTACGCGCCGGTCTACCGCCCGTTTGACCCCTACATGCCGCCGCCCTACCCCTATCAGCGCTGGTGAGGTGGTCGGACAGGCTGTGGACAATCCTGTGCAGAAGCCGGTGCAAGGCTCGTTGACGAGCCGCGAAAGCTCCGTTGATGGAGTGTGGACAAGGCTGTGGACAAGCCGTGGACAAGCTGTGGATAAGCGTGTGCACAGGCCTGTTGACGACTTGTGACTCGGGCGTGGACGTCTCCGTGCACAAGTCTGTGGAAGAGGCCCGGAGAAGCCTGTGAACTCGTGGGGACAAGCGGGCGGCTCGTGATCTGTCGCGGGCCGCCGAACCGGTTGTGTGTCTCCCCGATGACCGGCTCGAACGGCCGTCACACAGCCATCATCGAACCGATGAAACTTCAGTATTTACAGTTCATTAACCATACATCTTAAGATCCGACTGTTGATATTCCGGTCGAACTCGGCCGAACGGCTCCAGATCGTTAATGTGAGTTGTGAGGATTTCGATCGAGGCCTTCGCAGGGACGGTCCCTCGGTCGGCCCGGCCCGAGACCAGGTCCCGGTCCGCGCAGCCCGACGTCGCCGTCGTGCCGCTTGCATCGGCCCCGGCGCCGGGCCACACCAGCCGCCATGCGCGAAGGACTCCAGCCCGCCCGGCCCTCCACGGTCGCCCGCCTCGTCACCACCGAGGCGCAGGCGCGCCGCATCGCCGACCTCCTCGGCGAGAGCTTCGATCCGGAGGAGACCGCGGTCGCGGCTTTCGAGATGCCGGACGAGAAGAGCTGGGGCGTCGAGGTCTATTTCGAGCACGCCCCCGACGAGGCGGCGGTGCGCGACCTGGTGGCGCTCGCCGCCGATCCGGAGACCGCGGCGGGTCTCGTTTTCGAGACGCTGACGCAGAAGGACTGGGTCGCCGCCTCGCTGGAGGGGCTCGCTCCCGTGCCGGCCGGCCGCTTCGTCGTCCACGGCGCCCACGACCGGGCCCGGGTGGCGCGCCATCGCATCGCCATCGAGATCGACGCGGCGCTCGCCTTCGGCACCGGCCATCACGGCACGACGCGCGGCTGCCTCGTTGCGCTCGACCGCCTGCTGAAGACGGAAAAGCCCCGCCCTGTGCGGCGGCGCGCCGGCTCCCGGCAGCGGCGCGGATCGGCGATCCTCGACATCGGCACCGGCACCGGCGTGCTGGCGATCGCGGCGGCCCGCGCGCTGCGCCGGCCCGTGCTGGCGAGCGACATCGATCCGGCCGCCGTCCGGGTGGCGCGCGACAATGTGCGGCTCAACCGGGCCGGAGGCTTCGTCGCGCTGGCGATCGGCGCCGGGCTGACGGCACCGGCATTCCGCGAGCGCGGAAAGGCCCGGCTGGTCTTCGCCAACATCCTGCTCGGGCCGCTGAAAAGGCTCGCCCGGCCGATCGCGGGAGCGCTCGGGCCGGGCGGAGTCGTGATCCTGTCGGGGCTGCTGGCGTCGCAGGCGAACGCGGCCCTCGCGGCCTATCGGGCGCAGGGGCTCCGCCTGGTCGGCCGCCTCACCCTCGACGGATGGGCGACGCTGGTCTTACGCCGAGGGTGACAGGCCGCCGGCCGTGTAGCGCATCGCCCAGGCGCGCGCGACGGCATCCGGCGCCTCGATGGCGCTGCCGACCACGTACGAGTGGAAGTCCTCGTTGACGCGGCCGAAGCTCTTCACCATGGCGAGGTGATAATCGAGCACGTGCTTGGCGTTGGTGATCTGGGCTTCGTAAAAATCGGCGAAAAACGCGTAGTACGGAGCGAACGGCGAAACGGCCGCGGCTTTTTCGGGGCTGTTGTCAGTGGGCATGGCGCATGATCCTTTTTGGTCTGCGCCCTCCAGTCGGTCTCCTGCCCGTGCTTCAGCAGCGATTTTCTGCACTGCAGTGTTTTTTGCTGCATCGCCAACATAGGGATCCGGACCGACTCGCGACAGCGGGAAAACCCGGATTCGGACCCGCTTTTGTCGCAAGGGTGAAATGTTCTTTCACATGGAGAGAAGAGTTCTCTCTCATTGCGAGAATTGACCAGATTCGGCTAGCCAGACTTGTGGTCGCAGGCCGGGAGCCGCGGGGCGATCCGCGGCGGCTTTGTTGCAATGCAATATGGGCCGTGAGCAATCCTCGCCGTGGCGCAGCCTGCCGCGCGGATCGGGGCATCCCCCGGCCCACGTCGGCGGGCTGCCGCCCCTTCGGTCGAGGATCAGTGCAGCCGACGGCTCGGCGGATCGCCCGGCGCGGGAATGCCGGCCTGCCGGACCATCGGGCAATAATGGTCGATGACGCGTTCGGCCTGGGCCATCCGGGCCCGGTAGAGCGCCCGGAAGAGGCGATCGAGCAGGGTCTCGTGGGGAACCGGCTTGCCGTCCGCGAGCGAACCGACGTGGTTCAGGCTGAGAATCGACATGGCGATCGTTCCTTTCGAACGACGGCCTCCCTGGTCGTCCCTGTGGTATCGTCTTGTTTTTCCGAAGGTTAGCTCCGCGTTCGAGAGCCGTGAAGAGGGCGCCGGACAGCCGCCGCGGGCCGGGTCCGGCGCCGCGACACGAATGCTCGCGACGGCATGGTTGCGCACCGCGCCCGTTTCGCCCCGCTGCCCCGTCGCGCATTTTCATTCGGGAGCGACATCCGGGCCGCATGGCAGCCATGCCGTGGCGCGGGAGATCGGTCGCGGCGGATCGCTGCAGCGGATCGTCGCGGCGATCCGCCATCGGCACCTCCGGCTCGGCTGGCGGCATTGCCGCGCTGCGCCGGCCCCGATAGCTTGCCGCCATGCCCTCCCGATTCCAGAGCTTCGACGATCCGGCCGATCCGGCCGCGACACGACCGCGCCTCGCGGCGCTGCGCGACGAGCTGGCGCGCCGAGACCTCGACGGCTTCGTCGTCCCGCGCGCCGACCGCTGGCAGAACGAGTATGTCGCCCCCTGCGACGAGCGGCTCGCCTGGCTCACCGGCTTCACCGGCTCGGCCGGCGCCGCCATCGTGCTCGCCGACCGCGCCGTGCTGTTCGTCGACGGCCGCTACACCCTGCAGGCGGCCGAGCAGGTCGACCCCGCCCTGTTCGAGATCGCCCATCTCACCGACACGCCGCCGTCGGACTGGATCGAGGCGAACCTGCCGGCCGGCCGCCGGCTCGGCTACGACCCCTGGCTCCACACGGTGCGGGGCGCCGAGAAGCTCGCGAGCGCCTGCGCGCAGGCCGGCGGCACGCTGGTGCCGGTCGAGACCAACCCGCTCGACGCGGTGTGGACCGACCGGCCGGCGCCGCCGCGCGGCCCCGTGGTGATCCACGACACCCGGCATGCCGGCGAGGCCGCGACCGACAAGCTCGCCCGCCTGCGCGGCGAGCTCGCCGCCGGCCGCCTGGCCGCCCTGGTGGTCTCCGATCCGCACGCGGTCGCCTGGCTGTTCAACATCCGCGGCAGCGACGTCGCCCACACGCCGCTGCCGCTGGCGACCGCCATCGTGCCGGCCGACGGCCGCCCGAGCCTCCATGTCGACCCGGGCAAGATCGAGCCGGCGGTGCGCGAGGCGCTCGCCGGCCTCGCCGACCTGCCCGGTCCCGACGCCTTCGAGCCCGACCTCGCCCGCCTCGCCGCCACCGGCGCGACGATCCGGATCGACGACGCGACTGGCGCCGACGCCATCGCCCGTATCGTCACCGCGGCCGGCGGCCAGGTCTCGCGCGGCGCCGATCCGATCGCCCTGATGAAGGCGGTGAAGAACCCGACCGAGATCGACGGCGCCCGCGCCGCGCATCGCCGCGACGGCCTCGCCCTCGTGCGCTTCCTCGCCTGGCTCGACGGCGCCTGCCGCGACGGCGTCGCGGACGGGCTGCCGACCGAGATCGACGCCGTCGAGGCGCTGGAGCAGTTCCGCGCCGACTCGGGGCTGCTCGAGGACGTGTCGTTCCCGACCATCGCGGGCGCCGGCCCGAACGGCGCCATCGTCCACTACCGGGTGACGCGGCGGACCAACCGGCGGCTGGCGCTGGGCGAGCTGTTCCTGATCGACTCCGGCGCCCAGTATGTCGACGGCACCACGGACGTGACCCGCACGGTCGCGATCGGCCCGCCGAGCGACGAGATGCGCGACCGCTTCACCCGCGTGCTGAAGGGCCACATCGCGGTCGCCCGCGCCGTCTTCCCGGACGGCATCACGGGCGCCCAGCTCGACAGCCTCGCCCGCATGTTCCTGTGGGCGGCCGGACTCGACTTCGACCACGGCACCGGCCACGGCATCGGCAGCTACCTCTCGGTGCACGAGGGCCCGGCCCGCATCTCCAAGCTCGGCACCACGCCGCTGATGCGCGGCATGATCCTCTCCGACGAGCCCGGCTACTACAAGACCGGCGCCTACGGGATCAGGATCGAGAATCTGCTGCTGGTGACCGAGGCGCCCGCCGTGCCGGGCGCCGAGAAGCCGCTGAACGCCTTCGAGACGCTGACGCTGGCGCCGATCGATCTGCGCCTCGTCGCGGCGGATCTGATGAGCGCCGACGAGATCGCCTGGCTCGACGCCTATCACGCAAGGGTGCGGGAGACGCTGTCGCCCGCGCTCGACACCACGACCCGCGACTGGCTCGCGCAAGCGACGCGGCCGGTCGCCGCATTCGCTGGAGCAACCACATGACCACGTTTCTGATCACCGGCGCGAGCCGCGGCATCGGCCTCGGCCTCGTCGAGCGGCTCGCTGCCCGCGGCGATCGCGTGCTCGCCTGCGCCCGCGATCCCGCCGCGCCCGACCTCGCCGCGCTCGCCGCGCGTCATCCGGAGCTGATCACGACCCACCGGCTCGACGTCGGCGACCAGGATTCGGTGGCAAAGCTCGCAGGCAGCCTCGACGGGCAGGCGATCGACGTGCTGATCAACAATGCCGGCGTGCGCGGCCCGGACCGCCAGGGCGCGCTCGACATGGATTTCGACGGCTTCGCGCAGACGCTCGCCATCAACACGCTGGCGCCGCTGCGCGTCGCCCAGGCGCTGCTGCCGAACCTGCGCCGCGGCGAGCGGCCGCGCATCGTCACGGTGTCGAGCATCATGGGCCAGCTCTCCGGCGGCGGCGCCGGCGACGTCGCCTATCGCACGTCGAAGGCCGCCGTGAACAAGGTGATGCAGGGGCTGGCCGCCGAGCTGCGGCCGATGGGCATCGCCGTCGCGGTCGTGCATCCGGGCTGGGTGAAGACCGACATGGGCGGCAAGGGCGCGGCCCTGACCGTCGCCCAGTCGACCCGCGGCATCGTCGGCGTGATCGACGACCTGACGATCGACAAGACCGGCGGCTTCTTCAACTACGACGGCAAGAGCCTGGAGTGGTGAGCGCGGCCGTCCCGGGGCGCGACTTGTAGTTTCGATTGAAAGCGGCCCCATACTCCGCTCATGCCCGCGAAGGCGGGCATCCAGGAGCGTCGCGCCGTGTCGCCCCTGCCGGCGGCTCACTCCGACGTCATCGCCGGGCTTGACCCGGCGCTCCATCTCTCTGCGAGAGGACGCTTTTTGGTGAAGGTGATGGATGCGCGGGTCGAGCCCGCGCATGACGCTCCTATGCGTGGCACGCGATGCATGCCCTAGCCCCTTCGCGGGGACGAGCGGAACTCGGGACCGTTTCGTCACGACAGAAGCTGATCTGAAAAAATGGCCGGGCTCTCGCCCGGCCGCAGTGACCGACCGCGCCGGACCGCGGCGCGTCTGGCAGTCACCGCCCGGTCCCCGCCAGGAGAAGCGGTCGGCCGGACGGCGGTCGCAACAGGCGACGTCAGCTCCCGTTCCGCCCTCATCCTGAGGAGGCCGCGAAGCGGCCGTCTCGAAGGGTGAGGGCGGCCCCGGAAGGGGGCCACATGGTTCGAGACGCGATCCTTCGGATCGCTCCTCACCATGAGGACGAACTCAGACGGCGACGCTCCGCCTCGATCAGCTCTTCTGCCCGATCTCGAAGTTGCCGAGCATCTCCAGCGCCTTCACCATGCCGGAGTGGTCCCAGGCGCTGCCGCCGTGGGCCGCGCAGGCGTTGAACAGCTCCTGCGCGGTCGCCGTGTTCGGCAGGCTCAGGCCCATCTTGCGGGCCGCCGAGAGGGCGAGGTTCAGGTCCTTCTGATGCAGGGCGATGCGGAAGCCCGGCTCGAAGTTGCGCTTCACCATGCGCTCGCCGTGCACCTCGAGGATGCGCGAGTTGGCGAAGCCGCCCATCAGGGCCTGACGCACCTTGGCCGGATCGGCGCCCGCCTTGGCGGCGAACAGGAGCGCCTCGCCGACCGCCTCGATGGTCAGCGCGACGATGATCTGGTTCGCCACCTTGCAGGTCTGGCCCGCGCCGGTGCCGCCGACCAGCGTGATGTTCTTGCCCATCAGCTCGAACAGCGGCTTCACGGTGGCGAACACCGCGTCCTTGCCGCCGACCATGATGGTCAGCGAGGCCTGCTTGGCGCCGACCTCGCCGCCCGACACCGGCGCGTCGAGATACTCGCAGCCGAGCGCCTCGATCTTCGCCGCGTACTCCTTGGTCTCGACCGGCGAGATCGAGCTCATGTCGACGACGATCTTGCCCTTCGACAGGCCGGCCGCGATGCCGTTCTCCGAGAACAGCGCGGCGCCGACGTCGGGCGTGTCCGGCACCATCACGAAGACGATGTCGGACTTCTCGGCGACCTCCTTGCCCGACGCGCAGGCGACGCCGCCCTTGTCGGTCAGCTCGGCCTTCGGCGGCCGCAGGTCGTAGAGGAACAGTTGATGACCGGCGGCGATCAGGTGGCCCGCCATCGGCGTGCCCATGATGCCCAGGCCGACGAAGCCGATCTTGCTCATGTGTCTCTCCTTCGGAGGTGCGCCGCCACGCGGCGCGGTTTGTTTGAACAGTCCGTCACTCGCCGCGACCACCGACGACGACCGTCATCCTGAGGTGTCCGGCGCAGCCGGGCCTCGAAGGATGCACGCCCGGGCGCCTCGACCGTCGCCCTTCGAGGGTCGCGCGTCGCGCGACCACCTCAGGGTGACGGAGAGACTCTGGATCGGTCGTGATCGACATGCAGACAGCGGGCCTCAGCCCGCCTTGAACTTGTCGCGCAGCGCCTGCGTGGCGCCGCGGAACAGGCCGAGGTCGCTGCCGACCGCGACGAAGGTGGCGCCCCACTCGAGATAGCGACGCGCCTCCGCCTCGACGCCGGTGAGGATGCCGGCCGCCTTGCCGGCCGCGCGGGCGCGATCGAAGATGTGCCTGATCACCTCCTGCACCTCGGGATGCGCGGGGTTCGCCAGATGCCCGTAGGCGGCGGCGAGGTCGTTCGGCCCAACGAAGATGCCATCGACGCCGTCCACGGCAGCGATCGCGTCCACGGCCTCGACGCCCTTGCGGGTCTCGATCTGCAGCAGCACCGTGATGTTGTCGTTGATGCCCGGGAAGTAGCCCTTCGGATTCAGCGTGCCGTAGTTGTTGCTGCGCTGGGCGATGGAGACGCCGCGAATGCCCGCCGGCGGATAGCGCGTGGAGGCGACGGCGCGCTCGGCCTCCTCGACGCTCTCGATGTAGGGAATGAGGAAGTTGTGGAAGCCGACGTCGAGCAGCCGCTTGAGGATCACGGGCTCGTTCCACGGCGGCCGCACGACCGGCGCCGAGGCGCTGTCCTTGAGCGCCATCAGCTGCGGCACCAGCGACAGCACGTCGTTGGGCGAATGCTCGGCGTCCAGAAGAATCCAGTCGAAGCCGGCGAGACCGAGAATCTCGGTGGTGATCGGGCTCGCCAGGGAAGCCCAGCAGCCGATCACGGTCTTGCCGGACCGGATGTCGGCGCGGAACTGATTTGGGAATGGACAGTAGGGCGTGGTCATCGTGGGTCCGTCGGTCTTGCGGGAGTGAGCGCGCCCGAGAGAGCGCGTGGTTTCAGCGCACGAGAATCAGCGCACCAGGCAGGGCTTCTTGCGGTCGAACGTCCACCCCGGGATCAGGTACTGCATCGCGACCGCGTCGTCGCGGGCGCCGAGGCCGTGCTCCTGGTAGAGCCGGTATGCTTTTTCGACGGCATCCATGTCGAGCGTGACGCCGAGGCCCGGCACCGTCGGCACGGCGATCTTGCCGCCCTTGATCTGCAGCGGATCGCGGGTGAGGAACTGGCCGTCCTGCCAGATCCAGTGGGTGTCGATCGCCGTGACGCGGCCGGGCGCCGCCGCCGCCACATGCGTGAACATGGCGAGCGACACGTCGAAATGGTTGTTGGAGTGCGAGCCCCAGGTGAGGCCGAAGTCGCGGCAGGTCTGCGCCACCCGCACCGAGCCCTGCATGGTCCAGAAATGCGGATCGGCGAGCGGGATGTCGACCGACTGCAGCACGAGCGAATGCACCATCTCGCGCCAGTCGGTGGCGATCATGTTGGTGGCGGTCGGCAGCCCCGTGGCGCGGCGGAACTCCGCCATCACCTCGCGGCCCGAGAAGTTACCCTCGGAGCCGCACGGATCCTCGGCATAGGCGAGCACGTGACCGAGGCCGCGGCACAGCCGGATCGCCTCGGCGAGATGCCAGGCGCCGTTCGGATCGAGCGTGATGCGCGCCTCCGGAAGCCGCTGCTTGAGGGCCGTGACGGCCGCGACCTCCTCGTCGCCGGCGAGCACGCCGCCCTTCAGCTTGAAGTCGCGGAACCCGTAGCGGGCCTCGGTCGCCTCGGCGAGCCGCACCACGGCCTCCGGCGTCAGCGCGACCTCGTGCCGGAGCTTCTGCCAGTCGTCGCCCTTTGCGGGCGGCGCCTCGTAGGGCAGCGGCGTCTTGTTGCGGTCGCCGACATAGAACAGATAGCCGAGGACCTCGACGGCGTCGCGCTGCTGGCCCTCGCCGAGCAGCGCCGCCACCGGCACGCCGAGATGCTGGCCGAGCAGATCGAGCAGCGCCGACTCGAGCGCCGTGACAGCGTGGATGGTGACGCGCAGGTCGAAGGTCTGGAAGCCACGACCGCCGGCATCGCGCGTGGCGAAGGTTTTTCGCACGCCGTTGAGGATCGCGTTGTAGGCGCCGATCGGCTGGCCGACGACGAGCGGCGTCGCGTCCTCCAGGGTCTTGCGGATCGCCTCGCCGCCCGGCACCTCGCCGACACCGGTGTGGCCGGACGAGTCGGTCATGATCACGAGGTTGCGGGTGAAGAACGGCCCATGCGCGCCACTGAGGTTCAGCAGCATGCTGTCGCGGCCGGCGACCGGCACGACCCGCAGCCCGGTGACGACCGGGGTGCTCTTCACGGTGGCCGCATCCTTGGTGGTCATGGCGTCGTCTCTCTCCTGCGCAGCGCCAATCTCGGGCGCGCGTCTCGTCCGATTCCCGTCATTCCGGGGCGCGGACCGTGAGGTCCGCGAACCCGGAATCCAGCGACACACGTCGACATCCGGCCTGGATTCCGGGTTCGCCGTTGCGCGGCGCCCCGGAATGACCAAGACCCAGTCGCTCCTCTCGATCTCACTCCAGCGAGATCTTCCCCACCTCGATGACCTCCTTCCACCGGGCGAGCTCCTGCACCAGGAAGGCGCGGAACTCGTCCGGTGTGTTGGCGACGATCTCGAAGCCGAGCTCCTCCATGCGCGGGCGCACGTCGGGGGCGTTGAGCGACGCGACGATCTCGGCGTGCAGCTTCGTCTTCACGTCGGCCGGCAGGCCCTTGGGCGCGGCGATCGCCTGCCACGAGAACACGTCGGCCCCCGACACGCCCGCCTCCGACAGGGTCGGGATGTTGGGCAGAAGCGGCGAGCGCTTGTCGCCCGTCACGGCGAGCACCTTCAGGTTGCCGCCCTTGATCTGGCTGATCACCGCGTTGATGTTCTGGAACGACACGTCGACGTGCCCGGCGACGAGATCGCTGATCGCCGGCGCACCGCCGCGATACGGCACGTGCAGGCCGGTCGTCCCGGTCTTCTGCCAGAACAGCGCCGCGGTGAGATGGTCGGACGAGCCGGCGCCCGAGCTCGCGAAGGAGATCTTGCCGGGCTTCTTCTTCAGCTCGGCGACCAGCTCGGCAACCGTGTTGGCCGGGAACTTCGGATTGGCGACCAGCACGTTCGGGGCCCGCACCGCCACCGTGAGAAGGTCGAAATCCTTCAGCGGATCGTACTGCAGCTTCGGCTGCAGGAACGGGTTGGTCGCGTAGACGCCGATCGACGCCACCATGAACGTGTAGCCGTCCGGCTGGGCGCGCGCGACCGAGGTCGCTCCGATGGCGCCGGTGGCGCCGGAGCGGTTCTCGATCACGAAGGGCTGCCCGAGCCGCTCGTTGAGCTTCTGGCCGACCTGGCGGGCGACCATGTCGGTCGAGCCGCCGGGCGGGAACGGCACCACCACGGTGACGGCCTTGTCGGGCCACGCCGCGAAGGCCGGCGCGGGAAAGAGAGCGAGCGTCGCGCCGCCGCCCGCGAGCGCGAGCAGCGTGCGGCGGCTGAGGTCTGTCGTCATATCGCGTTTCTCCCGGGGGTTTATCTGATCTCGAATGTTCTTCCGTCTCGGGCTGCGTCTTGTCGGCGCCTCACCAGAGGGTGGTGCCGCGCGCATTGGTCATCAGGGAGTAGATCGAGTGGGTCGCCGCCATGAACAGGCGGTCGTGATTGATGCCGCCGAAGCAGACATTGGCGCACCGCTCGGGCAGCGAGATGTGGGCGATCGCCTTGCCGTCGGGGTTGATCACCCGCACGCCGTCGAGCTCGTCGGTCCCCTGCCCCCAGCCGCACCACAGATTGCCGTCGGCGTCGCAGCGCAGGCCGTCCGCGGTTCCGTCGCAGTCGAGCAGGACGCGGCTGTTCGCGAGCTTCGTTCCCTTCTCGACGACGTCGAACACCCGGATTTTTCGCGGCGTGGTCCGCGCCTCGATCACGTAGAGCTTCGACTCGTCGGGCGAGAAGCACAGGCCGTTGGGGCCGACGATGTCGGTCGCCATCGCCGTGACGCGGCCGTCCGGCGCCACCCGGTAGACGGTGTGCGGCATCTCCGGCTTCGCCATGCGCTCGGACGGGTTGGGACCGAAGGCCGGATCCGTGAACCAGATCGAGCCGTCCGAATGCGAGACGACGTCGTTGGGCGAGTTGAACGGCTTGCCCTCGAACTTGTCGGCGACCACCGTGATGGCGCCCCCGATCTCGGTGCGCACCACGCGCCGCGTCGTGTGCTCGCAGGTGACGAGGCGCCCGGCGCGATCGCGCGTGTTGCCGTTGGAGAAATTCGCCGGCTTGCGATACGGCGTCACCTCGCCCGTGATCTCGTCCCAGCGCATGATCGCGTCGCCGGTCACGTCGCTCCACAAGAGGCAGCGCCAGTCGCCCATCCACACCGGCCCCTCGGCCCAGCGCTGGCCGGTGGCGATGCGCTCGATGGTGGCGGACGACACCCAGTATTTGCGGAACGACGGGTCGAGGATCTTGATCGCCGGGTCCGGGATGCGGGTGGAGGGCTCCCAGCCGGCGCCGGCCGGCGACGCGGAGGCCACCACGGCAGCGGCGCCGAGGCCGGCCAGCACGGTGCGGCGGGACGTGGTCGTTCGATCGGTGGGGTCGTCGTCACGATGGATCATTGGCGATCTCCAGGCTGACTTTTTCGGAAGCAGACGTGGATGGACGAGTCTCTCGAACTGACGATCTGGAACTTTCGAGCTGGAACTGACGAGCTGGACGTGATCACCTTCTGGCGAGGACTGGACGGCGCGGCGGCGCTCAGGTCACCGGCGCGGGGTTGAACACGGCGAGCGCGTTGTGCAGGCCCCAATGGTCGGACCACGGCTTCTTGCGGCCCGAGGCGACGTCGAGCAGCAGATGGAACAGCTCCCACCCGATCTCCTCGATGGTCTTCTCGCCGGTGGCGATGCGGCCGGCGTCGATGTCGATCAGGTCGTGCCAGCGCGCCGACAGGTCCTTGGTGGTGGCCATCTTGATCACCGGCACGGCGGCGAGCCCGTAGGGGGTGCCGCGCCCGGTGGTGAACACCTGCAGCGTGATGCCCGACGCGAGCTGCATGGTGCCGCAGACGAAGTCCGAGGCCGGCGTCGCCGCGAAGATCAGGCCCTTGGTGGTCGCCTTCTCGCCCGGCGCCAGCACGGCCGAGATCGGGCTCGTGCCCGACTTGGCGATCGAGCCGAGCGCCTTCTCGACGATGTTGGCGAGGCCGCCCTTCTTGTTGCCGGGCGACGGATTGGCGCTGCGGTCGGTCTCGCCGGCGGCGAGATAGCGATCGTACCACGCCATCTCGCGGATCAGCGCGCGGCCGACCGCCTCGGTCCTGCAGCGCGGCGTCAGCAGATGCACGGCGTCGCGCACCTCGGTCACCTCGGAGAACATCACGGTGGCGCCGGCCCGCACCAGAAGGTCCGAGCAGAAGCCCACCGCCGGGTTCGCCGTGACGCCCGAGAAGGCGTCGGAGCCGCCGCACTGCATGCCGACGACCAGCTCCGAGGCCGGCACCGGCTCGCGCCGGCGAGCATTCAGCGTCTTCAGATGCGTCTCGGCGGCGGCCAGGATCGCGTCGACCATCGCGCCGAAACCGGTGAAGCGCTCGTCCTGCATGCGAACGATCGTGTCGTCCGCCGCGCCTTCGTAAGCCTCGGGCACGAGGCGCTCCGGCTGCAGCTTCTCGCAGCCGAGCGAGATCACCATGATCTCGCCGCCGAAGTTCGGGTTGAGCGCGATGTTCTGCAGCGCCCGGATCGGCACCACGGCGGCCGGCGCATTGATGGCGACGCCGCAGCCGTAGAGATGGTTGAGGCCGACCACGTCGTCGACGTTGGGGTAGCGCGGCAGCAGGCGCTCCTTGATCAGCCGCACCACGTAATCGACCGTGCCGGCGACGCAGTGGACGCTGCTGGAGATGCCGAGAATGTTGCGGGTGCCGACCGAGCCGTCGGGATTGCGGTAGCCGTCGAACGTGTAGCCCTCGAGCGGCGGCAGATCGGGCGGCACGCGGTTCGCGAGCGGCAGCTTCTCCAGCTCGGGCGGCTGCGGGAGCTGCAGCGCGAACTCGTCGATCCACGAGCCTTTCGGCAGCGCACGGCCGGCGTATCCGATCACCTCGCCGTAACGGCGCACGATGCCGCCGTCCGGAATGTCCGCGAGCGCCACCTTGTGGCCCTGCGGGACGTGATCGATCAGCGTCAGCCCGTCGTCGAACACGGTGCCGGCCGCCAGGCCGCCGGAGTTGGCGACGATCGCGACGTTGTCGTCGGCATGCACCTGGATGCGGAGCGGCTTGGTCCGGGTCGCGGCTTCGGTGGTCATGATCTCGACTCCGTGGCGAACGAGCGGCGAACACGCCTGCTGGATCGGCCAGCAGGAAAAACATCGGTCGTCGTATGATTGGAGCGGCGACGAGACAGGTCGGAAAACAAGTGCCGCAGCAAGGATGGCGCCTCAATCCGAAGTAATACTGAATTCTTGCGCACGACGGAAGAGGCGGCTTGCACTCTTTTTCATAAGACGTATGATGACCCGCCCGCCACTCCCGGACGGGTGACCGAGTCCGCCCATGTCCGCCATCGACTCCGCCCCACCCCGCGACGCGGACCAAGCCGCTCCGCATCCAGGTGCATGCCGACGACAACGTCGCGATCG
>NZ_NHSK01000307.1 GCF_016653355.1 Rhodoplanes elegans | reverse complement strand
GTCGGGGGTGGGGGGAAGCCGCGGATGAGGGAGCCGGCAACGTGCCGACAGCACTCGCCAACGCTCCGCTCATGCCCGAAGGCGGGCATCCAGGCGCGCCATCCTGTGGAGTCCCTGGGTCCCCGCCTTCGCAGGGGCGAGCGGAAACAAACCTGCGTGTCGCGTCAGAAATGATCAGAACAAGAAATACCGCTGCGCCATCGGCAGGACCTCGGCGGGCGCGCAGGTGAGGAGCTCGCCGTCGGCCCGCACCTCGTAGGTCTCGGGGTCGACGTCGATCCTCGGCGTCGCGCCGTTGTGGATCAGGCTCGCCTTGCCGATCGCGCGGGTGTTCTCCACGGCGACGAGCTCCTTCGCCGTCCCGAGCTTTTCACGCAGCCCCGAGATCGCGGCCGCCTTCGACACGAACACCACCGACGACGCGGTGAGCGAGCGGCCGAAGGCGGCGAACATCGGGCGGTAGTGGACGGGCTGCGGCGTCGGGATCGAGGCGTTCGGATCGCCCATCGGCGCGGCGACGATCGAGCCGCCCTTGATGATGCAGTCGGGCTTGACGCCGAAGAAGGCCGGCGACCACAGGACGAGATCGGCGAGCTTTCCCGGTTCCACCGAGCCGATGTGATTGGCGACGCCGTGGGCGATCGCCGGGTTGATCGTGTACTTGGCGACGTAGCGCCGGACCCGCAGATTGTCGTTGTCGCCGCTCTCGCCGGGCAGCCGGCCGCGCTGCTTCTTCATCTTGTCGGCGGTCTGCCAGGTGCGGATGATCACCTCGCCGATGCGGCCCATCGCCTGCGAATCCGACGACATCATCGAGAGCGCGCCGAGATCGTGCAGAATGTCCTCGGCCGCGATCGTCTCTTTCCGGATACGGCTCTCGGCGAAGGCGAGATCCTCGGCGATCGACGGATCGAGATGGTGGCACACCATCAGCATGTCGAGATGCTCGTCGATGGTGTTCCGGGTGAACGGCCGCGTCGGATTGGTCGACGACGGCAGCACGTTCGGCAGGCCCGCCACCTTGATGATGTCGGGGGCGTGGCCGCCGCCGGCCCCCTCGGTGTGGAAGGCGTGGATGGTGCGGCCCTTGAACGCCGCGATCGTGTCTTCGACGAAGCCCGACTCGTTGAGCGTGTCGGTGTGGATCATCACCTGCACGTCGTGCTCGTCGGCCACCGACAGGCAGCAGTCGATCGCGGCCGGCGTGGTGCCCCAGTCCTCGTGCAGCTTGAGCGCACAGGCGCCGGCCTCGATCATCTCGACCAGCGCGGCGGGCCGCGAGGCGTTGCCCTTGCCGGCGAAGCCGAGATTGACCGGGAACGCGTCGGCCGCCTGGATCATCCGGGCGATGTGCCACGGCCCCGGCGTGCAAGTGGTCGCGTTGGTGCCGGCCGCCGGCCCGGTGCCGCCACCGAGCAGCGAGGTGACGCCGGACATCAGCGCGTCCTCGACCTGTTGCGGACAGATGAAATGGATGTGGGTGTCGAAGCCGCCGGCCGTGAGGATCTTTCCTTCGCCGGCGATGACCTCGGTGCCGGGACCGATCACGATCGTCACGTTCGGCTGGATGTCGGGATTGCCAGCCTTGCCGATCGCGGCGATGCGGCCCTGCCTGATCCCCACATCGGCCTTCACGATCCCCCAGTGGTCGACGATCAGGGCGTTGGTGATCACGGTGTCGACGGCACCGTCGCGGTTGGCGATCTGGCTCTGGCCCATGCCGTCGCGGATCACCTTGCCGCCGCCGAACTTCACCTCCTCGCCATAGGTGGTGAGGTCGCGCTCGACCTCGATGAACAGCTCGGTGTCGGCGAGCCGCACGCGGTCGCCCGTGGTGGGGCCGAACATGCCGGCATAGGCGGAACGCTCGATTTTCACGGCCATGTCGATGTGCCTGCTTTCGGTGTGCCTGTCATCCGCTCGTGACGGGCATGCGCCATGCCCCGGAACGGTATTTCTCGGGAAGCGCTTCGGTGTCGGAGGAGTCCAGACCCAGCGCCTCGATCTCGTCGAACCAGCGGTCGCGCTGGCTCTCCGGCAGCTTGGCGCCGCACCAGGGACAGTAGGCGATGACGACGTAGGACGGTCCGCCGTCGTGGACGATCAGCCCGTACTCGTCGAATCTCTCGGAGTAGACGATCAGCGCGTCCGGGCAGTCGAACGGGTCCGCATGCTCCGCGCATCTGAAATCGAGCTGATACTGCATCTGCTCGCAGTACTGCGCGGCGTGGGCTGGCGCATCGACCATCAGAGCGGGCCCATCACGTCCTGCCTGAAACCATAGACGGTGCGGGCGCCGGCGATCGCGACCAGCGTCACCTGTCGCGACTGGCCGGGCTCGAACCGCACCGCCGTTCCGGCGGCGATGTCGAGCCGGAAGCCGCGCGCCTTGTCGCGATCGAAGCGCAGCGCCGGGTTGGTCTCGAAGAAGTGGTAGTGCGAGCCGACCTGGATCGGCCGGTCGCCCGTGTTCATCACCGTGAGCGTCACGGTCTCGCGACCGGCATTCAGCGTGATGTCGCCTTCGGCCGTGACGATCTCGCCCGGGATCATGATGTCTCCTTCACGTGTCGCCCTGTCTGTCTCGCCTTCACGGTGTCGACGCCGGCGACGCGGGCGGCAGCTCGCGCACCGTCATCATCTCGGCCGCCGGGATCGCCATCACGGCGTCCCAGCGTGCGATGCCGGTCGGCTCCTTGTTGATGTCGCGCAGGCGTGGCCAGATCGCCGCCGGCACGGCGTAGTCCAGCGTGCGGCCGCTCGGTTTGTGGCGGATGATCACGCGACCGAACAGGCCGTCGCCGGCCGGCGTGTCGGCGACCCGCAGGCTCGCCTGGCCGGGCGAGGCGCGGGTCGCGATCATCACGCCGTCGACCATACACGGGCACGGCGCACCGGGGCTGGTGTGATACGTCACGTCGAGCTCGCGCGGCGCCGCCCCGAGCTTCTGGCGGGCGTCGTCGCCGATCCGGATGCCGGCGGCGATCAGCGAGCCGAAGCCGCCGTGCACACGGGCGCCGAGCGAGATCCACAGATCCCGCTCGTCCGGCGGTGTCGTCTCGATCGGCCCGTCATGCGCCGCGAGCGGCCCGACGCCGGCCGCAGCGAAAGCGAGCACGGACACCACCAGGCCGCGCGCAAGAACCATCATCAGGATCGCTCAGCGGATCGGATCGTGGACGGTGACGAGCTTGGAGCCGTCCGGAAACGTCGCCTCGACCTGGATCTCGGGGATCATCTCCGGGATGCCGTCCATCACCTGGGCGCGTGTCAGCACCGTGGCGCCGGCCGCCATCAGCTCGGCGACGGTGCGGCCGTCGCGCGCTCCCTCCAGGATGAAGTCGGAGATCAGCGCGACCGCCTCCGGGTGGTTGAGCTTGACGCCGCGCTCCAGGCGCCGGCGCGCCACCATGGCGGCCGTGGCGATCAGGAGCTTGTCCTTTTCACGCGGTGTGAGATGCATCGCAGGAATCCGTATCTGATCAGTTGAGCCACAGCGGCGGCAGCGGGCCGTCGAGCGCCAGGGGGAGCGCCGTCGCGAGATCGTAGCGCAGGCTCTCGCCATCCGGCGCGCAGAACCGCACCGCCGTGATGCCGTTCCACGACGACGCGCCGACCTCTCCGCGCAGCCCCTCGCACCCGCGAAGCGCCGCGACGAAGGCCTCGTCGGCCGGCATCAGAAGAATGACCGCGACGGCGACGCCACCCCCCGCCACGGCCGGCTCGCGCAAGGTCTGCGCGATCGCTCCGTCGAGCCGCATGGTCTCGGCGTAGACGAGCCGGCCGGCGCGGCGCACCCGCCAGCGGTCCGAGAACCAGCCTTCGTGCACGGCCTCGTCCATGCCGGTGCGGCCGAACACCACGGCCTCGGCCAGCAGCAGCCGGGCGTCGTCGGCGAGATCGACGTCGATGGTGCGGGCGAGGCGCGCGCGATCGAACAGGATCATCTCGCGCGGCATCCAGGCGAGGTTCCCGCCGCGGCCGACCGTGAGCCTGACCTGCATGTGCGCCGGCGCGCCCGTCGCGCGGTAGACCTTCTCGGCGGACGAGGTCGTGACCCTGACCGAGGCCCCCTCCTCCACCGCAATGTCGATGTCGGAGCGGTCGCCGCCGGCGATGCCGCCCGCCGTATTGACGAGCACGGCGTCGAGCGCGGGCGAGGGTCGCACCGGATTCGGAAAGCGCACCCGCAGCGAGCCTTCCTCGAACACATGGGTGCGGCAACTCTGGGTGTGGCGGCCGGCGCCCTCGCGCAGGCCGACGCCGAGCCGGACCGTGCCGGTCGCCCGGTTGGCCGCGAAGACCGCGCCTTGCGGGTCCAACCGCCCGCCCGCCGCCTGCTCGTTCAAGAGGTCCCCCGGCTCCTGCTCGCGCGACGATCAGAGCGCGAGCGCGCGCCGCAGGGCTCCGTCGTCGAGATCGTCGCGGGCCGCCGCGTAGACGACGCTGCCGCGATCCATGACGGCGAAATGATCGCCGAGTTCGCGAGCGAAGTCGAGATACTGCTCCACGAGCACGATGGCGATGCCGCCGAGGTCGCGGAGATACGCGATGGCGCGGCCGATGTCCTTGATGATCGACGGCTGGATGCCCTCGGTCGGCTCGTCGAGCAGCAGGAGCCGCGGCCGCATCACCATGGCGCGGCCGATGGCGAGCTGCTGCTGCTGGCCGCCCGAGAGGTCGCCGCCGCGCCGCCCCAGCATGTCGGCCAGCACCGGGAACAGGTTGAACACGTCCGGCGGGATCGCCCGGTCGCGCCGCGGCAGCGCCGCGAAGGCGGTCTCGAGATTCTCCTTCACGGTGAGGAGCGGGAAGATCTCGCGTCCCTGCGGCACGTAGGCGATGCCGCGGCGGGCGCGCCGGTCGGGCGCGAGGCCGGCGATGTCGGCGCCCTCCCACTCGATCACGCCGGCCTTGACGGCGTGCTGGCCGACGATGGCACGCAGGAGGCTCGTCTTGCCGACGCCGTTGCGCCCCAGCACGCACGTCACCTTGCCGGGCTCGGCCGCGAGGCTGACGCCCCGCAGCGCCTGCGCGGCGCCGTAGTAGAGGTCGATGGACTGGACGTTCAGCATGGGAGCAACCGGACCAATATCGTCTTGCGACGACGCTCACCCCCCTCCCTGTCCCTCCACCACAAGGGGGGAGGGAACGCTGGAGTCGCAGATCCATTCACTGCCGCAAGGTCATCACCCCCTCGCGCAATCGAGCGGACGCATGCCGCAGCCGGCCCCCTCCCCCCTTGTGGGGGAGGGCTGGGGAGGGGGGTAGCCCCGACACGGATGTCTCGACTCCAGATCATTTCGACCAGTCCATCCTCATCGTCCCAGATACACCTCGACCACCCGCTCGTTCTCGGAGACCTGATCGATCGAGCCTTCGGCCAGCACGCGACCCTCATGCAGCACCGTGACCTTGACGCCCAGCGCGCGCACGAAGGTCATGTCGTGCTCGACGACCACCACGGTCTTCTCGGCGTTGATGGCGCGCAACAGCTCGGCGGTCTGGTGCGTCTCGGCGTCGGTCATGCCGGCGACCGGCTCGTCGACCAGCAGGAGTTTCGGATCCTGCGCCAGCAGCATGCCGATCTCCAGCCACTGCTTCTGGCCGTGCGACAGGCTTCCCGCGAGACGGGTGCGCGCCGCCGTCAACCTGATGGTTTCGAGGATCGAGGAGATGCGCTCGCGCGCCGCCGCGGTCTCGCGCCATGTCACGGCGGTGCGGGCGCGGCGATCGCCGGCCAGCGCGAGACGGAGATTGTCCTCGACCGTGTGCGAGTCGAACACGGTCGGCTTCTGGAATTTTCGCCCAATGCCCAGCACAGCGATCGAGGCCTCGTCCATGGTCGTGAGATCGTGGGTGCCGTCGAACATCACCTCGCCCGAGTCGGGGCGGGTCTTGCCCGTGATCACGTCCATCATGGTGGTCTTGCCGGCGCCGTTCGGGCCGATGATGGCGCGCATCTCGCCGGGCGCGATGGTGAGCGACAGGCTGTTCAGCGCCTTGAAGCCGTCGAACGACACGCTGACGGCGTCGAGATAGAGGAGCGCGGAGGTGGTGCGGAGCTCCATCTCGTCACTCCGCCGCCGCGGGCTTGGGTGTCGGGCCGTCGACCGGCGTCTCGGTCGTCGCGGAGGTCTCGGCCGCGGCCGCCCGCCGCCGAGCCCGCCAATGCGAGAGCGTGCCGACGATGCCGCGCGGCAGCCACAGCGTCACCCCGACGAACAGGCCGCCGAGCAGGAACAGCCAGTAGGGCGCGAGCGCGCCGCTGGTGAAGGTGGTCTTGGCGTAGTTGACCAGCAGCGCCCCGATGACGGCACCGACCAGCGTGCCGCGGCCGCCGACCGCGACCCAGATCACGGCCTCGATCGAGTTCGCCGGCGAGAACTCGCCCGGATTGATGATGCCGACCTGCGGCACGTAGAGGGCGCCGGCGACGCCCGCCATGCAGGCCGAGATCACGAACACGGCGAGCTTGTAGGACTCGACCCGATAGCCGAGGAAGCGGGCGCGCGATTCGGCGTCGCGGACGGCGATCAGCACCATGCCGAATTTCGACGACACCAGCACGCGGCAGACGACGTAGCCGAGCGCCAGTGCCAGGCACGAGACGGCGAACAGCGCCGCGCGAGTGCCGCCCGCCTGCACGTTGGCGCCCAAAATGTCTTTGAAGTCGGTGAGGCCGTTGTTGCCGCCGAAGCCGAAGTCGTTGCGGAAGAAGGCGAGCATCAGGGCGAAGGTCATCGCCTGGGTGATGATCGAGAAATAGACGCCGGTCACCCGGCTCCTGAACGCGAACCAGCCGAACACCAGCGCGAGCAGCCCGGGCACGAGCAGCACCATCAGCATCGCGTAAGGAAAATGAGAAAATCCCCACCAGGCGAGCGGCAACTCCTTCCAGTTGAGGAACACCATGAAGTCCGGGAGCAGCGGGTTGCCGTAGACGCCGCGCCCGCCGATCTGGCGCATCAGATACATGCCCATGGCGTAGCCGCCGAGCGCGAAGAAAGCCCCGTGGCCGAGCGAGAGAATCCCGCAATAGCCCCAGATCAGATCGATCGAGAGCGCCAGCAGGGCGAAGCAGACATACTTGCCGAACAGCGAGACCAGGTAGGTCGGCACGTGCAGGGGCGAGCTTTCGGGCAGCGCGAGATTGAGGATGGGGATCGCGATCGCCACGACCGCGACGACGATCAGGAACGCGATGCTGCCGCGGTCGAGCGCGCGCGGGGTCATGGCACGGCTCCGCCATCCGACAGTCCGCGTGTCCCCGCGAAAGCGGGGACCCAGGGGCCACACCACGTGGTGCCGCCCTGGGTCCCGGCTCGACGGTGCGGCACTGCGTGCCGCACCGCGTCCGGGACACGAAGCCGAGACAGACGCACGCTCATGCCTCGATCGCCCTTCCCTTCAGCGCGAAGAGGCCACGCGGGCGGCGCTGGATGAACAGGATGATCAGCACCAGGATGGCGATCTTGCCGAGCACGGCGCCGGCGAAGGGTTCCAAAAACTTGTTGGCGATGCCGAGCGTGAAGGCGCCGACCAGCGTGCCCCACAGGTTTCCGACACCGCCGAACACCACCACCATGAACGAGTCGATGATGTAGCTCTGCCCGAGATTGGGCGACACGTTGTCGATCTGCGAGAGCGCGACGCCGGCGATGCCGGCGATGCCGGAGCCGAGCCCGAAGGTGAGCGCGTCGATGCGGGCCGTTCGGATGCCGACCGCGGCCGCCATGGCGCGGTTCTGCGTCACGGCGCGCATCTCCAGTCCCAGCCGCGTGAAGCGCAGCATGGCGAGCAGCAGCGCGAACACGGCGAGGCTGAAGCAGACGATCCACAGCCGGTTCCAGGTGATGGCGAGCTGGCCGATCTCGAAGGCGCCGCTCATCCAGCTCGGATTGCTCACCTCCTTGTTGGTCGGGCCGAAGGCCGTGCGTACCGCCTGCTGCAGGATCAGCGACAGGCCCCAGGTGGCGAGCAGCGTCTCCAGCGGGCGGCCGTAGAGGAAGCGGATGACGCTCTTCTCGATCAGGATGCCGATGAGACCGGTGACCACGAAGGCGAGCGGCACCGCGACGGCGAGCGACCAGTCTAGCGTCAGCGCCGCCGGCAGCGGCAGCGAGAACCCGATGCCGGTGCCCGGGATGGAGAGCGAAAGGACCTTTTGGCGGATCGCCTCCTGCACCACGAAGGTCGTGTAGGCGCCAAGCATCACCATCTCGCCATGCGCCATGTTGATCACGCCCATCACGCCGAACGTGATGGCGAGCCCGATGGCGGCGAGCAGCAGCACCGAGCCGAGCGAGATGCCGTACCAGGCGTTCTGCGCCGTCTCCCACATCTGCAGGCGGCTGCGGATGGCGCTCGCGGCACCGTCGGCGGCGCCCTGCACAGTCGCGGGCGTTCCGGGCGGCAGCGCCGAGAGCAGCGCGAGCGCCGCCTGGTCGCCGCGCTCGCGCAACGTGGCGACGGCCTCGATGCGGGCGACCTCGGGCGCGTCGGCGCTGGTGATCAGGATGGCGGCGCGCGCCTCGGCGAGCGCGGTCTTCACCTGCGGTGCCGTCTCCGCGGCGAGCGCCGCCTCGACCGCGGCGAGCGCGCCGGCGTCGCGCGACTTGAACACCGCCTGGGCGGCGTCGAGCCGGCGCGCCGGATCGGGGGCGCGCAACGTCAGCGCGCCGAGCGCCGCCTCGACGGCGCGGCGCAGCCGGTTGTTGAGGCGGACGCGCTTGAGATCGCCGGCCGGAGGCGCCGGCGAGACGACCGTGCCGGTCGCGGCGTCCCTCACGGCGCCGGCGTCCTCGATCAGCACGCGACGGCCGACCGGATCGGCCAAGAGCTTGCCGTCCTGCAACGCTTTTACAACTGCAAACGCCCGGACGTCGCCGCCGGCGCCGAGCGCCGCGACACCCGCTTCGGTGTCGGCATAGGAGTCGGTGAGAAACTTTTGCAGCGCATCGTCGAAGGGATCGGCGCGGGCGGACGAGAGGCCGGCGAAAAGCGACAGCAGAAGCAGCAAGACGATCGAAAGCACCGCGCGCGGAGCTTCCCCCTCCCCGACCCTCCCCCGCACGCGGGGGAGGGAGCAGGTCGGGGCTCGGGCCCCCATCTCACAACTGTCGCTGTTCGGGGATGCTGGGAATGACGTCACCTGTTCAACCCATCCTTCGCGATCCCCTCCCCCGCTTGCGGGGGAGGGTCAGGGAGGGGGCGAGCCCCGGCTTCTGCGTCTGCCCGGCGTCAGCCCCGCCTCACCCGCCGCATTTCTGCGTCTTGGTGTTGTAGTTGCCGCACTTCAGCTTCACCCAGTCGGCCGTGAGATCCTTCGAGCCCTCGAGATAGGGCGACCACGCCGCGCCGGGAACCAGCCCTTCGGTCTTCCACACCACGTCGAACTGGCCGTCGTCCTTGATCTCGCCGATGAACACCGGCTTGGTGATGTGGTGGTTCGGCAGCATCTCGGAGACGCCGCCGGTGAGGTTCGGCGCGGTCGTGCCCGGCAGCGCGTCGATCACCTTGTCGGGGTCGGTGGTGCCGGCCTTCTCCACCGCCTTCACCCACATGGCGAAGCCGACGACGTGGGCCTCCATCGGATCGTTGGAGACGCGCTTCGGGTTCTTGGTGAAGGCCTTCCACTTCTCGATGAACGCCTTGTTGGCGGGCGTATCGATCGACTGGAAGTAGTTCCAGGCGGCGAGGTGGCCGAGCAGCGGCTTGGTGTCGATGCCGGCGAGTTCCTCCTCGCCGACCGAGAACGCCACCACCGGGATGTCGGTCGCCTTGACGCCCTGGTTGCCGAGCTCCTTGTAGAACGGCACGTTGGCGTCGCCGTTGATGGTGGACACGACCGCGGTCTTCTTGCCGGCCGAACCGAACTTCTTGATGTCGGAGACGATGGTCTGCCAGTCGGAGTGTCCGAACGGCGTGTAGTTGATCATGATGTCCTCGGCGGCGACGCCCTTGGACTTCAGATAGGCCTCCAGGATCTTGTTGGTGGTGCGCGGATAGACGTAGTCGGTGCCGGCCAGCACCCAGCGCTGCACCTTCTCCTCCTTCATCAGGTAGTCGACGGCCGGGATCGCCTGCTGGTTCGGCGCCGCGCCCGTGTAGAACACGTTGCGCTCGGACTCCTCGCCCTCGTACTGCACCGGATAGAACAGGATCGAGTTCAGCTCCTTGAACACGGGAAGCACCGACTTGCGCGACACCGAGGTCCAGCAGCCGAACACGGCGACGACCTTGTCCTTGGTGATCAGCTCGCGCGCCTTCTCGGCGAACAGCGGCCAGTTGGACGCGGGGTCGACGACCACGGCCTCGAGCTTCTTGCCCAGGAGACCGCCCTTCTTGTTCTGCTCCTCGATCAGCATCAGCATGACGTCCTTCAGGGTCGTCTCGCTGATCGCCATGGTTCCGGAGAGCGAATGCAGGATGCCGACCTTGATGGTCTCCTGCGCCTGCACCGGCAGGGCGGCGGCGAGGCCGAGCGCGGTGCCGAGGGCGGCGGCGAGCATGCGGCCGGCGAAGCGGCCGGCCACCCTCCGAAAAGCTGCAGGCCAAAGAGCTGCGTGCATCGTCACTCCTTGCGTCGTCGAATCCTTGGGTCCGGAGGCGGCCCGCCCCGTGCGGTGCGGGATCGGGCCGTCGAGCGGCGGCCGGGCGGCCGGCCGAGCGCTTGCCGCAAGGAGCATGCCAAGGGCTGCGCCGCGTGCATCGATCGGGCGGGACAACGGAATCGCGCGATGAGGAGAAATCCGTACCGGACCGGAGCCAGCCACCGCCCATCGACTGAGCGAACTGCTCAAATCGTGTTCAGGATGACGGGGGTGCTGGTCTCTTGAACTCGCCGCCCCGGCTCTGCCATGGTGCGCCGCCCCCGACGCGGGGCCGACCCGGGCACCGCCTCGCCCGCCGCCACGCGTCTGAAAACCCCCGATCGACGAGGCCCGATCTTGGAGCTTGTCCTGACCGAATGGGCGTCCGCCCTGCTGCGGTGGCTGCACGTGGTCGCCGCCATGGCATGGATCGGCAGCTCGTTCTACTTCATCCACCTCGATCTCAGCCTGCGCGGCCGCCACGACGGCACGGCGCTGCCGGACGGCGTCAAGGGCGAGGCCTGGCAGGTCCACGGCGGCGGCTTCTACCACATCGCCAAGTACCTGGTGGCGCCGGCCCGGATGCCGGACGAGCTGACCTGGTTCAAGTGGGAGGCCTACGCCACCTGGCTGTCCGGCTTCGCCCTGCTGGTCGTGGTCTATTATCTCGGCGCCGACCTGTTCCTGATCGACAAGGCCGTGCTCGACCTCACCGTCCCGCAGGCCGCCGGCCTCGCCTTCGGCACCCTGGTGGTCGCCTGGCTCGCCTATGAGGGCCTGTGCCGCTCGCCCCTCGGCAAGCACGAGGTGGCGCTGGCGCTGGTCGGCTACGTGTTCCTGGTCGGGCTGACCTATGCGTTCACGCACGTGTTCTCGGGCCGCGGCGCGCTGACCCAGATCGGCGCCCTGGTCGGCACCATCATGGTGGCGAACGTGTTCGTCGTCATCATCCCGTTCCAGAAGAAGACCGTGGCGGCGCTGGTCGAAGGCCGCAAGCCGGACCCGTATTGGGGCGAGATCGGCAAGCAGCGCTCGGTGCACAACAACTACCTGACGCTGCCGGTCGTCTTCCTGATGCTCTCGAACCACTACCCGCTGGTTTTCGCGACGAAGTACAACTGGCTGATCGTCGCGATCGTGCTGCTGATCGGCCCGGTGATCCGGCACTTCTACAACACGCGGCACGCCGGCAAGGGCAGCCCGTGGTGGACCTGGGGGGTCGCCGCCGCCGGCGTCGCCGCAATCGTCGCGCTGTCGATGGCGGGCCCGCGCGAGACGAAGAGCGGCGCGCTGCCGGCCGCCCCCACCTTCGCCGAGGTCAGCGACGTGGTGATCTCCCGCTGCAGCATGTGTCACGCCGGCGAGCCGGTGTGGGCCGGCATCGGCCACCCGCCCAAGGACCTGCGGCTCGACGATCCGGAGACCATCCGACGGCACGCCCGGCTGATCGAGCTGCAGGCGGTGCGCAGCCACGCGATGCCGCCCGGCAACGTGACCGAGATGACGCTCGACGAGCGCGCCCTCCTCGCCGCCTGGCTCGCCGCCGGCGCAAGGGGGGAGTAAGCCGGCGCGACGCCCCTTTCCCTCTCCCCGCCGCGCGGGGAGAGGGTGGCTCGCCGCATCGCGGCGAGACGGGTGAGGGGGCGTCTCCGCAAGCAGAGACTCGCGGCGACGCCCCCTCACCCGACATCCGCGCTGGACGCGCGAATGTCGACCTCTCCTCGCACGCGGGGAGAGGTTACAAGCTGCGGTTCCCGGCCACGCTTCGACGAAACCCGATCTGGACGGCAGATTTTCATGACATCCCTCTCCCTCGACACCCTGAACGCCGCCGCCGAGCCCGACTTCGTCGCGGCGCTCGGCGGCATCTTCGAGCACTCGCCCTGGGCCGCCGAGGCGGTCGTGGCGGCGCGGCCGTTCGGCTCGCTCGCGGCGCTGCTCGACGCCATGGTGGCGGCCGTCCGGGCCGCCGGCCCGGAGCGCCAGCGCACGCTGCTCGCCGCCCATCCCGACCTCGCCGGCAAGGCGGCCCGCGCCGGCGCACTGACCGCCGAATCGACGGCCGAGCAGGCGAGCGCCGGGCTCGACCGCCTCACTGAGGACGAATATGCCGCCTTCCACCGCCTCAACGACGCCTACCAGCACAAGCACGGCATCCCGTTCATCGTCTGCGTGCGGCGCCACACCAAGGCGTCGATTCTCACGCAGTTCGAGCGCCGGCTCGCCAACGACAGCGCGACCGAGCACGCCACCGCGCTCGACGAGGTCTTCCGCATCGCCGCGCTGCGCCTCGACCAGCTCGTCGCCGCGCCGGACAAGCTGCCGCTCGCCGGGCGGCTGTCGACCCACGTGCTCGACACCCATGGCGGCACGCCGGCCAAGGGCATTCCGCTGACCCTGTTCGAGATCGGCCCCGGCGATGCCCGCCGGGTCGTCGCCCAGACCGTCACCAATCACGACGGCCGCACCGACGGGCCGCTGATCGGCGGCCGGCCGGTGCCGATCGGCACCTACGAGCTGGTCTTCGAGGTGGGAGCGTATTTCGCCGCGCGCGGCGTGGCGCTCGCCGACCCGCCCTTCCTCGACACGGTGCCGCTGCGCTTCTCCGTCGCCGAGGCCGAGGGCCACTACCACGTGCCGCTGCTGGTCACGCCCTGGAGCTTCTCGACCTACCGCGGCTCGTGAGCGGCGGCGGCGACGCGCCCCCTGCGGCAACCCGCCTCGTCCGGCGGACGGGACGGCGATTTCAGGATTTCGCGCCGGACGGTATTGTGGGCAGGTCACTGCCGCCTGCATCTTTTTTAGACAGCGTTTCTCCCGTCCTGCCGCGGACTTACGGCGCGGTCTGGCGAATTTCGTGGCACGCGGCTTGCTGACGGACTCGACAACTCGCTGGACCACCAGCCCGCACGGCCAAGGGAGCCTTCGAATGAGCAAATCGCTCGCGATCTCTGCGCTGGCGGCGAGCCTCGCGCTCGTCGTCCCGGCGTTCGTCGCCCCGGCGTTCGCCGACACCGACGTCAAGTTCGCCCTCGACTGGAAGTTCGAGGGACCGTCGGCGCCCTATTTCGTCGCCATCGACAAGGGCTACTACAAGGCCGAGGGCCTCAACGTCACGGTGGACACCGGCCCCGGCTCGGTCGCCGGCATCGCCCGCGTCGCCGCCGGCACCTACCCGCTCGGCTTCTTCGACATCAACTCGCTGGTCAAGTTCCGCGACCAGAACCCCGACAAGGCGGTCAAGGCCATCATGATGGTCTACGACAAGCCGCCCTTCGCCATCGCCACCACGACCAAGACCGGCATCGCCAAGCCGAAGGACCTCGAAGGCAAGGTGCTGGGCGCGCCGGCCGCCGACGGCGCCTTCGCGCAGTGGAAGGCGTTCGTGAAGGAGAACGCCATCGACGACTCCAAGGTGAAGATCGAGAACATCGGCTTCCCGGTGCGCGAGCCGATGCTGGCCGACGGCAAGGTCGACGCCATCACGGGCTTCTCGTTCTCGATGTACTTCAACCTGCTGCAGCGCAATCTGAAGCCCGAGGACATCAAGACGATGCTGATGGCCGACTACGGCCTGGTGCTGTACGGCAACGCCATCATGGTCAATCCGGACTTCGCCAAGGCGAACCCGAAGGTGGTCGAGGGCTTCGTGCGCGCCACCATCAAGGGCGTCCAGGACACCATCAAGGACCCCGAGAGCGCCATCAAGTCGGTGATGAAGCGCAACGAGACGGCCGACGAGAAGACCGAGCTGGCGCGCCTCAAGATGTCGCTGCGCGACAACTTCGTCACCCCGTGGGTGAAGGAGAACGGGCTCGGCGGCGTCGACATGGCGCGGCTGTCGAAGTCGATCGACCAGATCGGCATCACCTACGAGTTCAAGGCCAAGCCGAAGGCCGAGGACGTCTTCACCAGCGAGTTCCTGCCTCCCGCCGCCGACCGCAAGCTCTGACCGTCACGTGTCGCTCCGGTGCGCGGGCGCAACGCCCGTGCACCGGCCTCAATGCGCACGGCAGGGGATCACGGTATCCGGTCTCAGCCCGCTCCGGCAGGCCGATCGGAACGACGGCGAACAACGAGTCCACCATGCGTCTGATAATCTCCCGCCGCGCCCGCGGCCCCGTCTCGACGGAGGCCGCGGCATGACGGCCTTCGTCGACATCGACGACGTCACCCTGATCTACAAGGGCGCGAACGGCGGCGTTCACGCGCTCGACCGCTTCAGCGTCAGCCTGCAGAAGGGCGAGTTCGCCGCCGTGGTCGGCCCGTCGGGCTGCGGCAAGTCCTCGCTGATGAAGCTGGTCACCGGCCTGCTGCCGCCCGACTTCGGCAAGATCGCCATCGAGGGCACCACGGTTCACGGCCCGGTCAAGATGGCCGGCATGGCGTTCCAGAACCCGAACCTGCTGCCGTGGCGCAAGGTCATCGACAACGTGCTGCTGCCGCTCGAGATCGTGCAGCCGCACCGGTCGCGCTTCCGGCGCGAGAAGGAGCGCTACCGCGCGGAGGCCGAGGCGCTGCTCGCCACGGTCGGCCTCGCCGGCTTCGGCGACCGCTTCCCGTGGGAGCTCTCCGGCGGCATGCAGCAGCGCGTCTCGCTGTGCCGCGCCCTGATCCACCAGCCGGCGCTCCTGATGCTCGACGAGCCCTTCGCGGCGCTCGACGCCTTCACGCGCGAGGAGCTGTGGTGCGTCCTGCGCGACCTCTGGCAGAAGATCGGCTTCACCGTGATCCTGGTGACGCACGACCTGCGCGAGGCGACGTTCCTGGCCGACAAGATCCACATGATGAGCGCGCGGCCCGGCCGCCTCGTCCTCACCAAGGAGGTCCCGTTCCCGCGGCCGCGGCCGATCGAGGTCTGCTTCGAGCCGGCCTTCACCGACATCGTCCACGAGCTGCGGGCCAAGATCGGCGAGGTGCGGAAGGGATGAACACCAACACCATCGAGCGGCTGTCGCCGTGGCTGTTCACCATCGCCATGTTCCTGATCTGGGAGGTGATCTGCCGCGGCTTCAAGGTCGACCCCTTCATCCTGCCGGCGCCGTCGCAGATCTTCGTCGCCATGGCGCAGTACTGGTGGCCGCTGGCGAAGAACTCCTTCGTCACGCTGTGGACCACGCTCGCCGGCTTCGCGCTCGCCGTGGTGTTCGGCATCGTGCTGGGCATCGTGGTCGGCTGGTCGCGGACGATCTATCGTGGCCTCTATCCGGTGATGATCGGCTTCAACTCGGTGCCGAAGGTCGCCGTGGTGCCGATCCTCGTGATCTGGTTCGGCATCGGCGAGATCCCGGCGATCCTCACCGCGTTCCTGATCTCGTTCTTTCCGATTGTCGTCAACGTCGCGACCGGCCTGTCGACCATCGAGCCGGAGCTCGAGGACGTGCTGCGCGCGCTCGGAGCGAAGAAGCTCGACATCATGCTGAAGATCGGCATTCCGCGCACCCAGCCCTATCTGTTCGGGTCGCTGAAGGTCGCCATCACGCTCGCCTTCGTCGGCACCGTGGTGTCGGAGACGATCGCGGCGAACGCCGGTCTCGGCTTCCTGATGGTGCAGGCGGGCTCGAACTTCCAGATGCCGCTCGTCTTCGCCGGGCTGCTTCTGCTCGCCGCGGAGGGCATCATCATGTACGCGATCTTCGCCTATGTGGAGAGCTACTTCGTCGGCTGGGCGTTCCGCTCGTCGATGAGCGCGGGCGGCTGAGACCGCCGGCGCTCCTGACGCTCACAACGAAAATGGCCGGGCATGCCCGGCCATTTTTTTATCCTCGCTCGTCGAGCGCGTCTCCGTCGTGGCGTCGACCGGGCGCACGGAACGGCGGAGCGCCGTTTCGGCCTCGAACCGGGCGGCCACGGATCGCCCCGGAGCCATCGCTCCGGGCCGCGGACGTCACTCTCAGGCAGGAACGCAGGTGCCCTCGACCGGGCAGACGACGGCGCATTGCGGCTCGTCGAAATGGCCCTCGCACTGGGTGCACTTGACGGCATCGATGACGTAGATGTCGCCCTTCATGCTGATCGCGGAATTGGGACACTCGAATTCGCAGGCGCCGCACGCGGTGCATTGCGACGCGATGATCTTGTAGGCCATGGCGGCACTCTCCTTGGTACCTCATTGGCGTAACAGGCCTCCCCCGGTGGCGCTATTTGGGGAAACCCGGATTGGAATAAGTCGAAACTGCGAGCGACTTGCAGCAGTGGCGCAGCAGCGGCGCGCGTTCTCCGCGCGTGCTTGAAGCGCGGGCGGTCGGCGCGCTAACTGACGGCACGTTTCGACCGCCCGCGAGGAAGAGAGCCACGATGACCCGAGCCGTCGTTTCGAACCGATCCGCAGCCGTCGTCCTGTCGGCCGCCGCACTTCTCGCCGGGCCCGTCGACGCCCAGGAGCGGCAGCGCCCGAACAATCTGTTCACCGCGTCCGGCTTCACGGTGCGCTATGCCGACACGCCGGAGCGGGCCGCGCACCTGCGCAGCCTGCCGGCCGACAAGCTCGCGGTCCGCCGCAAGGACGGCAAGACCTGGTACGTCTACGCCGATCCGCGGGGCTGCAACTGCGCCTATGTGGGCACGCCGGAAGCCTACGCGACCTACCGGGCCGGCGGACCGGGCGCCCCGGTGATCGACGGCGGCGGCCCGCCGCCGCGCTACGTGCAGGAGCTCGAGCAGAGCATCGACGACGACGGCTCGGTGCTGGAGCCGGGCAGCTCGCTCGGCACCTTCTTCGACCAGGACTAATCCAAGGCTCGCATCCCCACCGTCGTCATGCCCGCGCTCGTCGCGGGCATCCACGAACTGACGAACGTCGCGGGACACAGGTCGTGGATGGCCGGGACGAGCCCGGCCACGACGGCCGACGAGAGCCCTGTCGAAGACGATCGGCTAGTCCGCAGCGCCGCCGCCCGGGCGCCGGCCTACGATGGTAGGGCCGCGGTTCTCCTGATTTCGCAGGCGACTCCGGCGGCGCATGATCAGGGCCGGAGGGGCACGCCAATGGCGCGACACCGTTTCGCGATCCGCAGCTGTGCGACCGGGCTCGATCTCGTCGAGTTCGGGTCGAAGGCGGCGGCGCGCCGCTTCGAGCAGGCGACCGACCAGTACTTCTTCGACGGCCGACGGGCGGCGCTCTACGAGGCGCTGCTGGCGCTCGGCATGGACGCGCGGACGATCCGCTGGCACGCCGACCATCCGGGCGAGCGCATGCTCTGCCTCGTCGCGCCGCGGGCGCCCGATCCGGGCCGGCCGGCGCGGCGCACCGTCAACGCGGCGCATCCCTGAACACACGCCAGGCCGGTCTTCGCGCGCGGCCGCCACGCAGGTGGCCGACGGCGTTCTCGACGGCGTTCTCCTGGACAGCGCTGTCGGGTCCCCAATCCCGACCGGGCCTCAGAACGAGCCGAACACCGTGCCGAGCCCGATCACGGCGGCGAGCGCCACGATCGCACCGACGACCGCGACCATGACGATGTCGAGATAGCCCTCGCGATGCGTGGTGCCGCAGACGGCGAGCAGCGTCACCACGGCGCCGTTGTGAGGCAGGCTGTCGAGCGTGCCGGCGCCGATCACGGCGA
>NZ_NHSK01000306.1 GCF_016653355.1 Rhodoplanes elegans | reverse complement strand
CCGCCGTCTCGGCCGGCCCCGGCCCCTGGGCCCGTGCCGGCCGAGACGGCGGGCGAGGCCGCGTCGACCAAGGACCGCCCGGCATGACCCACGAGGACATCGAGGCGACCAAGGCGCCGTTGATGGACCACCTGATCGAGCTGCGCTCGCGGCTCATCAAGTCGCTCATCGCCTTCGCGATCATGTTCATCCTCTGCTTCGCCTTCGCCAAGCAGATCTACAACGTGCTGGTGTGGCCCTTCGTGTGGGTCGCCGGGCCGGAGAACTCCAAGTTCATCTACACGGCGCTGCTGGAGTACTTCGTCACCCAGCTCAAGCTCGCCATGTTCGGCGCCGTGTTCCTGGCGTTCCCGGTGATCGCGACGCAGATCTACATGTTCGTCGCGCCCGGCCTCTACCGGCACGAGCGCAACGCCTTCCTGCCCTATCTGGTGGCGACCCCGATCTTCTTCCTGCTCGGCGCCATGGTGGTCTATTTCCTCGTGATGCCGATGCTGGTGCGCTTCTCGCTCGGCATGCAGCAGCTCGGCGGCGGGCAGACGGCCGACATCGCGCTCCTGCCCAAGGTCGGCGAGTATCTCGGCCTGATGATGAGCCTGGTGCTCGCCTTCGGGGTGGCGTTTCAGCTGCCCGTGATCCTGACGCTGCTCGGCCGCATCGGCATCGTCGATTCGGCGATGCTCAAGGCCAAGCGCCGCTACTTCATCGTCGGCGCCTTCGTGATCGCCGCGGTGCTGACCCCGCCCGACGTGATCTCGCAACTCTCCCTCGCCGTCCCGCTGATGATTCTCTACGAGGCCGCGATCCACTCGGTCCGCTTCGTCGAGACCAAGGCGAAGGACGAGAAGGCGAAGGCTGCCGCCGACGCCGGCTCGCCGCCGGCCGCCTCGACGCCCACCGGCTGACCGGCTCGGAACCGCCGGTCCCGCCGGGCGGCCCGCTCGCATCGTCGCCGCGCGGTCGCGACGGCGGTGCTATAAGGGCCGATCGATTCCGTCGCCGTTGTCACGCACGCCGCCAGAGCCCGTCCCATGTACGACATCAAGTGGATCCGCGAGAACCGCGAGACCTTCGACCGCGGCCTGCAGCGCCGGAACCTCGCGCCGCTCTCGGCCGAGTTGTTCGGGCTCGACGATCGTCGCCGCGCCGCCATCCAGGCGCTCGAAGCCGCGCAGGCGCGCCGCAACGCGGCGTCGAAGGAGATCGGCGAGGCGAAGAAGAGGAAGGACGAGGCCGCCGCGAAAGCCCTGATGGACGAGGTGGCGGGGCTCAAGACCTCGATTCCCGCCATGGAGGCGGAGGAGAAGGCGGCGAGCGCGGCCCTCGACGAGGCGCTGGCAAAAATTCCGAACACGCCGCTCGACGCGGTGCCCGATGGCGCCGACGAGCACGGCAATGTCGAGCATCACCGCTTCGGCGCGCCGCCGGTGCTGAGCTTCACGCCGCGCCAGCATTTCGAGCTGGGCGAAGGCCTGAAGCAGATGGACTTCGAGGCGGCGGCTCGTTTGTCGGGCGCCCGCTTCGTCGTGCTGAAGAGCAAGCTCGCCCGGCTCGAACGCGCGCTCGCCCAGTTCATGCTCGACCTGCACACGACCGAGCACGGCTACACCGAGGTGTCGCCGCCGCTGCTGGTGCGCGACGATGCCATGTTCGGCACGGCGCAGCTTCCGAAGTTTGAAGAGGATCAGTTTGAGGTTGGAGCGAAAGCCTCATTCATCAATAATCTTGAGCTGAAGGTTCGGGAGGAGCTAAAGGCCCTCTCGGCTAGCACGGTCAGCGACGAGGTTGTTAAGTCAGTTCAAGGGCATTTCATCGATTACTATCTGATGTCGAGGTTGGACCGTCGCTGGCTCATCCCCACGGCCGAAGTCCCGCTCACAAATCTCGTCCGTGAGCAGATTCTCGATGAAGCCGAGCTGCCGCTGCGGCTCACGGCCGGCACCTACTGCTTCCGCGCCGAGGCGGGGGCGGCGGGGCGCGACACGCGCGGCATGATCCGCCAGCACCAGTTCTACAAGGTCGAGCTGGTCTCGATCACGACGCCGGAGAAGAGCCTGGAGGAGCACGAGCGCATGCTCGCCTGCGCCGAAGAAGTGCTGCGCCGGCTCGGCCTGCATTACCGCGTCGTGACGCTGTGCACGGGCGACATGGGCTTCGCGTCCCAAAAAACCTACGACATCGAGGTGTGGCTGCCGGGGCAGGGGATGTTCAGAGAAATCTCCTCCTGCTCGGTGTGCGGCGACTTTCAGGCGCGCCGCATGAGCGCGCGCTACCGCACCGCCGAGGGCCGCGCCGTTCGGCCGGTCCACACCCTCAACGGCTCGGGCGTCGCGGTCGGCCGCGCCATGATCGCCGTGATGGAGAACTATCAGCAGGCCGACGGCTCGATCGCCGTGCCGGACGTGCTGCAGCCCTATATGGGCGGGTTGAAGGAAATCAGAAGCGAGTAGCGAATGGCGAATAGCGAGTAGGGAACGGGGTGTCCTCCGACCTCGTCCTGAGGAGGCCGCGCAGCGGCCGTCTCGAAGGGCGAGGGCGGCCCCACGACGAGTGGCCACATGGTTCGAGACGCGGCCTGCGGCCGCTCCTCACCATGAGGGGCGAGACGGTGCGACGGAGCGGAGGCTCACGCTCTCGGACCCACTGTTCGCTATTCGCAATTCGCTGATCGCTGCTCACCATCCGCCACTCGCTACTCGCTATTCGCTACTCGCTATTCGCCAACACCGAGAACCGATCCGTGCGCATCCTGGTCACCAACGACGACGGCATTCACGCGCCGGGGCTCGACGTCTGCGTCGAGATCGCCCGCGCCCTTTCGGACGACGTCTGGATCGTCGCGCCGGAGTTCGACCAGTCGGGCGTCTCGCACTCGCTGTCGCTCAACGATCCGCTGCGGCTGCGCGCCATCGAGGAGCGCCGCTTCGCCGTGAAGGGCACGCCGACCGACTGCGTGATCATGGGGGTGCGCCACATCCTCGGCGACAAGCGGCCCGACCTCGTGCTGTCCGGCGTCAACCGCGGCTCCAACGTCGCCGAGGACGTCACCTATTCGGGTACGATCGCCGGCGCCATCGAGGGCACGATCCTCGGAATCCCGTCGGTCGCGCTGTCGCAGTCCTACGGCGCCGAGAGCAAGCAGAAGCCGCACTGGGACACGGGGCTGCGCTACGGGCCGGACCTGATCCGCAAGGTGATCGACACCGGCATCCCGCGCGACGTGCTGATCAACATCAACTTCCCGGACTGCCGACCGGACGGCGTGAAGGGCGTCGCGGTGTCGAGCCAGGGTAAGCGCGACATCGACTGGCTGAAGATCGACCCGCGCTACGATGGTCGCGGCAACCCGTATTTCTGGATCGCCTTCGACCGGGTCAAGAAGAACCCGCCCGGCCGCGGCACCGACCTCGCCGGCCTCGCCGACAAGCGCATCACCGTCACGCCGCTCCGCCTCGACATGACCGACGAGCCGTTCATGACCAAGCTGGCGCAGGTGTTCTCGGGGGCGGGCGGCGCGTAAGTACACCCGTCGCGCGGCCGCGTCTCCAGCCGAGATCCACGGCGATATGTCCGGTCGTCCCGGGTCGGCGCGCCGCGCCGAGCCCGGGACCCATACCCCCGGTCTGTCGTGAGGCACCGGCACCGGGCGTATGGATCCCGGGCTCGCGGACCTTGCAGGTCCGCGCCCCGGGATGACGCCGAGGGAGTGCCGGCGCGCCGAATAAAAAACGGGGCGCCGAAGCGCCCCGTGATTTCTACTCGCTACTCGCTACTCGCTACTCGCTACTCGCCATTCGCCGTCGTCACGCCACCGCGGCGCGCTCGAAGGCCTGCGAGAGGATCTTGCTGAGATTGTCCTGCTGGAACGGCTTCTGCAGGGTGGGACGGTTCATGAACTTCTCGGGGAGGCCGCGCTCGCCGTAGCCGGTGGCGAAGACGAAGGGCAGGCCGCGCTCCTCGAGAATCTCGGCGACCGGGCTGACGGTCTGGCCGGCGAGGTTGACGTCGAGGATCGCCATGTCGAAGTCGCCGGTCTTGGCGAGCTTGATCGCGTCGTCGATCCGGCCGACCGCGCCGGCGACCGTGTATCCGAGATCGCCGAGCATGTCCTCGAGCAGCATCCGGATCATGATCTCGTCCTCGACGACGAGGATGTTCTTCGAATCGGCGGCCGCGTCAGCCTTGTCCATTGTTGCTCCGTCCTGTGATGCGCTCCGCCCCGTCGGACGGACCGTGTCGGCGAACCTGTCACGCGTAACGTCTCGGCCTCGATCCCCGCCCGGATGCCGGCTCCGAACTGCGCGCCGGAGAGCGCACTCACGGAGGCGGACCAGAAGGCAGTCACGCACCGGTCGACGGATCGAACGAACAAACCCGTGAACCAATCCGCGCCGGCGCGATTGGTTCCTCGTGGGTGAGAATTTCGTAACCTGCCCAGGCTAGCGCAGGTGCTATGGTTGTTAAGGCGTGAATGGGGCAAATTGGGGGTGGCCGCAACCCCGCACCTGCCGACAGGGCGAAAGGCCGCGTCCCGTGTGCTGCGTCCGGGCGTCCGAAGGAACGCGAGTGCGATGACGAGTGTCGCCGATCGGAGGATCGGCCCGATGGAGTTTCTGCTCGGTCTGCGCCGCCGCGGCATCGCCGATCCGGCCGTGCTGCGCGCCATGGAAGAGGTGCCGCGAGAGAACTTCGTGCGCGCCGACGACGCTGCGGTCGCCTATGCCGACCACGCGATGCCGATCGACTGCGGCCAGACGATCAGCCAGCCCTACGTGGTCGCCTACATGACCGAGAGGCTCTCGCTCGCGCCCGAGCACAAGGTGCTCGAGATCGGCACCGGCTCGGGCTATCAGGCCGCGGTGCTGTCGCGGCTCGCCGCCCGCGTGGTGACGATCGAGCGCTATCGCACGCTCGCCGAGCAGGCGCGGGCGAGGTTCGCGGCGCTCGGCTACGACAACATCGCGGTGGTGATCGGCGACGGGCGGGCCGGGGTGCCGGAGGAGGCGCCCTACGATCGCATCATCGTGACGGCGGCGGCCGAATCGATTCCGCGCGCGCTGGTCGATCAGCTCGCCGACGGCGGCGTCATGGTGCTGCCGCTCGGCCCGCAGGACGGCGCCCAGATCATCGTCCGCCTGACCAAGACGCCGAGCGGCCTGTTCCGCGAGAACTTCATCGGCGTCCGCTTCGTGCCGCTGCTGCCCGGGAAGGCACGGGAGCTGTAGCGTGTCCCGGACAAGGCATATCGGGCCGCGGGCCCGATATGCCGCCGAGCCGGGACCCAGGGGCGGCACGGCACTGCCTCGTTCGATCGCCCTGGGTCCCGGGTCACGGCGCGGTGCGCCGCGCCCGGGACACGAGTCCGGGCACGGGCGGAAGGCCGCGGTTGTCACCCGTCCGCCACACCCCGGCATGGCCGCTCCGCCCGGGGTTGCCGCGGCGCGGGGGCGTGCCGATATGTCGCCGGCGGCTGCGCCGCGCCGTCGTCCCCCGTCCGGCCGGAGCCCGTGCCGCCAATGTCGCCCCCGTTGTCCCCGCTGTCGCCCGTCATCTCGATCGAGGGCCTGACCAAGACTTATGCGTCCGGCTTCCAGGCGCTGAAGACGATCGACCTCGCCATCATGCGGGGCGAGATCTTCGCGCTGCTCGGCCCGAACGGCGCCGGCAAGACGACGCTGATCTCGATCGTCTGCGGCATCGTGCGGGCCTCGACCGGCACCGTCACGGTCGACGGCCACGACATCGTCACGGACTTTCGCGCGGCGCGGTCGCTGATCGGCCTCGTCCCGCAGGAGCTGACCACCGACGCGTTCGAGAGCGTGTGGGACACGGTGTCGTTCAGCCGCGGCCTGTTCGGCAAGCCGAGGAACCCGGCCCATATCGAGAAGGTGCTGCGCGATCTCTCGCTTTGGGAGAAGCGCGACAGCAAGATCATGACGCTGTCGGGCGGCATGAAGCGCCGGGTGCTGATCGCCAAGGCGCTGTCGCACGAGCCGCGCATCCTGTTCCTCGACGAGCCGACCGCCGGCGTCGACGTCGAGCTGCGCAAGGACATGTGGGAGGTGGTGCGGACGCTGCGCGCCTCCGGCGTCACCATCATCCTGACCACCCACTACATCGAGGAAGCCGAGGAGATGGCCGACCGCATCGGCGTCATCAACCACGGCGAGATTGTGCTGGTGGAGGAGAAGGCGACGCTGATGCGCGAGCTCGGCAAGAAGCAGCTCACCGTGCTGCTCAACGACCGGCTCGACGCGGTGCCCGAGGCGCTCGCCGGCTACGGCCTGACGCTCGCCGACGAGGGCAGGGCGCTGGTCTACGCCTACGACACCAAGGGCGAGCGCACCGGCATCACCCGGCTCCTGCAGGATCTGGCGGAGGCGGGGATCGGCTTCCACGACCTCGTCACCACCCAGAGCTCGCTCGAGGACATCTTCGTCGATCTCGTGAGGCAGCGCCGATGATCACCAATTTCCGGGCGGTGCAGGCCATCTACGTGTTCGAGATGTCGCGCACCGGGCGCACGCTCCTGCAGAGCATCGTGTCGCCGGTGCTGTCCACGTCGCTCTACTTCGTCGTGTTCGGCGCGGCGATCGGCTCGCGCATCTCCGAGATCGACGGGGTGCCGTACGGCGCCTTCATCGTCCCCGGGCTGATCATGCTCCTCTTGCTCACCCAGAGCGTCGCCAACGCCTCGTTCGGCATCTACTTCCCGCGCTTCACCGGGACCATCTACGAGATCCTCTCGGCGCCGGTGTCCTATGGCGAGATCGTGCTCGGCTATGTCGGGGCGGCGGCGACCAAGTCGATCATCCTCGGCCTGATCGTGCTCGCCACGGCCGGGCTGTTCGTGCCACTGCAGATCGCGCATCCGGTGTGGATGCTCGTCTTCCTGGTGCTGACCGCGGTGACGTTCAGCCTGCTCGGCTTCATCATCGGCATCTGGGCCGACGGCTTCGAGAAGCTTCAACTGGTGCCGCTGCTCGTCATCACGCCGCTGACCTTTCTGGGGGGCACGTTCTACTCGATCTCGGTGCTCCCGCCGGCGTGGCAGACCGTGGCGTTGTTCAACCCGGTCGTGTACCTGATCTCGGGCTTCCGCTGGGCCTTCTTCGAGACCGCCGACGTCCATGTCGGCGTCAGCCTGGCGATGACGCTCGTCTTCCTCGGCGCCTGCCTCGCAACCATCGCGTGGATCTTCCGCACCGGCTATCGCCTCAAGGCGTGACGCCACGGGTTGCAGCAATGTGTCGGCACAGTTAACGCAAAGAAGAACAAAAGAAGAACAAACGTCCTCGTCGGGTGAGCACGCCGGCGGCTGCGCGACCGCCAACATACGGACGCGGCAATGCAAAGTTCCATTGTAATCGTAAAGGAAACGTCTTTCCGGAAGGTCGAGGGTTAAATCAATCTTTACTCGCGCGGTGCTTAACTCGGGCCTGTCTCCGTGTGTGTCCGTTGTCCGTCGCGTAGAGTGAGTGAGCCGATGCGTACGATCGTCGAGTCGTCGAGCCCGTACTGCGTATCGCGGGTGCTGGTCCTGCTCATGGTCGGCTTCGGCGTGGCGAACTGCAGCACCGACTCGACGCGGCTCGCGGAGAGTCCCCTCCAGAATCCCTATTCGGGCGGTGGCCGGCCGTCCTACGAGACCACCGGCTCGGTGCCGGGCGGGCAGGGCGCTCCGGTCGGGCGCGTCGATTCGCGACCGCTCGGCCAGCCGGTTGCGGCCCAGCCGCTGCCGCCGGCCGCGGCGCCGGCCCCGACTTACGCCTCTTATGGAGCGCCCGTGTCCTACGGGGCGCCGCCCGCGTCGCATCACGGCGCCGTCGCCGGCGGCGGTGTCGCCGGCGGCGGGCGCGGGCTCGGGTCCTATCAGCCGGCGCCGCAAGCCGCGGCGCCGAAGCCCGCCTACGAGCGGGTCGCCTCGGCCGACATCACCGGCGCCGTGCCGCGCCTGCAGACCGCCAAGCCGATGACCGCGGCGGCGCCCGGCTGGCAGTGGGAGGGCGGCACCCCCGTTACGGTGTCGCCGGGCGATTCCTTCGCCTCGCTGTCGAAGCGCTACGGCGTGCCCGCCAACGTGATCGCCGAGGCCAACGGCCTCGCCCCGACCGCGACGCTGCACGCCGGCCGCCGGCTGGTGATCCCGCGCTATGCCGGACCGTCGACGGCCGCCGCAGCCCCCGCTCCGAGCCCGGCGGCCCCGCCGGCCGTGCAGCCGGTGTCGGCGGCCGGCCCGCGCACCGCCGCCGGCGCGGTCCATGTCGTCGGCCCGGGCGACACGATGATCGGCATCTCGAAGCGCTATCAGGTCAAGATCGGCGACCTCGCCGCGGCCAACAACATCCAGCCGCACGCCATGCTCAAGCTCGGCGACCGCCTGGTGATCCCGGGTCGCGGCGGCCGGACCGCCTTCGTGCCGCCGCAGCCGGCCGCGGCCCCCGCTCCGGTCGCGCAGGCCCCGGTCGCTCCGGCGCCTGCGCCGGTCCGCACCGCGGCAGCGCCGCAGGCCGCACCGCCGCCGGTGCCGGCCCAGCAACAGACCAAGCTCGCCTCGCTGGAGCCGCCGGCGACCGCCTCGGTTCACCGCACCACGGTCGCCGATCCGCCCGCCGACGACGACCGCGAGGCGCGCAACGGCGCCCTGTCGTTCCGCTGGCCCGTGAAGGGCCGGGTGATCGCCGGCTTCGGCAAGACCAACGGCCAGCAGAACGACGGCATCAATCTCGCCGTGCCGGAGGGCACCGCGGTGCGGGCCGCCGAGGACGGCATCGTCGCCTATGCGGGCAGCGAGCTGAAGGGCTACGGCAATCTGGTGCTGATCCGCCACGCCAACGGCTTCGTCACCGCCTACGCCCACAACAGCGAGCTGATGGTGAAGCGCAACGACCAGGTGCGGCGCGGCCAGGTGATCGCCAAGTCGGGCCAGACCGGCTCGGTCTCGGCGCCGCAGCTCCACTTCGAGATCCGCAAGGGCTCGGCGCCCGTCGACCCGGTGCCGCATCTGCCCGGCGCGTGAGCCGGGCGGTTCGACCGCAAACGACCGTCGTGACTGCGATGCCCGGCCCAGCGCCGGGCATCGGCGTTTCAAACCTCTCCCCGCTGTGCGGGGAGAGGTCGACGTTCGCGCGATCAGCGCGGACGTCGGGTGAGGGGGCGTCTCCACAAGTCGCGGCGTTTCGGTTCGAGGAAGCGCCCCCTCACCCGACTCGCCGCCTTGCGGCGAGCCACCCTCTTGTCGCGCAAGAGCGCGACCCCGCGCGCGGGGAGAGGGAAAACGGTGGCGCGGCTCTCCCGGCGTCAGGCGCCGTGCGCGCGGCGTCACGCCTCGCTCAGCGTCACCTCGAGGCGACCGGCCAGATCCTGGATGAACTGCCAGGCGACGCGGCCGGAGCGCGAGCCGCGGGTGGTCGCCCATTCCAGTGCCTCGCGGCGCAGCGCGTCGGCCGCGATCGGGATCTTGTGGTGGTCGACGTAGCCCTGGACCATGGCGAGATACTCGTCCTGGCTGCAGCGGTGGAAGCCGAGCCACAGGCCGAAGCGGTCCGACAGCGACACCTTCTCCTCGATCGCCTCGCCCGGATTGATCGCGGTCGCGCGCTCGTTCTCCATCATGTCGCGCGGCAGCAGATGCCGGCGGTTGGAGGTCGCGTAGAGAATCACGTTCTCGGGCCGGCCCTCGATGCCACCTTCCAGCACAGCCTTGAGCGACTTGTAGGAGGTGTCGGCGGCGTCGAAGGAGAGGTCGTCGCAGAACACGATGAACCGGCACGCGGGCGCGGCGCGCAGGAGGCCCATCAGGTCGGGCAGGCTCTCGATGTCCTCGCGGTGGATCTCGATCAGCTTGAGCGTGCCGGCCTTGGGGCCGAGCGCGGCATTGACGCCGGCGTGGACGGCCTTGACCAGCGACGACTTGCCCATGCCGCGGGCGCCCCACAGGAGCGCGTTGTTGGCCGGCAGGCCGCGGGCGAAGCGCTCGGTGTTGGCGAGGAGCTGGTCACGGACGCTGTCGATGCCGCACAGGAGCGACATGTCCACCCGGTTGACGTGTGGCACCGGGGCGAGGCGGCGGCCCTCCGGCTGCCAGACGAAGGCCTCGGCGACGCTCATGTCGGGCGCCGCGGGGGCGGGTGGCGCCAGCCGCTCCAGGGCGGCGGCGATGCGCTCCAGCAAGGCGTCCTGGGGGGGCGTGGAAGCGGCGAGGGCAGGGGTGGCAGGCTGATTGGCAGGCTGATGCATGGCGTCCGGCTCCGGGGGGTTCCCCATACCGGGGGGAGGGCGCCGCCGCAAGGCGGGCCGCCGTCCGGCTCTGCGTTCGACGCAGGGCTCGATGCAACCTGCTGCCGCGACAGGAAGACCCGTGCCGCGCCGTTGCAATCGACGGCCCCCCCGGTATAGTCCCGGCGGTTTTTCGCCCCGGCCCGTGCAGACCACCGGGCCTCGGGGGCTGTCCGTCTTCCGAAGGAGCACCAGTCGATGTTCGTGACGCCCGCCTATGCCCAGGCCGCCGCAGCGACGAGCGGCACCGAGATGATGATGTCGCTGCTGCCGTTCATCCTCATCTTCGTGATCATGTATTTCCTCATCCTGCGGCCGCAGCAGAAGCGCGCCAAGCAGCACCAGGAGATGATCAAGAACGTCCGTCGCGGCGACAGTGTCGTCACCTCGGGCGGCATCGTCGCCAAGGTCACCAAGGTGATCGACGACAACGAGATCGAGATCGAGCTTGCGGACGGCGTCCGGGCACGCCAGATCCGCGCCATGGTGGCGGAGGTCCGGGCCAAGGGCGAACCCGTGAAGGACGAGGCCGTCAAGGCGGGCTGACCGCGCTGGTCACGGGGGCTGGGCGCCTACCCCCACGCCGCCGTCCGTCGTAACGCCGTCCGCCACGCCGTCGTCCGCCACGTCGCTGTCCGCCACGCCGTCCGCGCCGGTCGGCGCGCCAATCGGGAACTCGAGGCTCATGCTCTATTTTTCGCGGTGGAAGGCGACCGCCATCCTGCTCGGGACGTTGCTGGTCTGCCTCTTCGCGGTGCCGAACTTCCTGCCCGACAGCGTCGTCGACAAGTGGCCCAAATGGGCGCAGCGCCACGTCGTGCTCGGCCTCGATCTGCAGGGCGGCTCGCACATTCTGCTCGAGGTCGATTCGAACGCGGTGCGTCGCGAGAAGGTCGAGAACCTGCGCGACGACGTGCGCCGTGCGCTGCGCGACGCCAAGATAGGCTACACCGGCCTGACCGCGCGCGGCGACACGGTCGAGGTCCGGGTCCGCGAGGCGGCCGACGTGCCGCAGGCGCTGACCAAGCTGCGCGAGCTGTCGCAGCCGCTCGGCGGCCTCCTTGGCGGCAGCGGCCAGCGCTCCGTCGACATCACCGACCAGGGCAACGGCGTCGTCCGGCTGACCGTCACCCAGGCCGCCATGACGGAGCGCATCCGCCAGTCGGTCGAGCAGTCGATCCAGATCATCGAGCGCCGCGTCAACGAGCTCGGCACCGTCGAGCCGTCGATCCAGCGCCAGGGCATCGACCGCATCCTGGTGCAGGTGCCGGGCCTGCAGGATCCCTCGCGCCTCAAGGATCTGCTCGGCAAGACCGCGAAGCTCACCTTCCGGCTGGTCGACATGAACAACAGCGCCGCCGACGCGGCGCAGACCGGCCGGGTGCCGCCCGACGACGAGCTGCTCTACGAAGGCCGCGGCGGCCAGCGGACCCCGATCCTGGTCGAGAAGCGGATCATGGTGTCGGGCGAGGATCTCACCGACGCCCAGCCCGGCTTCGACAACCGCACCAGCGAGCCGATCGTCTCGTTCCGCTTCAACACGACCGGCGCCCGCCGCTTCGCCCAGACCACCCAGGAGAATGTCGGCCGGCCGTTCGCCATCGTACTCGACAACGAGGTGATCTCGGCCCCGGTGATCCGCGAGCCGATTCTCGGCGGCTCGGGGCAGATCTCCGGCAACTTCACGGTCGAAAGCGCCAACGACCTCGCCATCCTGCTGCGCGCCGGCGCCCTGCCGGCGCCGCTGACCATCGTCGAGGAGCGCACCGTGGGCGCCGGCCTCGGGCAGGACTCGATCGAGAAGGGCAAGATCGCCGCCTATGTCGGCTCCGGCCTGGTGGTGGTCTACATCCTCGCCACCTACGGCATGCTGGGGCTGTTCGCCAACATCGCGGTCGCCGTCAACGTGGCGATGATCTTCGGCATCCTGTCGCTCCTCAACGCCACTCTGACGCTGCCCGGCATCGCCGGCATCGTGCTCACGGTCGGCATGGCGGTCGACGCCAACGTGCTGATCTACGAGCGCATGCGCGAGGAGGCACGCGGCGGCCGCTCCGCCATCAACGCCATCGACGCCGGCTTCTCGCGGGCGCTCGCCACCATTCTCGACGCCAACATCACCACCCTGATCGCCGCCGTGGTGCTGTTCTTCCTCGGCTCGGGCCCGGTCCGCGGGTTCGCCCTCACGCTGATCATCGGCATCTTCACCACGGTGTTCACGGCCTTCACGCTGTCGCGGCTGATCGTGGCCTTCTGGGTGCGGATGACGCGGCCCGCCGCCGTCCCGATCTGACCGTCCGGAGCCCCTCGTGAAGCTTCTGCGCCTCGTTCCAGACGACACCAACCTGCCGTTCATGAAGTGGCGGCGGATCACGTTTCCGCTGTCGGGCCTCCTGTCGCTCCTCGCCATCGCGCTGTTCTTCACGGTCGGGCTGAACTTCGGCATCGACTTCCGGGGCGGCACCCTGATGGAGATCCAGGCCAAGAACGGCGCGACGGCCGATCTCGGCGAGATCCGCTCGAAGCTCACGGCGCTCGACCTCGGCGAGGTGCAGCTCCAGCGCTTCGGCGCGCCGTCCGACGTGCTGATCAGGCTCGCCCAGCAGCCGGGCGGCGACGAGGCCCAGCAGGCGGCGGTCCGCAAGGTCCGCGACACGCTCGGCGACGGCTACGACTACCGCCGCGTCGAGGTGGTCGGCCCGCGCGTCTCCGGCGAGCTCGTCCAGAACGGCGTGCTCGGCATGCTGGTCGCCATCATCGGGATCCTGGTCTATCTGTGGTTCCGCTTCGAGTGGGAGTTCGCCGTCGGGGCGACCATCGCCACGCTGCACGACGTGGTGCTGACCATCGGCTTCTACAGCGTGAGCCAGATCGACTTCGATCTGTCGTCGGTCGCCGCCGTGCTGACGATCATGGGCTTCTCGGTCAACGACACCGTCGTCATCTACGACCGCATCCGCGAGATGCTGCGGCGCTACAAGAAGATGCCGCTGGAGGAGCTGCTCGACCTCGCGATGAACTCGACGCTATCGCGCACCGCCATCACCTCGACGACCGTCATCCTGTCGCTGCTCGGCATGTTCTTCTTCGGGCCGGAGGCGATCCAGAGCTTCGTCCAGGCGATGCTGTTCGGCGCCATCGTCGGCGTCTACTCCTCGGCCTTCATCGCCGCGCCGCTGCTGATCTATTTCGGCCTGCGCGTGCGCGCCGTGGCCGAGGAGGGCGAGGGCGAGGCGAAGACGCGGGCCAAGGCGCGGACCTGACGGCGACATGCCGCTCGACCGCGCCGACCGCCACCTGCCGCGCCCGGCCCTGATCGATTCTTACGGGGACGGCGGCTTCCGGCTCGGCGACCTGTCGCATCGCGGCGCGCTGGTCTGCCTCACCGACGGGATCTGGGCGGCCGACATCGCCGCGCCCGAAGCGATCGGCGACGACCTTATCGCCTTCGTGGCCGGCAGCACGCCGCCGGTGGAGCACCTGCTGATCGGCAGCGGGGCGGCGCCGTGGATCGTGCCCGACGCGCTGCGGGCGCGCCTGCGCGAGCACGGCATGGTCGTCGAGAGCATGACCACGGGGCCGGCGGTGCGCACCTGGAACATGCTGCTGGTCGAGCGCCGCCGCGTCGGGGCGATCCTGCTGCCGGTGCTTTGAAGCGGTTCTTGTGGCGATGAATCAGCCTCGTCATGCCCGCGCTCGTCGCGGGCATCCACGTCGTCCGGGCTGTCGTAAAGCAAGAGCGTGGATGGCCGGGACGAGCCCGGCCATGACGGTACGAGCTCGGCATCCCGCAGGGTGATCCATTGAGCATCGACTCCTTCGCCCATTGCGAGGCGCTCGTCCGCGAGCAGGACCGCGACCGCTGGCTCGCCGCGCTGTTCGCGCCGGCGGAGCGGCGCCCGCATCTGTTCGCGCTGTACGCCTTCAATGCCGAGATCGCCCGGGTCCGGTCGGTGGTCCGCACACCCATGGCGGGCGAGATCCGGCTGCAGTGGTGGCGCGACGCGCTTTCGGGCGAGGGCCACGGCGACGTGCGATCGAACCCGGTCACCGCCGCGCTGCTCGACACGGTCACGGCCTGCGACCTCCCGGTCGCGACGCTTCTCGACCTGATCGAGGCGCGCAGCTTCGACCTCTACGACGACCCGATGCCGAGCCTCGACGCGCTCTACGGCTATGTGAGGAAAACCTCGTCGGCGACGATCGCGCTGGCCGCCCACATCCTCGCCGGTCCGGACCCGGTCGTCGCGGCGCTCGCCGGCCCGGCCGGCCTCGGCTGGGGCCTCGCCCGCCTCGTGCAGGCGGTTCCGGCGCATTCTTCACGCGGGCAGATCTACGTTCCGGCCGATCTCCTGCGCGAGCACGGCGTCGACCCGGGCGATCTTTTGGCGCGGCGCGTCAGCCCGGGCCTCGTCGCGGCGCTGGCGGATCTGCGGGCCCGCGCCCGGCTGGAGCTCGCCGAGGCGGAGCGGGCGACCGCCATGGTCCCGGTCGCCGCCCGGCCCGCCTTCCTGCCGGCGGCGCTCGCCGCGCCGCTGCTCGACCGGCTCGACCGGGTGCAGGCCGCCGACCCGTACGCCGCGATCGAGCTCGCGCCCTGGCGACGCCAGTGGGTCCTCTGGCGCGCCGCGCGAAAGATGAGATGATCGATCGTTCCTCCACGTGCCCCGGACAAGGCCCGTCGGGCCGCAGGCCGGACGGGCCGCCGAGCCGGGGCCCAGGGGCGACACGCGACCGCCTCGCTCGATCGCCTCTGGGTCCCGGGTCACGGCGCGTTGCGCCGCGCCCGGGACACGAGGCCCGTCAGATTCGAGGGGCCACCGGACTCACTCCGCCGCGGCCGGCAGGGCGCCGCGCCAGGCGTCCAGGTCCGCAAGGGCGCGGGCGGAGAGGGCCTGCTTGCGGGCGACCGTCTTGGCGGTGCCGCGCAGCCTCCCGCCGTCCGGCGTCTTCACCACCGAGCGCTCCAGTGGCGGGAACAGGCCGAAATTGACGTTCATGGGCTGGAAGGAGCGCGGCCCGGCGTCGATCGTCACCACGTGGCCGCCCGTGATGTGGCCGAGCAGGGCGCCGTGCGCCGTCGTCGCCGGCGGCGGCGCGACCGTCTCGCCGCGCCGCTCGGCGGCGGCGAACAGGCCGGCCATCAGGCCGACCGCGGCCGATTCGACATAGCCCTCGCAGCCGGTGATCTGGCCGGCGAAACGCAGCCGCGGCATCGCCTTCAGCCGCAGCGTCTCGTCGAGCAGGCGCGGCGACTCCAGGAACGTGTTGCGGTGGATGCCGCCCAGCCGCGCGAACTCGGCGTTCTCCAGGCCCGGAATCATCCGGAAAACACGCACTTGCTCGGCGTGCTTCATCTTGGTCTGGAAGCCCACCATGTTGAACAGCGTGCCGAGCCGGTTGTCTTGGCGGAGCTGGACGACGGCGAACGGCTTCTGGTCCGGCTTGTGCGGGTTGGTCAGGCCGACCGGCTTCATCGGCCCCCAGCGCAGCGTGTCGGCGCCGCGTTCGGCCATCACCTCCACGGGCAGGCAGCCGTCGAAATAGGGCGTCGCCGCCTCGAAGTCGCGGAACGCGACCTTCTCGGCCGAGAGGAGCGCGGCCACGAAGGCCTCGTACTGGTCGCGATCGAGCGGGCAGTTGAGATAGTCGGCGCCCGACCCGCCGGGGCCGGCCTTGTCGTAGCGCGACTGTGCCCAGGCGACCGACATGTCGATCGAGTCGCGATGGACGATCGGCGCGATGGCGTCGAAGAAGGCGAGCGCGTCGGCGCCGGTGAGCTCGCGCACCGCCGCGGCGAGCGGCTCCGAGGTCAGCGGGCCGGTGGCGACGATGACGCTGTCCCAGTCGGCCGGCGGCAGGCCGGCGATCTCCTCGCGCCTGATCTCGATCAGCGGATGGGCGACGAGGGCCGCCGTCACGGCGGCCGAGAAGGCGTCGCGGTCGACCGCGAGCGCGCCGCCGGCCGGCACCTGGTTGGCGTCGGCCGAGCGCATCACCAGCGAGCCGAGCCGGCGCATCTCGGCATGCAGCAGGCCGACCGCGTTGGTCGCGGCGTCGTCGGAGCGGAAAGAGTTCGAGCAGACGAGCTCGGCGAGGCCCTCGGTCTTATGGGCCGCGGTGGCGCGGCCGGGCCGCATCTCGTGCAGCACCACGGGAACGCCGCGGGAGGCGATCTGCCAGGCCGCCTCGCTGCCGGCGAGGCCGCCGCCGATGACATGAATGGGCTGCATGAATCCGCTCGTCTGGCGGCCGAGCATCACCAACGGCCGGCGCGCGCAGTGGACCGCGCGACCGGGCCGCACGCCGGCCGGTTCGTCCGGTCGATATAGGGGAGGGGGGGCCGAAAAGAAAAGCGCCCGCCGGTGAGGGCGGGCGACTTTTGGGTGCAGCGACGACGTAGCGAATCGGAGGGCCGGGCTCGATCAGGAGCCGGTCGCAGGCCGGGCGCCGTGTCGGCGCCCAACGGCGTGGCGGATCGGTCGCCCGATCACTCGGCCTTGGCGGCGTCCCAGGCGATCTGCTGGATGTCGGCGCGCATGATGCCGATGTCGGCCAGCTCACGGTCGCCGAGGCGGCTCAGCTCGCGCAGGCTGTCATTGTACTTGCGCCACACGCGGAAGACGTGGACGAGCTTGGAGAAGAGATACATGGTAACCCCCGAATTCCATCGCGCGGGTTTGTGCCCTCGCGAAGTCTTTGTTGCATAAATAAGTTGCTGAATTCGGACGAGAAGAGCTTCATTTTGCGATGCAGCTATTCATCTGCTGCATTGGCGAGCAGCAAATGCACAATCCGTGCTCAGGTGTGGCGATCCGGTTCAATGGTGCCGACGGGGTGGTCACGCGCCGAACCGGACGGAGACGCTCGGCTGGCGCGAGAACAGGCGGCGCGCGGAGCGCGCCTGATCGATAGGCATCCGGCGGGCCGGCCGTGACACGCGCCGATCGCCGGGCCGAGGTCCCGCGGCCGTGAACCTCTCGGCCGTCTAGAACCACCAATCCCCGGGGACGAGCATCCGCCGCATTTCGGCGATAGGGACGAGCATGATCACCCATACGGCCGGGCAGACCCGCGGCGCTCGGCGCGGTCCGCAGGCGCGCGTGGATCGCATCGAACCGTCGGTCGGCCGGTTGCGCCGGGTGGCGGGGCGCGCCAGTCTCGCCTTCGCGACCTTCCCGAGAATCACCGTAACGGGTCGGACGATGGCGTCCGACCGCATTGGAGGACCTGGATGAATCGTCGCTTGATAGCCCTCGCGGCGGCGGCTGCCGCGATCGTGGCAAGTCCGTCGCTGCAGGCCGCCCCGCTCGGCGCAGCCGGCGGGCTCGGGGCGGCCGCCGATGCGGCGGCCGTGGTCGATACCGTCCAGTATTACTATGGCGGCTATCAGCACTGCTGGTATCCGAACGGCTGGCGTGGTCCGGGCTTTTACCGCTGCGGCTTCAACTGGCGGCGCGGCTTAGGCTGGGGCGGCCCGGCCGGCTGGCAGGGCTGGGCGGTGCCGGGCCCGCGCTATTACGGGCCACCGCGCGTCTATGGTCCGCCGCCGCGCGCCTACGGCCCGCCGCCGCGCGTCTACG
>NZ_NHSK01000305.1 GCF_016653355.1 Rhodoplanes elegans | reverse complement strand
TCCAACGCCCTCCTCAACGACGCCCAGATCGCCTCGATCAAGACGCGGCTGAAGCTGACGGCCGAGCAGGAGCGGCTGTGGGGCCCAGTCGAGACTGCGCTGCGCGGCGTCGTCTGGCGGCGCAGCGCCGACCGCCGCGGCACCGCCCCGGCGGCGCTCGACATGGCGAGCCTCGACCGGCTGAAGACCGCCGCCACGCCCTTCATGGGGACGCTGCGCGAGGACCAGAGGCGCGAGCTCCGCTCGCTCGCCCACGTGATGGGCCTCGGCGAGCTCGTCGACAAGCTGTGAGGCCGACCGGCCTGCGCGCTCACTCGCACCACACTGTCGCTGCCGAGCCCTCGCGCCACACAGCGGAGAGGTATTAGCCGCCCCTCTTCCGTTCTGCTGCTGCGCACCCTACATGCCGGTCATCGTCAACAACCGAAAGGAGGTGATCCAGTGTCTCATTGTCTCTCGCCGTGGTCTCCGGCTGCGACCTGGATCCTCGCCTCTCGCGAGGTCCGCGCCGCGTGAGCGGCGTCCGCGGTCCTCGCCGGACCCCGGTTTCGACAATGGAAGGGCTGCCCTCGCGGGCAGCCCTTCGCATTTTTCACCGCGCCTGCGGGTCGGGCTCCGCCCGGCCCCGGCCTCGTGCCCCGGACAAGGCGCATCCGGCCGCAGGCCTGATGCGCCGCAGAGCCGGGGCCCAGGGGCGGGCACGACCGGCGGCACCACAGGCGCTACGACGCGCGGCACGGCGAGCCCCTCGCTCCGTCGCCCTGGGTCCCGGGTCACGGCGCGGCGCGCCGCCCCCGGGACACGAGACCTCGTCCCGCGCTCCCAGTGGCCTTCGCAGCGAAAACCCGTTATCGCCACCGCATGAATGGCCCGCCCGACAGCACCGCGACACCGCCCGATCAGCCCGCGACCGAAGGCCCGCGCATCTATGTCGATGCCGACGCCTGTCCGGTGAAGGACGAGATCTTCAAGGTCGCGGCGCGGCACGGCCTGCCCGTCACCGTGGTCGCGGCCGGGTTCATCCGCGTGCCGCCCGACCCGTCGATCGAGCGCATCGCGGCCGGCGCCGGCATGGACGCCGCCGACGACGTGATCGCGTCGCGTGTGAAGCCCGCCGACATCGTCGTGACGCAGGACATCCCGCTGGCGAGCCGCAGCATCAAGGCCGGCGCCATCGCGGTGGCGCCGAACGGACGCCTGTTCACCGAGGCCGACATCGGCATGGCGCTCGCGGTGCGCAACCTGATGACCGATCTGCGCTCCGCCGGCGAGCAGACGAGCGGCCCGCGGCCGTTCTCGCCGCGCGACCGCTCCGCCTTCCTGCAGGCGCTGGAGCAGGCGGTTCGCCGCGCTCTTCGCGCGACGCAGCCGTCCGGAGCCGCACGCTGATGGCGCCGCCGCCTCTCCTGCAGCTCAAGGACATCGGCCTGACCTTCGGCGGCCATCCGCTGCTCGACGGCGTCGAGCTCGCGGTCGCGCCGGGCGAGCGCGTCTGCCTGGTCGGCCGCAACGGCTCCGGCAAGTCGACGCTCCTGAAGATCGCGGCCGGCCTGATCGAGAGCGACCGCGGCAGCCGCTTCGTGCAGCCCGGCGCGACGGTGCGCTACCTGCCGCAGGAGCCGGACTTCGGCGACGCGCAAACCGTGCTCGCCTATGTCGAGGCCGGCCTCGGCCCCGGCGACGATCATTACCGCGCACGCTATCTGCTCGAGCAGCTCGGCCTGACCGGCGAGGAAAATCCCGCGACGCTGTCGGGCGGCGAGGCGCGCCGCGCCGCCATCGCCCGCGCGCTGGCGCCCTCCCCCGACATCCTGCTGCTCGACGAGCCGACCAACCATCTCGACCTGCCCGTGATCGAGTGGCTGGAGGCCGAGCTCGACGGAACGCGCTCGGCCATGGTGATGATCAGTCACGACCGGCGCTTCCTCGCCGATCTGTCGCGCATCACGGTCTGGCTCGATCGCGGCCGGCTGCGGCGGATCGAGCGCGGCTTCTCGGAGTTCGAGGCGTGGCGCGACGACGTGCTGGCCGAGGAGGAGCGCGACCAGCACAAGCTCGACCGCAAGATCGTCGCCGAGGAGCACTGGATGCGCTACGGCGTGACGGCACGCCGCAAGCGCAACATGCGCCGCGTCGGCGAATTGCAGGCGCTGCGCCAGGCGCGACGTGATTATCGCGCGACCGCCGGCAGCGTGTCGCTCGCCGCCGCCCAGGCCGACAAGTCGGGCACCATGGTCGTCGAGGCGAAGGGCATCTCGAAAGCCTATGACGGGCGGCCGATCGTCAGCGACTTCTCCACCCGCATCCAGCGCGGCGACCGCATCGGCATCGTCGGCCCCAACGGCACCGGCAAGACGACGCTCCTGTCGCTGCTCACCGGCGTGCTGGCGCCGGACTCCGGCACGCTCCGGCTCGGCGCCAACATCGAGATGGCGACGCTCGAGCAGTCGCGCGACAGCCTCGACGCGAACGCCACCGTCGCCGACACGCTCACGGGCGGGCGCGGCGACAGCGTGATGGTCGGCGGCACCCAGCGTCACGTCGTCGGCTACATGAAGGACTTCCTGTTCGCGCCCGAGCAGGCCCGCACCGTGGTCGGCGCGCTGTCGGGTGGCGAGCGCGGCCGACTGATGCTGGCGCGCGCGCTGGCCAAGCCGTCCAACGTGCTGGTGCTCGACGAGCCGACCAACGATCTCGACCTCGACACGCTCGACGTGCTGGAGGAGATGCTCGCCGACTATCCCGGCACGGTGCTGCTGATCAGCCACGACCGCGACTTCCTCGACCGCATCGTGAACGCCGTGATCGTGCCGGAGGGCGACGGCCGCTGGACCGAATATGCCGGCGGCTACACCGACATGATCGCGCAACGCGGCGGGGACTTGTCCCGGCCCGTAGCGGCGAAGGCGATGAAAGAGAAGCCGGCTGCGCCGGACGACGCTGCCGGTGCGGCAGCGCCGGCAGGCGACGCCAAGGCCGCCGCCAAACGAAAACTCTCGTTCAACGAGAAGCACGCGCTGGAGACGCTGCCGAAGACCATGGCGAAGCTGCAGACGCAGATCGCGACCCTGCATGAAAAACTCGCCGATCCGAAGCTGTTCGCCCGCGACCGAAAAGCCTTCGACGAGACGTCGCAGGCCGCGGCGAAAGCCGAAGCCGAACTCGCCGCCGCGGAAGAGCGCTGGCTGGAGCTGGAGATTCTGCGCGAGGAGATCGAGGGGCGGTAGACGGGCGCGGCTCATTAATAACGAGCGGGCATGCTCCGTTTCACCTCTCCCCAGCGGGGAGAGGTCGGGGGTCGCGCCGAAGGCGCGAACCCCGGGTGAGGGGGTGCCGAGGCCAGCCAACTGGCGCCGTAAACCCTCACCCCGACGCGCTCCGCGCGTCGACCCTCTCCCTCAGGGAGAGGGTACCAACGGATGCGGCTCTCTCACATCGCACAGCGCTTGTAGGTCATCTCCATCCCCTCCATGCCGGGGAAGATGCGCACCAGCGTGTCGGGGGCCGGCTGGCGGACGCTGAGCTGGACGCTCGACAGCATGATGTCGGAGGCGCAGTTCGCCAGCATGTGGGTGACGGCGCCGACGGTGCGGCTCGACTTGATGTCGCAGGTCGAGGCGCGCGCCCGCACCCGGTTGCCCTCGATGACGAAACCGCCGCCGTGCAGCTCCGACGTGTCGGTGAACACGATGCGGCCGCCCTTCTTGACGAAGATCTTGTCGCAGGCGGATCCGTCCGTCGCCCAGGCGCCGTCGAGGTTCTCGGCGGCCGCGACCGGCGTTGCAACAAAGAGCGCGCCCAGAAGGGCGGCGATCAGGACGTGATTCAACGTTCTCATGAGATCGTCCTTTGAAACACGACGAGACGAGGTCCCGTGACGTCACCTCTCCCCGCGCGCGGGGAGAGGTCGACGACTGCGCATCGGCGCAGTCGTCGGGTGAGGGGGCGTCTCCGCGAGTCTCTGCGGCGGGGAGACGCCCCCTCATCCGACTCGCCGCTGCGCGGCGAGCCACCTTCTCCCCGCGCGCGGGGAGAAGGTATTCACTCCCCGGCCGGCTTCGCCGCCGCGTCGCCCGCCGGTGGCGCGGCAGGCGCGGTCGCCGGCGCGAGCTCCACCTTCGGCCGCGCGCCCTTGCGCAGCTTTTCACGCAGCGCCTGGAAGAAGACGTAGAGCGGCGGGATGACGAAGATGCCGAGGAACGACGCGGCGATCATGCCGCCGAACACCGGCGTGCCGACGTCGCGCCGCGCGAGCTGCGAGGCGCCGGTCGCCACCACCAGCGGGTAGAGCCCGAGGATGAAGGCGAACGACGTCATCATCACAGGCCGGAAGCGCAGCCGCGCGCCCTCGGCCGCCGCCTCGAGCAACGGCACGCCGCGCTCGCGCTGCTCCTTGGCGAACTCGACGATCAGGATGCCGTTCTTGGCCGCGAGGCCGATCAGCACCACCATGCCGATCTGGGCGTAGAGGTCGAGGGTCAGCCCGGCCATCACCATGGCGGCGAACGAGCCGAGCAGGCCGACCATCACGGACAAGAGCACCGGGACGGGAATCGTCCAGCTCTCGTACAGCGCGACCAGGAACAGATAGGCGAACAGCACCGCGAAGCCGAGGATCATCACGGTCTTGCCGGACGCGCGCTTCTCCTGGAACGCCGTGTCGGTCCACGCCCCGGCATAGCCGGTCGGCAGCGTCTTGGCCGCGACCTTCTCCATCGCGGCAAGCGCCTGGCCGGACGAGACGCCCGGCGCCGGCTCGCCCTGCACCGTCACGGCGCGGGTGTTGTTGAAGCGGATCAGCGAGGGCGGCCCGACGATGACGCTCGCCTCGGCGATGCTGCGCATCGGGATCATGTCGCCGTTCTTGTTGCGGACGTTGATGCGGTAGAGATCCTCGACGCCGCGGCGGTCGCCGGCCTCGCCCTGGAGCTGCACCTTCCAGGTGCGGCCGTACAGATTGAAGTCGTTGACGTAGAGGCCGCCCAGCGTCGCCTGCAGGGCGCCGAACACGTCGGAGAGCTGGACGCCGAGCACCTGCGCCTTGTCGCGGTCGATGTCGAGATAGATCGACGGGTTGGTGGCCGAGAAGGTGGAGAACACCCGGTTGAGATCGGGGTCCTGGTTGGCCGCGACCAAGAGGCCGCGCAGCACCTGCGCCAGCACCTTCGGGTCGCCCGCCTGCAGATCCTGCAGCACGTAGGTGAAGCCGCCGCCGGTGCCGAGCCCGATGATCGGCGGCGGCGCGAGCGGCAGCACGGTGCCGCCCTGGATCTGGCGGAACTTCGGCACCAGACGGCCCATGATCGCGGAGGCCGACTGCGCCTTGTCGGTGCGCTCCTCGAAGTCCTTCAGCGTGACGACCACGAAGGCGGAGTTCGCCTGCGAGAAGTTGTCGATGAAGTTGAGGCCGACCACCGAGGTGAAATAGGCGATCGACGGCTCCTGCTTGAGGATCGTCTCGGCCTGACGCAGCACCTCGCCGGTGCGCGCCACCGAGGCGCCACCGGGAAGCTGGACGACGACGAAGAAGGCGCCCTGGTCGTCCTCCGGCAGGAAGCCGGTGGGCGTGATCTTGGAGAAGCCCCAGGTGCCGACGGCGGCGGCCGCGACCGCGACCAGGCTGATGACCGAGACCCGCACGATGCGGGCCGTGACGGCGCCGTAGGCGTCGCGCACCCTGTCGATGCCGCGCATCACGTAGCCGATCGGCCCGCGCCGCGGCCCGTGATGGCGCTTCAGGAGCACGGCGCACAAGGCGGGCGACAGCGTCAGCGCGTTGATGGCGGACAGGAACATGGCCACCGCGACCGTGACGGCGAACTGGCGGAACAACTCGCCCATGATGCCCGGGATGAAGGCCACGGGCACGAACACTGACAAGAGCACCAGCGTGATGGCGACGATCGGCGCCGTGATCTCGGTCATCGCCTTCTTGGTGGCGTCGGCGACCGACAGCTCGGGATGCTCCTCCATCACCCGCTCGACGTTCTCCACCACGACGATGGCGTCGTCGACCACGATGCCGATGGCGAGCACCACGGCGAGCAGCGAGACGGAGTTCGCCGAGTAGCCGATGGCGAGCAGCACCACGAAGGTGCCGATCAGGCTGACCGGCACGGCGACGGTCGGGATCAGGGTGGCGCGAAAGCTGCCGAGGAACAGATAGACGACCAGCACGACGAGGATGAAGGCCTCGACCAGCGTCTTCTGCACCTCGTGGATGGTCGCCTTCACGAAGGTCGTCGGGTCGTAGGTGACGGTCCAGGCGAGGTCCTCGGGAAAGCGCGTCTCGAGGTCCTTCATCAGCGTCTTGACGGTGTCGAGCGTCGTGATCGCGTTGGCGCCGGGGGACTGGTAGATCGCGATCGCCGCGGCCGGCGCGCCGTTCAGCTCGGTCGTGGTGTCGGACGAGGCGGCGCCGAGCTCGACCCGGGCGACGTCGGACAGCCGCAGCACCGAACCGTCCGGGTTGGTGCGGATGACGATGTTCTCGAAGTCGGGGATCGAGGCGAGCCGGCCCTTGGTCTGGATGTTGAGCTGCAGGCGCTGATCGTCGGAGATCGGCCGGGCGCCGATGCGGCCGACCGCCGCCTGGACGTTCTGCGACTGGATCGCCTTGACGATGTCGCCGGTGGTCAGATCGAGGCCGGTGAGCCGGTCGGTCTGCACCCACACCCGCATGGCGTAGTCGAGCGGCCCCCACAGCGCCGCGTCGCCGACGCCGGGCGTGCTCTTGATCTGGTCGAGGATGTTGATGGTGACGTAGTTGGAGATGAACAACGCGTCGTGGGTCTGCTTCGGCGAGGAGAGCGCGATGACACCGAGCATCGCCGACGACTTCTTCTTCACCGTGACGCCCTGCTTGCGGACGTCCTCGGGCAGGCGCGACAACGCCACCTGCACACGGTTGTTGACGTTGACGGTGTTGATGTCCGGATCGGTGCCGAGCTCGAAGGAGACGATCAGCGAGTAGCTGCCGTCGTCGCCCGACACGCTCTTCATGTAGATCGCCTTGTCGACGCCGACGACCTGAGCTTCCAGCGGCTGTGCGATGGTGGCCTCGACCACGGAGGCCGAGGCGCCCGGATAGCTCGTCGTCACCGCCACCTGCGGCGGCACGATGTCGGGATATTGGGCGAACGGGATGGCCGAGAGCGCGACCAGCCCGGCGATGGTGGTGACGATGGCGATGACGATGGCGAAGCGCGGACGATCGACGAAGATCGAGGACAGCATCGCTCAGCTCCGGCCGACCGGCTGCACCGGGGTCGCCCGCACGGCCGTGCCGGCGCGCACCCCCTGCAGGCCCTCGACGATGACGAGCTCGCCGCCCTTGAGGCCGGACTCGATGATGATGTCGGCGCCGACCGAGGCGTTCGGCACCACACGCCGCACCGCCGCCTTGCCGTCCTCGACGACGAACACGTAGGTGCCCTGCTGATCGGCGATGAGCGCCGATTGCGGCACCAGCACCTTCTCCTCGGGCGCCGTCGTCTGCAGGGTGACGCGGACGAACTGCCCGTCGATCAGGGCGCCCTTCGGGTTCGGGATGGTGGCGCGCGCCAGCACCGTGTCGGTCGAGCGGTTCACGCTGACGTCGATGAAGTTCATCTTGCCGGACTGGTCGTAGCTCGATCCGTCGGAGAACTTCAGCGTCACGGTCAGCTCGTCGGCCGAGCGCTTGCCGCCCTTCTCGGCCGCCTCGGTCAGCGCCCGCTGGCTGATCGGGAACGAGACATACATCGGATCCTGGCTGACGATGGTGGTCAGCACGCCCGAGTCGGGCGCCACCACGTTGCCCTTGGTGATCGCGGTCTTGCCGATCTTGCCGTCGATCGGCGACGTGATCCTGGTGTAGCCGAGATTGATCTTGGCGGTCGACAGATTGGCCTCGGCGCTCAGCACCGCGCCCTTGGCCGAGAGCTCCTCGGCGATCGCCTGGTCGCGCGCCACCACGGTGCCGGAGGCGCGGGACAGCAGGTCCTCGGCGCGCTGGCGCTGCAGATTGGCCAGCGTCAGCGACGCCTTCGCCTTGTCGAGCGCGCCCTGCGCGGATTCCACGTCGGCCTGGAACAGCCCCTGCTCGATCTGGTAGAGCGGCGTGCCGGCCTTGATGGTGTCGCCCTCGGTGAACAGCACCTCGTCGAGGAAGCCCTTCACCCGTGCCCGCACCTCGACCTTGTTGATCGCGTCGACGCGGCCGACATAGTCGGCGGACGGGTTGATGGACCGCAGCTCGGCCTTGACGACACCGACCGGCACGGCCTCGCCGCTGGCCTGTTGCGCATTAGCCGGAATGCCTAGCCCGCACGCCACCACGGCCGCCGACACCGCCGCCAACGTCCAAATCCGCATGTCCGTCCCCGTTTCCTTGCGGCCTGGAAAAGGCACACCCTCCGTGTCTCCAGGCCCGCACCGACGCCGTCTTGACCGCGCGCAAGGCTGGTCCGATCCTTGCCATCATACTGATGTCGCGATGACGACATATCGAAAAGTTGGGGACGCACGGCTCTGCCGGAGCTGTCGGTGGGCGCACGGCCGGATCCGTGCCGCCCCGGCGGTTCGGCCGAGAGGCCGGACATCCTGTGGCCGGCCGTAAAGGACACGAGCCGACACCTGCAGGAGCTTCCCATGACCACGGATCGAACCAGCCCGGCACAGGACCTGCTCGCACTCGCTCCAGGCCCCCTCGGATCGCTTCCGGCCGGCAACGCGGCGGTGAGCGCCGCCGCCTATCTGGTCGACGCCGCCCAGCGCAGCGTGCTGTTCTGGGACGTGATGCGCCAGCGCGGCAACGGCTATCGCGAGCACATGGCGATGGCGGCGCCGCACGTCCTCAGTTACCAAGCCGAGCTGATCGTCGACGGCCGCACGCTCGACCGCCCGGTGAACTACGGCCTCGCCCGCATCGTGCCGCCCGCGGGCGTGACGATCGACCCGAGGAAGCGGCCTTTCGTGATCGTCGATCCGCGCGCCGGGCACGGCCCCGGCATCGGCGGCTTCAAGGCGGACAGCGAGATCGGCGTCGCGCTCGCCGCCGGCCACACCTGCTACTTCGTCGGCTTCCTGCCCGATCCGATGCCGGGCCAGACGATCGAGGACATCGCCCGCGCCGAGGCTGTGTTCCTGACGACCGTGATCGAGCGCCACCCGGACGCCGACGGCAAGCCCTGCGTCGTCGGCAACTGCCAGGCCGGCTGGGCCGTGATGATGCTGGCCGCGGTGGCGCCCGATCTGTTCGGCCCGATCATCGTCGCCGGCTCGCCGTTGTCCTACTGGACCGGCCAGAGCGGCCTCAACCCGATGCGCTACACGGGCGGCCTGTTCGGCGGGAGCTGGGCGACCGCCTTCACCAGCGATCTCGGCTGCGGCACGTTCGACGGCGCCTGGCTGGTGGAGAATTTCGAGAACCTGAACCCGGCGAACACGTACTGGAAGAAGCCGTACAATCTCTACGCGAAGGTCGACAGCGAGGCGGACAAGTATCTCGGCTTCGAGCGCTGGTGGGGCGGCCACGTCAATCTGAACGCCGAGGAGATGCAGTTCATCGTCGACGAGCTGTTCGTCGGCAACAAGCTCGCCGCGGGCGAGGTGCGCTCCTCGACCGGCATCGCCATCGACCTGCGCAACATCCGCTCGCCGATCGTGGTGTTCTGCTCCAAGGGCGACAACATCACGCCGCCCCAGCAGGCACTCGGCTGGATCCTCGACCTCTACGACGACGTGAACGAGATCCGTTCCTTCGGCCAGACCATCGTGTATTCGGTCCACGAGAGCGTCGGCCATCTCGGCATCTTCGTGTCGGGCGGCGTCGCCCGCAAGCAGCACGACGAGTTCGCCAGCAACATCGACCTGATCGACGTGCTGCCGCCCGGCCTCTACGAGGCGGTGTTCACGGCGAAGGACGGCGACACCGAGAACCCCGATCTGGCCCACGGCCGCTGGGTGATGCGTTGCGAGGCACGCACCCTCGACGACATCCGGGCGCTCGGCGGCAACACGATCGAGGACGATCGCCGCTTCGCCACGGTGGCGCGCATGTCGGAGGTCAACCTCGCGCTCTACAGGAACTTCGTGCAGCCCTGGGTGCGCGCCATGGTGACGCCGCAGACGAGCGAGATGCTGTACCGCATGCATCCGGCGCGGCTGCAATACGAGCTCGTCTCCGACGCCAACCCGTTGCTCAAGCCGCTCGCCGCCGCGGCCGACGTCGTCAGGCAGCACCGCAAGCCGGTCGACGAGAGCAACCCGTTCGTCGCCGCGCAGGAGACGATGTCGAAGCAGATCGTCGCCTCGCTCGACTCCTATCGCGATGTCCGCGACGGCATGACCGAGGCGATCTTCAAGGCGTTCTTCGGCTCGCCCGCGGTGCAGGCCTTCTACGGCATCGATCCGCAATCGAACAAGCCGCTGCATCGGGCCGGGAAGAGCGCGCTGCACGGCGAGCTGGTGGCGCGCCGCATCGCCGAGCTGAAGGCGCATTTCTCCTCCGGCGGCCTGCGCGAGGCCGCGGTGCGGGCGATGATCTACATCGGGCTGCCGCGCGGCGGCGTCGACGAGCGCGGCTTCGAGATGATCCGACGCATCCGCGCCGCCAACGCCAACATCCGCAACGTGCCGCTCGCCCAGTTCAAGGCGCTGCTGCGCGAGCAGTTCTTCATGCTGCTGATCGACGAGGAGGCGGCCGTCGCGGCGATCCCGGCGCTGCTGCCGGACGACATGACGGTGCGTGCCGAAGCGATGGCGGTGATCCGCGACGTGATCACGGCGGCCGGCGCGCCGACCGGCGAGGTCGCGCTGCGCCTCGCCCGCATCGGCCGCATGTTCACGGGCGAGACGGGGGCGCCGGCCCTGGCGATCGTCGGCGGCGCGCCCGCCGGACTGCCCGCTCCGGACCGCGAGGCGTCGTGATCACGACCGGACCAGCTCTCGAAGGCAAGGTGCGGTACTGCACCTCCGCCTCCGGTCGTTCCGGGGCGCGTGCGCAGCAGGCGAGCCCGGGACCCATCCCCCCTGTTTATCGTGAGCCACTGGCACCGGGCGTCTGGGTCCCGGTCTCGCGAACCTTCGGTTCGCGCCCCGGGACGACGAGACCGAGGATTTCACCAACAGGAGACTCGGGCGCATGATCCCCACCTACAAGGCCAAGATCCACGACGGCAATCGCGGCCTGATCGTCGGCATCGCCAACGACCAGTCGATCGCCTGGGGCTGCGCCCGGGCGTTCCGGGCGCTCGGCGCCGAGCTCGCCGTGACCTATCTGAACGAGAAGGCGAAGCCGCATGTCGAGCCGCTCGCCCGCGAGGTCGAGGCCGAGATCGTCATGCCGCTCGACGTGCGCGCGCCGGGCCAGATGGAGGCGGTGTTCGAGACCATCGCCAAGCGCTGGGGCCGGCTCGACTTCGTCATCCACTCGATCGCCTTCGCGCCCAAGCAGGCGCTCGACGGCCGCGTCATCGACGTCGATCGCGACGGCTTCCTCACCACCATGGACGTCTCGTGCTGGTCCTTCATCCGCATGGCGAAGCTCGCCGAGCCGCTGATGACCAATGGCGGCGCGCTGTTCACCATGACCTATTACGGCAGCCAGCGGGTGGTTCAGCACTACAACATCATGGGCGTCGCCAAGGCGGCGCTGGAGAGCGCGGTACGCTATCTCGCCGCCGAGCTCGGCCCGCAGGGAATCCGCGTGCACGCGATCTCGCCCGGGCCGCTGGCGACGCGCGCCGCGTCGGGCATCCCCGAGTTCGACGAGCTTCTCGAAAAGGCGCGCGGAAAGGCGCCGACCCACAAGCTCGTCTCGATCGACGACGTCGGGCTCGCCACCGCCTTCCTGGCCCACGACGCCGCCCGCCTGATCACGGGCGAGACCCTGTACGTCGACGGCGGCTACAACATCGTGGATTGACGGACGCGGGACGTCGAGCAGATCATTTCATCGCCGCGTCCGGGTCCGGGGCTCACCCCCCTCCCCAGCCCTCCCCCACAAGGGGGGAGGGAGCCGGCTGCGATATGGCGCGGCGTGGTCACGCTCCACGAACGAAGTGATCACTCCGACGATGTCCGCTCCACCTCGGGGCCATTCCATAAACCCGGCGCCTCGGCTCTTGCGTTCCCTCCCCCCTTGTGGGGGAGGAACAGGGAGGGGGGGTGCAGCGCTGCCGCGGATCGCGGGCCGCGCCGAAGACGCGTCGCCCCGGCGCGAAATCCGCGACCGCATGGTTCGAGACGCGATGCTTCGCATCGCTCCTCACCATGAGGAGACGGGATCGTGTCCTGATCAGATCCCGTCCTGATAGATCCCGATCCGCTCGGCCGCCTCACGGGCGGCGGCTTCGAACGGCACCACCACGGCGCCGCAGGCCTGCGCTGTGTCCAGGAACGTCGCAAACGCGCGCAGCATCGCGCCGCGGCCGACGACGGCGATCGGCATGGCGCAGGTCAGCACGCCGAAATTCACGCTGTCGCGCATCTGGAGAAGCTCGTCGATCCAGTCCTGCATCACGGCACGGGCCGGCGACGGCGGGTCGCCGCCGAGCGCCAGCACGATCGGCATCGCGATCACGTCGCTCGCCGTCGTGCCGGCCGCGGGGGCGCACCGGCGTCGCGGCCACCAGCTCGGGCCATGCGGCGAGGCGTCGTAGAGAAAGCCGTTCTGCGCCAGCCACGGCGTCCAGCCGGCGACATCGCCACCGGGCGCGCGAAACCCGCGCGGATTCCTCCCGGTGACCTGCCGGATCGCCGCGAGGCCCTGCGCAGCTGCCGCGGCATCGCCCACGATGGACGTCGACAACGCGATCTCGTGATCGTCACGCCGCAGGCGCTCGGCGATCGCGCCGGCGCGGGCGAGCCCGTCGGCCGTCACGAACCAGGTCGAGGCGAGGCCGCGGTCCTTCAACAGGTCGAGAACGCGGGCGGCCGCGACCGAGATGTCGTCCGCGGTCGGAGTGTCGTCCGCCGACGGGGCGACGAGGTCGAATCCGAGACAGACGAGGTGACGCGGCACGAGCGAACTCCGAAGCGGCGGCACGCGGCACCGGGCCGTCTCGCCCGGGCGGCGCGGCCCGCATCGCCCTCCATAGCACGCCCTTCGACTCGACGCGGCGGCGAACCGCGCCGGCTTGAACCACGTCGGCATGAGCCGCGGCGGCGGTCCACGGCGGCGCGGGCGGCCCGTGGCGTCGGGCAGGTCGGCGGCGGAGGCGCCGGTGCCGAACAGCAGCGGGACCGAGCACGGCGGACGGGTGACCCCGCCTGCGTGTCGGTCCGCCGGCAGCTATGGTTTCATCGGGGGATCAATCCGGCCGCTCTGCGCGGAAGAGGTCCAAACGGCCGACGTCGATATCGATGAAACACCTCAATGGTACTTTCAGAGGGTATAAGACGGCGATTTACCGCGTTGACGACAAATCTCCGCAGACGACTTCGTAGGGCCATCTCCATGGCCACTGAAAGGATAGCGTCGTATGATGGTCGGTCAACGACGAACAACGCGTAGCCGCGGCGGTCTATCGCGCAAGCCGACGGCTCTATGCGGCAGGCTCGGCCGCGCACCGGCTCCCGCCTCGTGCCTTCGTAGCCGCCTGGATCTACGGTTCATAGACCCGCCACGCTACGTATTGGAATAGGTTGACACTCAGGGATGTAAAGAGTGCATTACGCCCTGTGACGTCCGTGGTTTTCATAGATAGGTTTTCATGACGCGGGATTGGTCGCCTCCGGGCACGACGATCGAAGCGTGAGTTTGCCGAAAACCCTGGCCGGCATCTCGACCGAGCGCAGCCGTGCGTACCCGCTGGTGCGGGTTTGCGGCGTCGCCGCGGTCTTGTGGTCGCCCGGTGATTCCCGGGCGCAGCAGTGGCGCGACGCCACGACGCGCCGGAGCAGCGGCCCGCCGCCCCGCCCGGCAACGATGGGAGCTCAGAGACGATGGCTGACCGAAGCATCTCCGGTCTGAGTGAGGACGAGGCGCTGGAGTTCCACGCCCAGTTCAAGACCACCTTCACCGCCTTCCTGGTGATCTGCGCGTTCGCCCACGCGCTGGTCTACATCTGGAAGCCCTGGTTCTGAGTCGAGGAGAACACGATGTCCAATCCGCAGGACGACTACAAGATCTGGCTGGTGATCAACCCCTCGACCTGGCTGCCGGTGATCTGGATCGCCGCGCTGCTCGTCGCGGTCGCCGTGCACGCCTTCGTGCTGAACAATCCGCGCTACAACTTCATCGACATGAAGACGGCCTCCGAGCAGCCGGTGAAGAAGTGAGCGACGGCCTCCGGTCCGCATCGGCAGCGTGACCGGAGCCGATACTGAAACGGGGGCACCCGGTGGGTGCCCCCGTTTTCGTTTTCTTGGACCAGCCTGCGGGGCGCTTCGTTGCCGCTTCAGCGCCCGCGCAAGAACGGCAGCACGCTCGCCAGGAACTCCTCGGGCGCGGTCTGCGAGCAGGCGTGGCCACCCCACGGCAGGGTGGCGAGCCGGGCCCCCGGAATCCCGGCGGCGAGCTCCTCCGAGAGATGCGGCGGCGTGAGGATGTCGTCGGCGGCGCAGACGACCAGCGTCGGCACGCCGATCTCGGCGAGACGCGCGCGCCGGTCGAAGCCGACGATCATGTCGATGCGGGCCGCGATGTCGTCGGCCTCGGCGGCCGCCGCGTCGTTCGCCGCGACGATGGCCGCGACCTTGTCCGGGTTGCGGCTGATCCACAGCGGCGGGTACATGAACAGCGGCCCCGCCTCGTTGTAGGCCGGCACGCCGATCTCGGTCAGCAGGCGGCGGCGGACCTTGAAGCAGTGGGCGAAGTGCGGGTCCGGTCCGGCCCAGCCCGCATACAGCACCAGCCGGCCGAGCCGCGCGGCATAATCCTGCGCCATCACCTGGCCGACCGCGGCGCCGGTCGAGTGGCCGACCAGGCTGCAGCGGGCGATGCCGAGATGGCCGAGCAGCGCGTCGAGATCGGCGGCGAGCGCCTCGACCGAGTGGGTCGTCCGGCGCGAGGTCGAGCGCCCGGTCGCGACGTGATCGTGCAGGACCACCGTGAAGGCGCGCGCCAGCACCGGAACGATGGCGGCCCAGTAGTCGCCGCGGCCGCCGAGGCCCGACACCAGCACGAGCGGCGGCCCGCTCCCCGTCACCTCGTAGAACAGCGCACCGTCCGGGCGTTCGAGCATCGGCATGGCCAACGTCCTCCTGATCGGCGAGACGACGCGGCGCGGACGTCGCGCCGCCGCCGCACGCTACTCCGGCTTGATGTTGGCGGCGCGAATCAGCTCCGCCCACTTGGCGGTCTCGGCCTTGATGAACGCGGCGAACTCCTCCGGCGTGCCGCCGGCCGGCTCGCTCGCCTGCGACACGATGCTGTCGCGCACGTCCGGCATCTGCAGGATGGCGTTCAGCTCCTTGTTGAGGCGGGCGACGATCGCCGGCGGCGTCCCCTTGGGCGCGATGACGCCCTGCCAGTTGTACGATTCGAAGCCGGGCAGGCCCGCCTCGGCCATGGTCGGCACGTTGGGCAGGAGGCTCACGCGATGGCTCGAGGTGACGGCGAGCGGCTTGATCTTGCCGGCCTCGATCGACGGCAGCGCCGCGTAGCCCATCTCGAACATCATGGCGATGTGGCCGGCGAGCAGGTCGGTCGCGGCGTTGCCGCCGCCCTTGTAGGGCACGTGGACGATCTGGATGCCGGCCTGGCGGCCGAACATCACGCCGGAGAGATGATGCGCGCCACCGACGCCGGACGAGCCGTAGGTGATCTTGCCGGGCTCCGCCTTCGCCTTGGCGATCACGTCGGCGACACTCGCGAGGCCCTGGTTCGGCGCGGCGGAGAGGACGAGCGGCGAGCGCTCGATCAGGATCACGGGCACCACGTCGGTCGCCGGATCGTAGGGCAGCTTGCCGAGCAGCGAGATGTTGACGGCGAGCGGCGCCAGATTGCCCATGCCGATCACCGAGCCGTCGGCCGGCGCCTTGGCGATCGCCGCGGTGCCGAGCACGCCGCCGGCGCCGGTCTTGTTGTCGATGATCACGGTGGCGTCGAGCGCCTTGCCGAGCTTTTCCGCGATCTTTCGCGCCCGGATGTCGGCGAAGCCGCCGGCCGCATAGGGGACGACGAGCGTCACCTGGCGGGCCGGATACTCTGCCCCTTGCGCCCGCGCGGCGGGCGCGGCGAGAGACAGGGCGGCGAGAGCAAGAGCGAGAGCGCGCAGAACCGTCACGACGATCTCCTTCCAAGAAGCCAGTCCGACGAGACCGCCGTCAGGCGGCGGCCTCGCGCGACCCGACCGACACCGCGTCGGCGGGCACGAACACATATCCTTCCATCAGGCGGCGGGCAGTGCGGCTGAGCACCGCCTTGTCGACCGTGACGATGCCGTCGCGGGTCGAGGCCGCGGCGCCGACCGGCAGCACGCCGGAGGCGTGGCCGAGCCGCACCATGCGGTCCGCCGACGCGACGCCGCCGAGGATATCCGCCACCAGCGTGCCGGGCAGCGCGGCGGCGACCGCGAGCGCCACGGCGCCGGTGCCGGTGAGCGCGTGGTGCAGCTTGCCCATCGAGATCATGCGGGCGACGAGGTCGACATCGCGGGCCGCGACGGCGCGGCCGTCCGACGCCACGTAATCGGCCGGCGGCCCGACCAGCGCCACCTTGGGAGTCGCCGGGCGATTCGCCGTCGCCTCCGCGGCGGTCGTCGCGAGCCCCATGGCGACCGCTCCGGCGGCCCGCACCGCCTCGCAGCGGGCGAGGAAATCCGCGTCNCGTTCGCTTACGCCTGCGCCAGCGCCGCCGGCACGCCGAGCGACGCGGCCGCGACGATCACGGTCGGGTTGCCGGCATCGACCAGGCTCGCCTGGACCGGACCGAGCCCCGGCACGTCGAGCGTGTCGACCGCGCGGCCGGTCGGCAGCACGCCCGCGGCGCCGCCGCCCGGATCCATGAACTCGAGCCGGATCTCGGCCGCGTCGAAGGCGACGCCGTCGAGCGCGAAGTCGCCGGCCTCCAGCACCTCGCCGTCCTGCACCGGCACATGGGCGACGATGCGCTTGCCGAGATTGGCCTGCCACAGCCGCACGGTTCGCACGCCGTCCGGCCCGGCCGGCACAAGCCCCTGAGAAATCGCGAAAGGTCCGACCGCCGTGGTGAGGTTGCCGCAATTGCCCGACCAGTCGATCAGCGGCGCATCGATCGCCACCTGGCCGAACAGATACTCGACGTCGCAATCGGGCCGCGCCGAGGGCGACACCAGCACCACCTTGCTGGTGCTCGAGGTCGCCGCGCCCATGCCGTCGATCTGCTTGCCGTAGGGGTCGGGGCTGCCGGTGACGCGCAGCAGGATGTGATCGCGCGCCGCCGGATCGGCCGGCAGGTCGCGGGCGTGGAAGAACACGCCTTTGCTGGTGCCGCCCCGCATGTACACGGCCGGGATGCGCGACGCCCTCATCGTCAGTCCTTTGGTGTGGGCGAGGATCACGGCGAACGCCGCGCCTCACCATGCCGCCGTCGCCGATGCGCCGCAAGGGGCCGGCCGAGTCCCTCGTGAACCGCTCGAATCCCGGCCACGTGCCCCGGACAAGGCGCATCAGGCCCGCGGGCCTGATGCGCCGCAGAGCCGGGGCCCAGGGGCCACACGACGGGCCGCACGACGGGCGGCACGGAAGGCGGCGCGGCGAGTCCTGACCGTGTGGCTCCTGGGTCCCGGGTCGCGGCGCGGGGCGCCGCGCCCGGGACACGAGGCCTGTGGCGGACCGCGCGAGAAACGCGCTAGTGAACGACCATGCGGCCGACGACGGCCGCGGGAGTGTGCGAATGACCTATCTCGTCTCCTCCGATCTCCCCGCCGAGCCGGCCGGCCGGCGGCTGCGCGCGTTGCTCGCCCGACCCGGGATCGTTCGAATGCCGGGCGCCCACAACGGGCTCGCCGCCCTGCAGGCGAAGGCCGCGGGCTTTGAGGCGCTCTATCTCTCCGGCGCCGCCATGACGGCCTCGATGGGCCTGCCCGATCTCGGCATCATCACGGTCGACGAGGTCGCCTTCTTCATTCGCCAGATCGCCCGCGCCTCCGGCCTGCCGCTGCTCGCCGACGGCGACACCGGCTACGGCGAGGCGCTCAACGTCATGCACATGGTGCGCGTCTTCGAGGACGCCGGCGCCGCCGCCGTCCACATCGAGGACCAGCTCCTGCCGAAGAAGTGCGGCCATCTCAACGACAAGCGGCTCGCCGATCCGGCCGAGATGGCGGCCAAGGTGCACGCCGCCGCGCGCGCCCGCCGCGATCTCGTGATCGTCGCCCGCACCGACGCGGCGGCGAGCGAGGGGCTCGACGGCGCCGTGGCGCGGGCGAAGCGCTACGTCGCGGCAGGTGCCGACGCGATCTTCCCGGAGGCGCTGACCACGCCCGAGATGTTCCGCGCCTTCGCGGACAAGATGCCGGGCGTGCCGCTGCTCGCCAACATGACCGAGTTCGGCCGCACTCCGTTCATCACCGCGGCCGAGTTCGAAGCGCTCGGCTACAAGATGGTGATCTGGCCGGTGTCGGCGCTGCGCTGTGCCGCCAAGGCGCAGGAGGAGCTCTACGCGACGCTGGCCCGCGACGGCGTCGCATCCGCCATGCTGGCGCGGATGCAGACGCGCGCCGAGCTCTACGCGACCATCGGCTACGCCGACTACGAGGCGCTCGATTCCTCGATCGTCGCCACCGTGGTCCCGCAGATGCCCGGGTCCGGCAGCGCCGGCGGCGCCCCGCGAGACGACACGCGCTGAGTGCTTGCAACGCCGGTCGCCGCGGCTAGTCTCGGGGCGCCCCCGGCAAGGAGGAGGCCCCGTGCCCAGAGATCCGGACCAGGACGACGATCGGGCGGGCGCCGGCGTACGCTCTGTGCAGCTCGCCCTCGACGTCCTGGAGGCGATCGCCTTCTCGGGCGACGAGCTTGGCGTCACCCAGCTCGCCGAGCGGCTCGACGTCACCAAGGGGTCGGTGCATCGCCATCTGCACACGCTGGTCGAGCGCGGCTACCTCACCCAGAACCCGGCGACGACCCGCTACGCCATCGGCCCGAAGAGCCGGCTGCTCGCCCGCTTCGCCCCCGACGCCGACCTGATCCAGGTCGCCGAGGGGCCGATGCGCGAGCTGCGCGACCGACTCGGCCACACCGTCGTGCTCTCGGCGATGACGCCGCGCGGCGCCCTGGTGCTGACCACCCTCGCCTCGACCTCGCCGATCGAGATCGGCGTGCGGCCGGGCAGCGAGCTGCCGTTCCACGCCTCCGCCCAGGGCAAGGTGCTGCTCGCCTTCGCGCCACGGCCCGTGCAGGAGCGCATCCTCTCGCGCAAGCTCGAGCGCTTCACCGAGCACACCATCGTCGCGCGCGAGCGGCTCGAGGCCGAGCTGATCCGCATCGCCCGCCAGGGCTTCGCGGCGGCGCCCGAGGAGGTGCTGCTCGGCGTCAACGTGATGGCGGCGCCGATCTTCGACGAGCGCGACATCTGCATCGGCGCGCTGGCGATCGTCGGCTCGATCCAGTTCCTGCCCGCGGATCCCGAGGACGAGACCGTCGCTGCCCTGAAGGACTACGCCCAGCAGATCTCGCGCCGCTTCGGCCAGGGCCGCAGCCCCGGCCTGTCGGTCCCGGTCTCGGCCCCCCGCACGGCGCGGCGGGGGTGAGAGGGAACGGAGTCTGGTCCGGCTGTTCGGGCGAGCCCCGAAGCGCTTCGGTGCGCGGCTTTCCCCCCAC
>NZ_NHSK01000304.1 GCF_016653355.1 Rhodoplanes elegans | reverse complement strand
CCAGCAGGGCCGCCGCGACGGCGCGCCTCACGGCGTCACCTCGGGACGCGCCGCGAGCACCAAGCCGAGCCGGCCGGCGGCATCCGCGAGGGCGGCGGCGGCCCCGCGCGGATCGTCGAGAAGGCGGTCGTCGAGCGCGACGAAGTCGGCGCCCGCGGCGGCCACGGCCGAGACCTCGTCGAGCGTCGTCGCGTAGCCGACGCACGGGCTCTCGAACACCTCGGCCCACCAGCCGACCCGCTCGACCGTGACCTCGAAGGGCGGCATCCGGCCGTCCGGGCCGGGCTCGCCGAACAGCACGTAGTCGGCCTCGCGCTCGGCCGCCTCCATGGCGTCGTGGCGGGTGCGCAGGCCACCGACCCCGGCGATATGGGCGGGCTTGAGCGCGCCGATCGCCTCGGCGAGGGCCGCGATGCCGGTCAGATGGGCGCCGTCGGCGCCGCTGCGGCCGACGATCTCGGGCCGGTCCTCGACCAGCACGGCGGCGCCCGCCTTCTGGGCGATCGGCGCCACCGCCTTGACGGCGTTGACGGCGTCACGCTCGCCGAGCCCGGCGGGCAGCCGCACCAGCACGGCGGCGACGTCGACATCGGCGGCGAGCGCCGCCGACAGCCGCGCCGCGGCAGCCGCGGGGTCGGTCACGGGGATCACGAGATAAAGGCGCTGGCGGTCGTCCGGCATGGCTTGGAAGTGCGGGGCGATCGGGGCGAAAGCGGGGCGGCCCCGCGGCCGCTGGCTCCGCGTCCGTCTTGGGCGATCGGAGCGCGTTCTCTCCGGCCGTCGGGAGGTCGAGGAGCTGCGGCAAGCAGGGCCGGCTCTCTCCCCCCTTGTGGGGGAGAGGTGGAGAGGGGGGTGAGCCACAGCTTCGGAGCCTGTGGCTCACCCCCCTCTCTGTCCCTCCCCCACAAGGGGGGAGGGAACACTGGAGCCGCAACACCCTGCGAATCCGCCAGCCCGCCGAAGCGACGAGGCCGGTTGAGAGCTCCGCCTCACTCCGCCGCGGCGGCGGTGCGGCCGACCACCGGGTCGAGCTTGCCGGCGGCGTAGAGCTTGGCCATCTCGGCGAGCGGGATCACCCGCTTGATCTTCGAGGCCTGGCCGGCCGTGTTGAACTCCTGCAGGCGCTGCTTGCAGAGCTTGGTCATCGCCTCCATGGCCGGCTTGAGATACTTGCGCGGGTCGAACTCGCTCGGGTGCTCGGTCAGCACCTTGCGGATCTGGCCCGTCATCGCCATCCGGTTGTCGGTGTCGATGTTGATCTTGCGCACGCCGTTCTTGATGCCGCGCTGAATCTCCTCGACCGGCACGCCCCAGGTCGGCTTCATCTGGCCGCCGTACTGGTTGATGATGTCCTGCAGGTCCTGCGGCACCGACGACGAGCCGTGCATCACGAGATGCGTGTTCGGCAGGAGGCGATGGATCTCCTCCAGCACGTGCATGGCGAGGATCGCGCCGTCCGGCTTGCGGGTGAACTTGTAGGCGCCGTGGCTGGTGCCCATGGCGATCGCCAGCGCGTCGACCTTGGTCTCGACGACGAACTTCAGCGCCTCCTGCGGATTGGTGAGGAGCTGGTCGTGGCTGAGCTTGCCCTCGGCGCCGTGGCCGTCCTCCTTGTCGCCCATGCCGGTCTCCAGCGAGCCGAGCACGCCGAGCTCGCCCTCGACCGACACGCCGCCGAGATGCGCCATGTCGACGACCCGCTTGGTGACGCCGACATTGTAGGCCCAGTCGCCCGGCGACTTGCCGTCCTCCTTGAGCGAGCCGTCCATCATCACCGAGGTGAAGCCGGCCTGGATCGCGGTCATGCAGGTGGCCGGGCCGTTGCCGTGGTCGAGATGCACGCAGATCGGGATCTGCGGATAGATCTCGGTGAGCGCGTCCATCATGCGGGTGAGCATGATGTCGTTGGCGTAGGCGCGGGCGCCGCGCGACGCCTGGATGATCACCGGGGCGTCGAGGCTCGACGCCGCCTCCATGATCGCCAGCGCCTGCTCCATGTTGTTGATGTTGAAGGCGGGCACGCCGTAGTCGTTCTCGGCCGCGTGGTCGAGGAGCTGCCTGAGTGTGATTCGCGCCATCGTCGTCTCCCGTCCTGTTTCGCCCTGATGAATGTCGCCGCGTCGAACTTCGCCGCTGTTGATGTCGCCGCCGTAACGGTCGCCGTCGTGATCGCTTCGACCGAAGTGATCACGACGGCCGCAATGATCATTTCGCCCGGAGAATCTCGACGCCCGGCAGCGCCTTGCCCTCCAGCATCTCGAGGAAGGCGCCGCCCGCGGTCGAGATGTAGGTGAAGCGGTCGGCCGCGCCGGCGTGGTTGAGGGCCGACACGGTGTCGCCGCCGCCCGCGATGGTGACCAGCTTGCCGGCCGCCGTCAGCTCGGCCGCGGCCTCCGCGATCTCGACCGTGCCGGTGTCGAAGGGCTCGATCTCGAAGGCGCCGAACGGGCCGTTCCACAGCACCGTCTTGATCAGCTCGAGCTCGGACACGACGTGCTCGATCGAGCGCGGGCCGATGTCGAGGATCATCTCGGTCGGGCCGACCTCGTCGAGGGCGGCGACGCGCGACGGCGCGTTGGCCGCGAACTTCTCGGCGACGACCGCGTCGACCGGCAGCACGATCTGCTTGCCGCTCGCCTTCGCCTTGGCGAGGATCTCGTTGGCGGTCGGGATCAGGTCCGGCTCGCACAGCGACTTGCCGACCGGATGGCCCTGCGCGGCCAGGAACGTGTTGGCCATGCCGCCGCCGATGATCAGGACGTCGACCTTGTCGAGCAGGTTGCCGAGCAGATCGAGCTTGCCCGACACCTTGGCGCCGCCGACCACGGCGGCGACCGGACGCTTGGGCTGCTCCAGCGCCTTGCCGAGCGCCTCCAGCTCCGCCTGCATGCTGCGCCCCGCATAGGCCGGCAGCTTGTGGCCGAGGCCTTCGGTCGAGGCGTGGGCGCGGTGCGCGGCCGAGAAGGCGTCGTTGACCCAGATGTCGCCGAGCGCCGCGAGCTTGTCGACGAAGTCCGGGTCGTTCTTCTCCTCTTCCTTGTAGAAGCGGGTGTTCTCCAGGCACAGCACGTCGCCGGGCTGCATCGCGGCGGCGGCCCGCTCGGCCGGCTCGCCGATGCAGTCGGACGCGAAGGCGACCGGCTTGCCGATCACCTCGGCGACCGCGGCGGCCACCGGGGCGAGCGAGTACTTGGGATCCGGACCGCCCTTCGGTCGCCCGAAATGCGAGAGCAGGATCACCTTGGCGCCTTTGCCGATCAGCTCGTTGATGGTCGGCGCGGCCCGCTCGATGCGGGTCACGTCGGTCACCTTGCCGTTCTCGGTCGGCACGTTGAGGTCGAGGCGGACGAGGACGCGCTTGCCCTTCACGTCGGCCTGGTCGAGCGTTCTGAATGCGGTCATCTGATCCCCAACCGGAAATTCGAGCCGACGGTCGCGGCGCCGGCGCCCCATGTCGCGATGAGAGCGACGATGAGCTGAACCCAGGTCGGCGACTGCGGCAGTCGCCCGCGCATTTCGGCGACCGATTCGGCGACCGTGCTCAGCTTCGTGTCGAGGGCGCTCAGCTTGGTGTCCATCGCGCCCAGCTTCGCCTCGATGGTGCGAAGCAACGTCTTCAGATCGGCGAGGCCGTCCTCCAGCCGGGCGACGCGAAGATCGAGAGGCGGCATGCCGCCGCCCCCCGTCTCGCTGCCGTCCGGCGTGCGGTCCATCGCGGTCTCAGATCAGCTTCGCCATCGCCACCGCGGTGTCGAGCATGCGGTTCGAGAAGCCCCACTCGTTGTCGTACCAGGACATCACGCGCACCAGCGTGCCGTCCATGACCTTCGTCTGGTCGACGTGGAACACCGACGAGTGCGGGTCGTGGTTGAAGTCCGACGACACGTTGGGCTGCTCGGTGTAGCCGAGGATGCCCTTCAGCGGACCGTCCGCCGCCGCCTTGATGGCGGCCGTGATCTCGTCCTTCGAGGTCGCCCGCTTGGCGATGAACTTCAGGTCGACGACCGAGACGTTCGGGGTCGGCACCCGGACGGCGACGCCGTCGAGCTTGCCCTTGAGCTCCGGCAGCACGAGGCCGACCGCCTTGGCGGCGCCCGTCGAGGTCGGGATCATCGACAGGGCGGCGGCGCGGGCGCGGTACAGATCCTTGTGGACCTGGTCGAGCGACGGCTGGTCGTTGGTGTAGGAGTGGATCGTCGTCATGAAGCCCTTGTCGATGCCGATGGCGTCGTTGAGGACCTTGACGACCGGAGCGAGACAGTTGGTCGTGCAGGAGGCGTTGGAGACGACCAGGTGCTCCTTGGTCAGCTTGTCGTTGTTGACGCCGTAGACGACCGTCAGGTCGGCGCCGTCCGACGGGGCGGAGACCAGCACCCGCTTGGCGCCGGCGTCGAGATGCATCTTGGCCTTGTCCTTGGCCGTGAAGATGCCGGTGCACTCCATCGCGATGTCGACGCCGAGCTCCTTCCACGGCAGCGTGGTCGGATCCTTGATCGCCGTGACCTTGATCTTGCCGTGGCCGATGTCGATCGAGTCGCCCTCGACCTTCACGACGCCCGGATAGCGGCCGTGGACGGAATCGAAGCGCAGCAGGTGCGCATTGGTCTCGACCGGGGCGAGATCGTTGATCGCGACGAACTCGATGTCGGTGCGGCCCGCCTCGGCGGCCGCCCGCAGAACGTTGCGCCCGATCCGGCCGAAGCCGTTGATTGCCACCCGTACAGCCATGCTGGTCTCCCTTCCATGCCCACAAGCGCAGCCCGGCGGGCCGCGCGCCATGTCGATCCGATCTCGCCGTCGGCCGCCTTGATATAGGTCGGTTCTACACGACCCGTACGGCGGCTTTTTTTACAATGCCTGCAATTTGCCCAGGGCGACCTCGGCGACCCGTTCCGGCGTGATGCCGAAATGGCGGTAGAGGTCTGGCGCGGGACCGCTGGCGCCGAAGCCGGTCATCCCGACGAACCCTCCGTGCGATCCGACGATCGCGTCCCAACCCTGACGGATGGCGGCCTCGACCGCAACCCTTACGGGCGCCTCGCCGATCACCGCGTCGCGCTCCGCCTCCGGCCGGTCGAGGAACAGCTCGAAGCACGGCACCGACACGACCCGGGCCGGCACGCCGAACTCGGCCAAGCGCTTGCGCGCCGCGACCGCGATCGCGACCTCGGAGCCCGACGCGAACAACGATACCTTCGCCGGTCCGCCCTCGGCCGGCAAGAGCTCGTAGGCGCCGCCGGCGCACGGGTTGCCCGCGGCCGTGGCGTCGCGCAGTTGCGGCAGGTTCTGGCGCGACAGCGCGAGAACGCTCGGCCGGTGGTTCGAGCCGAGCGCCAGCGACCAGCACTCGGCGGTCTCGACCGCGTCGCAGGGGCGGAACACCAGGAGATGCGGGATCGCCCGCAGCGCCGCGAGGTGCTCGACCGGCTGGTGGGTCGGCCCGTCCTCGCCGAGCCCGATCGAGTCGTGGGTCATCACATGGATGACCCGCCGGCCCATGATGCAGGCGAGCCGGATCGACGGGCGACAGTAGTCCGAGAACACCAGGAACGTGCCGGAGTACGGAACGACACCGCCGTGCAGCGCCATGCCGTTCATGGCCGCCGCCATGCCGTGCTCGCGGATGCCGTAATGGATGAACCGGCCGCCGTAGTTCTCCGGCGTCAGCGCCGGCATGCCCTTGGGGCGGGTGTTGTTCGAGCCGGTGAGGTCGGCCGAGCCGCCGATCAGCTCCGGGAAGGCCGGCACCAGCACGCCGAGCGCCAGTTCCGAGGAGGAGCGGCTCGCCCGATCCTTGGGATCGGCGGCGAGCTGGCGCTTGATCTCGGCGAGCGCGGCATCGAGCTTTTCGGCCGGCACCGCGCCGGCGATGCGGCGCTCGAGCTCGGCCTTCCGGTCCGCCGGCAGGGCGGCGACGCGGCTCTCCCAGGCGGCGCGGAGGTCGCGCGAGCGCGCCCCGGCGGTCCGCCACAGCGACAGGATGTCGTCCGGCACCACGAAGGGCGGTGCGTCCCAGCCGAGCGCCTTGCGGGCGCCGGCGATCTCCTCGGCGCCGAGCGGAGAGCCGTGCGACTTCTCCGAGCCCGCCTTGGTCGGCGCGCCGAACGCGATCGTCGTGCGGCAGGCGATCAGGCTCGGCTTGTCGCTCTTCTGCGCGGCCTCGATCGCCGCCAGAATCGCCTCGGGGTCGTGGCCGTCGATCCGGCAGGCGTCCCAGCCGGCCGCCTCGAAGCGCTTCAGCTGGTCGACCGAGTCGGCGAGCCGGATCGGGCCGTCGATCGAGATGCCGTTGTCGTCGAACAGCACGATCAGACGGGACAGCTTCAGGTGGCCGGCGAGCGCGATCGCCTCCTGGCTGATGCCCTCCATCAGGTCGCCGTCGGAGGCCAGCACATAGGTGTGGTGGTCGACGATGTCGGGCCCGTACTCGGCGGCGAGGTGACGCTCGGCGATCGCCATGCCGACCGCGGTCGAGATGCCCTGCCCCAGCGGCCCCGTCGTCGTCTCGACGCCCTCGGTCGCCTCGACCTCGGGATGGCCCGGGGTGCGCGAGCCGAGCTGGCGGAAGTTCTTGATGTCCTCCATCGAGATCGACTGGAAGCCGGTGAGATGGAGCAGCGCATAGAGCAGCATCGAGCCGTGGCCGGCCGACAGCACGAAGCGGTCGCGGTCGAACCAGTGCGGCGCGGCCGGATCGAACTTCAACACCCGCGTGTAGAGGACCGTGGCGATGTCGGCCGCCCCCATCGGCAGCCCGGGATGTCCGGACTTCGCCTTCTCGACGGCATCCATGGCGAGAGCCCGGATCGCATTGGCCATCCGGTCGTGATCGGCGCGGGAAAGGGGGGTAATGTCGGCCTCCTGTGTGCCTGCGGAGGTCGGCGTCGGCCGCGATGCACCTTCGTGGACTGACGAAGTCGGGGGAGGCGGACGTCGCGACGGCACCGGCCGAAGGCCTCGTCTGGCGAGGCTTAGGACCTGATAGGCAGCCCGTATAGGACTGTCAACGCGACAGCTTGGGCGGGCGGGTGCAGCCCGGTCGAGATTTCGCGCCGAGGCTGTCGGACCTGTGTGCATCGCATTGACGCGGGATTGCGAACGCCCGTAAGGTTCGCCCTGCATCTGCTTGCCATTTCATGCTTTCGGGGAAAGCAGGGGCAGCCCGACGAGCCCGCGGGACGGGTCCGTGAGCGCACCGGGAAGCGGCTGCAGAATGGCGGGGCGAGGGCGCCATGAGCGACAGCACGATCGTGGAAGCGGCCAGCACCCGGCTCCAACGGGCCCTCGCGGCGTTGGAGGAGGCGGTCGAGCGCCGGCACGAGCTGGAGCGCGGCCGCAGCGCGCTGTCCGAGCAGGTCCACACGCTCGGCGCCGACCGGGCGCGGCTCGCCGATGCGCTCGACCGCGAGACGGCGCGGGCGCAGCGGCTCGACGGCGTCGGCCGCGAGGTGGCCGGCCGGCTCGACGCGGCGATCGCGACGGTGCGGGCCGTGCTCGCGACCGACGAGACCGGATGAGGGTCGCCCGATGGCGCTCGGAGGAACGAATCGTGGGGCTCTTCTCGATGCGGCGCACGCGAGCGCCTCGCGGTCCGGCGCAGCGGGCTCCGGCCCGGGAGGCCCGGGTGAAACGAGGTCTGGCGCAGCAAGGTCGGCCATGGCCCATGTCAGCGTGACGATCAACGGCCGGCAGTACCGGATGGCCTGCGACGACGGGCAGGAGCACCATCTGGCCCGGCTCGCCCACGACCTCGACCAGCGCATCACCAAGCTGCGCACCAATTTCGGCGAGATCGGCGACATGCGGCTCACCGTCATGGCGGCCCTGCTGATCGCCGACGAGCTGGCCGAGGCGTCGCAGCGCGCCCGCCGGTTCGAGGAGGAGGCGACCCAGCTCCAGGAGAGCCGCCGCGCCGCCGCCGAGCGCAGCCAGGTCACCACGGCGGCGATCGCGGCCGCCCTCGATTCGGCCGCCGAGCGCATCGAGCGGGTCACCCGCGCCCTCGACCACGGCGCCGACGGCCACGAGCTGCCGGCCGGGTGACGCCGCCGCGTCGCGCGGCGGACATCGTTCTCCGGCCTTCCCTCTCGGGCATCACTCTTTTGCAACAGGTGGCAGTCCCTCGCCCGAACGGGTGGCGGCGCGGCGCGCGAACCACTAGATTGGGTCGTGCGGGGCTGCGGGGTGCGTTTGGGGTCTTTTCCCCGGGGCCTTATCGATCCTGAAGGGAGCTGTCCCTGGCCGGGCCCGTGGGCCCGGACATATGGCGCCCACCTACCATGGTAGGGAACCCGGGATCGCATACTCCGACGGCTCAGGCGGCTCCGCACTCTTTCGTGCCTTCGTGTTTCCTGTCTTCGTGTCCGGCTTTCTGGTCCGGCCCTTGCATCGTTTCCGGCCCGCCCCTTCCCCCCGTCCCGGGAGCGACCTCGCAGCGCATGAGCCCAAAGTCCCCGATCGATCCGGTCGCCGCCGACAAGGCGGCGCTCCGCAAGGCGGCGCTCGACCGCCGCGACGAGCTCCCCGCGCAGGACCGCGCCGCCGCCGCCGAGGCGATCGCGGCGCGCCCGCTGCCCGTGCCGGTCGGCGCCGGCACCGTGGTGTCGGGCTACATGGCGATCCACAGCGAGATCGATCCGGCGCCGCTGATGCGCCGATTCGTGGAAAACGGCGCCGGGCTCGCCCTGCCGGTGGTGCAGGGCCGCGGCAAGCCGCTCCTGTTCCGCGCCTGGGCGCCGGGCGTGCCGCTGACCACCGCGGGTTTCGGCCTGCTGGAGCCGGGCCCGGAAGCCCCCGTCGTGGTGCCGGACGTGCTTCTGGTGCCGCTCGCCGCCTTCGACCGGGCCGGCCACCGGATCGGCTACGGCGCCGGCCATTACGACATGACCCTCGCGGCCCTGCGGGCCGAGAAGCCGGTGGTCGCCATCGGGCTCGCCTATGCGTCCCAGGAGATCGTGCGGGTGCCGGCGAACGACCGCGACGCGCGGCTCGATCTCGTGCTAACGGAGGCCGAGATCATCGATTGCCGCTAGGCGCTGCGCCCCGGTGCCGCGCGGCGGCGCCGGCCGGTCGCGCCTCCGGGACGTCCGGCCGGAGAACTTTCGGGACGTGTGAGCGTGCGGATTCTCTTCATCGGCGACGTGGTCGGCCGCAGCGGTCGGGCCGTGGTGCTGGAACGGCTGCCGGAGCTGGTGCGCGACTGGCGGCTCGACTTCGTGGTGGTCAACGGCGAGAACGCGGCCGGCGGCTTCGGCATCACCGAGCTGATCTACCACGACCTCCTCTCGGCCGGCGCCGACGCGGTGACGCTCGGCAACCACTCGTGGGACCAGCGCGAGGCGCTCGTGTTCATCGAGCGGGCCGAGAAGCTCGTCCGCCCGCTCAACTATCCGCCCGGCACGCCGGGCCGCGGCGTCGCCCTGGTCGAGGCCCGCAACGGCGCCCGCGTGCTGGTGACCAACCTGCTCGGCCGCGTCTTCATGGACCCGCTCGACGACCCGTTCGCCGCGGTCGAGCGCGAAATCGCCGCCTGCCCGCTGCGCGACGCCGCCGATGCCATCGTGGTCGACATGCACGCCGAGACGACCAGCGAGAAGCAGGCGATGGGCCACTTCCTCGACGGCCGGGCGAGCCTCGTGGTCGGCACCCACACCCACGCCCCGACCGCCGATCACCGGATCCTGCCGGGCGGCACCGCCTTCATGAGCGACGTCGGGATGACGGGCGACTACGACACCGTCATCGGCATGGCCAAGGACGAGCCGCTCAACCGCTTCCTGCGCCGCATCCCGGGCGGCCGGTTCGAGCCGGGCGGCGGGCCGGCCACCCTGTGCGGCCTCGCGGTCGAGACCGACGACAAGACCGGCCTCGCCGCCAAGGTGGCGCCGGTGCGGATCGGCGGCGCGCTCGAGCCCGCCGTCCCGGCCTTCTGGGCCGCCTGACCGACCGCCGCGCCCGGTCCCGCCCCTTGCGGGACGGGCCAGAATATGGCTTTTGCCGGCGCGCCTCGTTATATCTGGCGCCTCAAAGCGATCCCGAGGACGTCGGCGCGCCCGCATCCCGCGGTTGCGGCGCGGCCCCTCGAACGCCCCGACGACACACTCACGACCGCGTGGTCACGACCGCGTGGTCGCGACCGCACAGACACGACCGAGCCCGACAGGACCCGACATGGCCGGACATTCCCAGTTCAAGAACATCATGCATCGCAAGGGCCGGCAGGACGCGATGAAGTCCAAGCTGTTCGGCAAGCTGGCCCGCGAGATCACGGTCGCGGCCAAGCTCGGCCTGCCCGATCCGGCCATGAACGCCCGCCTGCGCGCCGCCATCATCGCGGCCCGGGCCGAGAACATGTCCAAGGACTCGATCGACCGCGCGATCAAGAAGGCGTCCGGCAGCGAGGGCGAGAACTACGACGAGATCCGCTACGAGGGCTACGGGCCGGGCGGCGTCGCCGTGATCGTCGAGGTGCTGACCGACAACCGCAACCGCACCGCCTCCGACGTGCGCTCCTACTTCACCAAGTCGGGCGGCAACCTGGCCGAGACCGGGGCGGTGTCGTTCATGTTCGACCGCCTCGGCGTGATCGAGTACGGCCCCGAGGTCGCCTCCGCCGACGCCATGCTCGAGGCGGCGATCGAGGCCGGCGCCGACGACGTGGTATCGTCCGACGGCGGCCACGAGGTCTATGCCTCGCAGGAGACCTATCGGGACGTCGCCAAGGCGCTAGAGGCCAAGTTCGGCGAGCCCAAGAAGGCGGCGCTGGTGTGGAAGCCGCAGAACTCGGTGGCGGTCGACGACGAGCAGGCCGAGAAGCTGTTCAAGCTGATCGAGTCGCTCGAGGAGCACGACGACGTTCAGCACGTCTACGCCAACTTCGAGGTCTCCGAGGCCGCCATGGCCAAGATGGGGGCGTGAGGACGGGCCGACATGCCGCTGCCGCGGGAGCACCTTCTCGACGAGTTGGGCTCGGCCTACCTGCAAGCCGTCGCCGCCGGTGCGGGCGCCGTGATCTCGGCGCCTCGCCGCGACTACGGAATTGACGGAACGCTGACCAGCATCGTTCGGGTGCCCCGACGCAGTGCACCGGGCTACAAGTTCATCCCGACGGGAGCCGCTGTCGATTATCAGCTCAGGACGACGGCGATCGCTGTCGTCGACGAGGACGGATTCGCTTTCGACATCGACGCGCGCACCTACGACCTGATCGTCGAACGCACCCACGCCGCCGCGCGGCTCTACCTGATCGTCGTTTGTTTCGGAGCCGATGCCGGACGGTGGATGGCCCTCGACCGGCAGCGACTCATCCTCAACGCCTCGGCCTTCTGGTGGACGGCGTCCGCGCCTCCCACCCGGAACGTTTCAACGGTTCGTGTATTGATTCCGGCCAGCAACCGGGTGACACCCGACACCATCGTCGAGCTCCTGGCGGCTGCAGCCGAAAGGCACGCGACATGATCGACGCAGGACCGAGCCTCCGTGCCGCAGCCGATATGCCGGCGGCGACGATAGTCGCCTATCTGCGTGCGACGGGCTGGACCTTACGGCCGTCGCGCATGAGCGGCATCTCGATCGCCTCCAAGCAGCTGGAGGGCGCGGACGGACCCGTCGAGCTGATTCTGCCCGAAACGCCGGGATTCAGCGATGAGCAGCGCCGGGTGGCGGATGCCTTGCGAACCGTCGAAGTCGTCGAGGAGCGTCCGCTCGACGAGATCGTCCGCGACATCAGGATAATGGCTGGGGGCGCTCGCCCTGTTGCGGCCGAATCCGTCGTGCGGCGCTCTTGACCGCTCCGGCGTGCCGGAGAGCGTGCCGCGGATGCCGTGGCGAGGAATCACGCAGCTTCGACGACATACCGCCTGAGCACCGGCTCACTTCCCCTCGAACACCGGCTTGCGCTTCTGTTTAAAGGCGCGAAGCCCCTCCAGGTAGTCCTGGCTGTCGTAGACGACGCGGCGCAGGCCTTGCAGGCGCTCGAACCCTTCCGGGCTCACCGGGTGGGCGCCTTCGAGGATGCGGAGCTGCTCCTTCATCACCGACACGGCGAGCGGCGCGTTGGCGGCGATGTCCTTGGCGATGCCGTACGTGACGGTCTCCAGCTCCTCGATCGGCACGATGTGGTTGACCATCCCGAGGTCGAAGGCGCGCTCCGCCGTCACCGGCTTCGCCGTGAACGCCATCTCGCGCACCGTGCAGGCCGGCGCCGCGTTGAGGAAGGTCAGCATGCCGGAGATGTTGTAGGGCACCGAGAGCTTGGCCGGCGTGATGGCGAAGCTGGCGTTCGGCGCGATCACGATGATGTCGCAGGCGAGCACCACCTCGCAGGCGCCGCCCCACACGCTGCCCTCGACCATCGCGATGACGGGGATCGGAAAGCGCGAGATCTCGCGCACCAGATGGCGCACCGGGTCGTCCCAGCCGAGCGGATCGCGATGCCCCTCGGGCAGTTCGTCGATGTTGAAGCCGGCCGACCACACCGAGACGCCGGGCTGGGCGCGGAGCACCACGGCGCGCAGATGATCGCTGCGGAAGCCTTCGAGCGCCGTGCACAGCGCGTCGATCAGGGCGCTCGACAGGGCGTTGCGCTTCTCGGCGTTGTCGAGCGTGACGGTGCCGACGAAGCCGTCGCGCGACGTGGTGATCAGGCCCATTGAGCGCTCCCGAACGTGTGACGGATGGGGGACCGCCTAGCTGATTTGCGGCGGCTGCGGCAGTCGGAAGATTGCGGGGCGCACCAACGCGGTCAGTCCGGGGCGCGGACCGCAAGGTCCGCGAGCCCGGAATCCATAACCCCGGCATGAATGGTTCACGAGAGACCGGGCGTATGGGCCCCAGGCTCGCGGCTTCGCCGCGCCCCGGGACGACGGTGTCCCCTCACGCCGCGAAGACGCGCCAGGCGGTCGCGCTCGGCTCGTGCTTGGCTTGCGACTTCGCCTGCGCCATCACGGCGTGGATCTGATCGAGGTCGCTGGTCATGGTGCCGGGCGACAGCTCCAGCACGGCGACGCTGCAGCGGAGCAGGTCGAAGCGGCGGCTGCGGCCGTCGCGGTCGCGCCCGGTGATGAAGCCGAGCCGCTGATCCTCCGGGCCGTAGAGCTTTCGCGCCTCACGGCGGAACTCCTCCAGCAGCTCAGCCAATGTCGTGCGCAGCAGCGCCGGGTCGTGATCGCGAAAGCCGGCGAAGAAGTCGTCGCCGCCGACATGGCCGAGCAGCACGCCGGGCCCGCCGAGCAGGCGCCGCATCAGCGTCGCGAACAGCGAGATGGCGCGGTCGCCGTGCGGGAAGCCGTAGCGATCGTTGAACGGCTTGAAGTCGTCGAAATCGAAGTAGCAGAAGTGCCGCCGCACGTCGGCGTCGAGCGCCGCGACGGCGACGAAGTCGGTGATCGAGAGATTGCCGGGCAGCTCGGTGAGCGGGTTCTGGTCCTGCGCCTGCTGGATCTTCTTGTCGTTGATCACCGAGAGAAGGGCCGCCGTCGACAGGACGCCGATGTATTTCAGGTTCTCGGTGACGATCACGCCGTCGCTGCCGTGGGCATTGGCGAACACCTCGAGGATGTGCTCGGCATCGGTCGCGATGTCGACGATCGGGCAGGCGGTCACGAACGACGAGATGCGGCGCTGATAGGCGCGGTTGGTGAGGAGGTCGCGGCCGAACGGCATGTAGATGTACTGCTTGAGATCGCGCTCGTGGATGATGCCGCGCGGCTCGCCGGCGTCGTCGACCACCGGGAAGAAGGTCTCCTGCGGCGCCTTGCGGAACAATTCGAACACGGCCGGCAGCTCGGCGTCGATCGCGACCGCGGGCAGCGCCGCCATCTGGTTGCGGATCAGGAGCTCGTCGGTCTTGCGGTCCCGCCGGTGCTTGGCCCGCGCCGTCACCACATGCGGATAGGTCGAGAGGAGCTCCGAGATCTCGCAGGTCGGCCGGGCGACGAACCAGCCCTGCACGAGGTCGCAGCCGGCCTCGCGACAGGCGATGTACTCGGCCTCGGTCTCCACGCCTTCGGCGATCACCCGGATGCCGAGCACATGGGCGAGGTTGGCGATAGTCGTCACCAGGAGGCGCTTGCGCTGGCTCCGTGCCATGTCGCGGATGAAATGGCCGTCGATCTTGATGTAGTCGATGCCGTGGTCGCAGAGCAGCTTGAGCTCGGAGACGCCGAGCCCGAAGTCGTCGATGGCGAGCCGGCCGCCCATGGTGCGCAGCGTGCCGACCATGGCCCCGAAGGTCGGCTCGGCGTCGTTGTCGAACCGCTCGGACAGCTCGAAGCACAGGGTCGAGGCCGGGATCCGCTTGCTCTCCAGGACCTTGCCCACCGAGCCCAGGATCTGGTGGCCGGCCGCGAGGGCGCGTCCGTCGAGATTGATGAACAGCTTCTTGCCGGCGGCGTCGGGCAGGCTGGCGAACTTGGCGATGGCGCGGGCGTGCAGCATCTGCTCGAGCGGCACCAGCACGTTCGACTGGGCGGCGAGGTCCAGGAGCGCGATCGGCGTGTCGAGGCCGAGGCGATCGACCCCGCGCATCAGCGCCTCGTAGCCGTAGACGTAGCCGGTGTTGATCTCGACGATCGGCTGCAGCGCGTAGTCGACCACCAGCTTGGCGAGCGAAACGATGTGGTCACGGCCGAGGGCCGGCAGCGCGGTGCCTGCCGACGGTGGAGCGGGCATGGGAGCGGTCATGGCATCCTCGCGGAGCCCACGATCCGGTCGGCGGCTCCGAGGACAGGAGACTAGCCCGCGACTCCTTTCGCCTTGTGACAGTTCCGTAACCGCTTCTCGCGTGGTTGACGAAGGGTTTACGCCGCGTCCGCGGGCGATGCCGCGACTTCGACCGAACCGGCCCGGTCGATTCCGCCGCACCTTGGTATAAGACTGGCGATCATGCGCGCAGCGATTCGAATTCTCGGCATCGATCCCGGCCTCCGCCGCACCGGCTGGGGCGTGATCGACGTCGAGGGCAACCGGCTCGCCTATGTCGCCTGCGGGTCGGTGTCGAGCGACGAGCGCGACGCCATGGGGGCGCGGCTGGTGGCGATCCACGACGGGCTCGCCCGGGTGATCGGCGACTTCTCCCCGGCCGAGGCGGCGGTCGAGTCGACCTTCGTCAACAAGGACGCCTCCGCCACCCTGAAGCTCGGCCAGGCCCGCGGCGTCGCCCTGCTGGTGCCGGCGCTCGCCGGATTGAGCGTCGCCGAGTACGCCCCCAACCTGGTGAAGAAGACCATCGTCGGCGCCGGCCACGCCGAGAAGGATCAGATCCGCATGATGATCGGCATGCTGCTGCCCAAGGCGACGCCGCAGACCCACGACGCCGCCGACGCGCTCGCCATCGCGGTCTGCCACGCCCACCACCGCACCAGCGCGGTGATCCGCGCGACGCTAGCGAAGGCGGCGGAAGGATGAGGGCGGGTCGATACGGCGGCGGCTCGCGCCTCTTGCGTTCCCTCCCCCCTTGTGGGGGAGGGACAGGGAGGGGGGC
>NZ_NHSK01000303.1 GCF_016653355.1 Rhodoplanes elegans | reverse complement strand
CGGCGGACACCCCGCCCGCGACGGCGCCCGCTCCGGCCGCTCCGGCGCCGGCCTCCGGCAAGGCCGCACCGGCCGACGCGCTGGTGTCGTGACGCATGACGACGGCCCGATCTGCTAAGGTCCCGGGGATTCGAACCCCCGGGGACTCTTCGTGCACATGCTGGACCGCGATCGCCTCGTCGCCTGCCTGCCGAAATGCGAGCTGCACATCCACATCGAGGGCTCGCTCGAGCCCGAGATGGTCTTTGCGCTCGCGCGCCGGAACGCCATCCGGCTGCCCTGGGACTCGGTCGAGGCGCTGCGCCGCGCCTATGCGTTCGGCTCGCTGCAGGACTTTCTCGACGTCTACTATGTCGGCATGTCGGTGCTGGTCACCGAGCAGGATTTCTACGACCTCGCCTTCGCCTATCTGAAGCGGGCCCATGCCGACAATGTCGTGCATGTCGAGATGTTCTTCGATCCGCAGGGCCACACCAGCCGCGGCATCGCCTTCGACACCGTGGTGAACGGGCTTTCACGCGCCTGCACCGAGGCACGGGAGACGCTCGGCATCCGGGCGAGCCTGATCATGTGCTTCCTGCGCCATCTCGACGAGGACGACGCGCAGCGTACGCTCGACGCCGCCCTGGCGCATCGCGACCGCATCGTCGGCGTCGGGCTCGACTCCTCGGAGAAGGGGAACCCACCGGAGAAGTTTTCGCGCGTGTTCGCCCGTGCGCGTGACGCCGGCTTCGCGCTGTTCGCGCATGCCGGCGAGGAGGGACCGCCCGCCTATGTCTGGCAGGCGCTCGACGTGCTCGGCGTCGCCCGCGTCGACCACGGCAATCGGGCGCTCGAGGACGCCGTGCTGGTCTCGCGGCTCGCCCGCGACCGGGTGCCGCTGACCGTCTGCCCGCTCTCCAATCTCCGCCTGCGCGTCGTCGACGACCTGACGCACCATCCGCTGCGGCACATGATGGAGAAGGATCTGGTCGTCACGGTGAACTCCGACGACCCGGCCTATTTCGGCGGCTACGTGAACGACAATTTCACCGCCGTCGCCCGCGCCCTCGACCTCTCCGCGTCCGACATCGTCGCGCTCGCCCGGGCGAGCTTCACGGCCGCCATGATGACCGAGGCCGAGCGCACGGCCGCGCTCGCGCGCTTCGAGGCGGCCGTGCGGGAGACGGGGGTGCGTTAGGCGGGTTCGGATCGTGCCGTTCGTGTCCCGGGCGCGGCGCAACGCGCCGTGACCCGGGACCCAGGGCGATCAGGCGAGGCGCCTACCATCCCGCCCCTGGGCCCCGGCTCTGCGGCGCATCAGGCCTGCGGCCTGACGCGCCTTGTCCGGGGCACGCGGCCTCGCCGTTCTCACTTCTTCCCGAATGCATCCCGGAAGGAGTCGAACTTGCCGCCGGTCGGACGGGCCGCCTCGGCGTCCTTCTTTTGCGGCTCGCAGGGGACGATACCCTTGTCGACGATCTGTTGGGTGCGGTTGTCGACCGTGTATTCGCGGCAGTTCCCGAAATAGTCGGCCTTCACCATCATGCGGCCGTAGCGGCGGACCTCGGCCTCGGGCGGGCCGGAGGGGCCGAGCAGCCGCTCGGTGAGCGGGACATAGCCGAGCTGGCGGGCGCCGACCTCCCAGCCGACCAGGGTGACGACCACCATCCCCGCCGCATAGGCGGAGACGGCGAGAAGCCCGCGTCGGGCATGGTGGGTGCTGGTCATGGCCTCGTCCGCGACCCTAGGCCCGATCGGGTTAATCGGCATTTACGGCTTCGCCTTCATCTGTCGGGGTCGGTCGCTTTCCGCAGTGCGGCACGGACGCCGGCGCACCATCGGATTGATACGGGCGACGGCGCCCCGGCCAGGCGCGTCGCGCCACGCACGCGGCCGGCGCCGCGAAACGACTTGCGAACCAAAAAGCTGGTATAAGCGGACTGCGTCGCGCGGTTCGCCCGGTCGGGCGGCCCGTCGCCGGATGCGCCGGCCCGCGGGGGCCGGACCTCGTTCCTGGTGAAAGCCGCTCGATCCGGATCCGCGACACGCGATCCCGGTGTGGGCAAGGTCTGGAAGGACGCCGTGACTGCACTGGTTCGATCTGTCGTGACGGCCTCCGCCGTCGCCCTCCCCCTCGTGCTTTCGGCCTGCGGCGAGCAGAATCAATACGTCGCGCCGCCGCCCCCCAAGGTCTCGGTGGCCAAGCCCGTGCAGCAGCCGGTGACCCGCTTCCTGGAAGCGACCGGCTCGACGGCCGCCGTCAACTCGGCCGACCTGGTCGCCCGCGTGAACGGCTTCGTCCAGGGCATCAGCTACAACGACGGCGACTACGTGAAGCAGGGGACGCTCCTGTTCACCATCGAGCCCGAGCCCTACAAGGTGAAGGTCGAGCAGGCCAAGGCGGCCGAGCTCGGCGCCGAGGCGACGCTCAAGCAGCAGCAGATCGTCTACGACCGCCAGGTCGACCTCGTCGCCAAGCAGGCGAGCCCGCAGTCGCTGCTCGACCAGGCGACCGCCCAGCGCGACACCGCCCAGGCCAATCTCGACCAGTCCAAGGCCAACACGATGCTGGCCGTCATCAACGACGGCTACACCCGCGTCACCGCGCCGTTCGACGGCGTCGTCACGGCCCGCCAGGTGTCGCTCGGCCAGTATGTCGGCGCCAACGGCCAGCCGACCACGCTCGCCACCATCGTGCAGCTCGAGCCGATCTGGGTGAACTTCACCATCAGCGAGACCGACGTGCAGCGCATCCGCGACGAGATGGCGCGCCGCGGCCTCACCCGCGACGACATGAGGAAGGTGCCGATCGAGATCGCCACCCAGACCGAGACCGGCTACCCGCATGTCGGCACGCTCGACTACGTGGCGCCGAACGTGACCACCTCCACGGGCACGCTGCAGGCCCGCGCCGTGCTGGCCAACAAGGATCGCAGCCTCCTGCCCGGCTACTTCGTGCGGGTGCGGATCCCGATCGAGCGCATCCCGTCCGGCCTCCTGGTGCCGGACACGGCGATCGGCAGCGACCAGGGCGGCCGCTACGTGCTGGTGGTCGCCGCCGACGGCACGGTCGAGCAGCGCAAGGTCGTGGTCGGCCCGCAGATCGGCGAGCTGCGCGTCGTCGAGTCCGGCCTGACGGCGGACGACCGCATCGTCGTCGCCGGATCGCTGCGCGCCGTGCCGGGCCAGAAGGTCGACCCGCAGCTCACGACGATCTCGGCGCCGCCGCCGGTCGCGCTCCCGGACGCCCCGCCGGCGCCGCCGCCGCTGCCCAACACGCTGCCGGCCGCGCCCGCCGTGACGGCGCCGAAGCTGCCGGCCGCACCGGACGTGCAGCCGCAGCCGGTGCCGGGCGGCCTGCCCCGCCCCAAGACCATGCAGTGACGCGGGCAAGCCACGCATGATCTCGAAATTCTTCATCGAGCGGCCGGTTCTCGCGAACGTCCTGGCCATCCTGATGATCGTGATCGGCGCCGTCGCGCTCTTGCGGCTGCCGGTCTCGCAATATCCCGACGTGGTGCCGCCCACCGTCTCGGTGACGACCAGCTATCCGGGCGCCAGCGCCCGCACCGTGATCGACACCGTGGCCCTGCCGATCGAGCAGCAGGTCAACGGCGTGCAGGGCATGATCTACATGCAGTCCTACGCGGGGTCGGACGGCAGCTACAGCCTGATCGTGACCTTCGAGATCGGCACCGATCTCGACATGGCGCAGGTGCTGGTCCAGAACCGCGTGGCCACCGCTCTGTCGCAGTTGCCGACCTCGGTGCAGGTTCAGGGCGTCACCGTCCAGAAGAAGATGACGTCGATCCTCCAGATCGTCACGCTCACTTCGCCCGACAATCGCTACGACAGCCTCTATCTCGCCAACTACGCGACCATCCGGCTGCACGACGAGATCTCGCGCCTGCCCGGCGTCGGCAACGTCAACGTGTTCGGCGCCGGCCAGTATTCGATGCGGGTGTGGCTCGATCCCAACCGCATGCAGGCGCGCTCGCTCACCACCCAGGACGTGGTGCAGGCGTTGCAGGGGCAGAACCAGCAGGTGACGGCCGGCCAGATCGGCATGCCGCCGGCCCCGAAGGCGCAGAACTTCCAGTACACGCTCGACGTGCTCGGCCGCCTCGACGATCCCGACCAGTTCGCCGCCATCATCGTCAAGACCGGCGACAACGGCAACGTGACGCGGGTGCGCGACATCGGCCGGGTCGAGCTCGGCGCCCAGACCTACAGCCAGATCTTCACCCAGGACGGCCAGCCCTCCGCCGGCATCGCGATCTACCAGTCGCCGGGCGCCAACGCGCTCGACGTCGCGAGCCGCGTCGACGCCAAGATGAAGGCGCTCGCCAAGGACTTCCCACCCGGGCTGGTCTACGGCATCCCGTTCGACACCACCCTGTTCGTCACCGCCTCGATCAACGAGGTCTACAAGACGCTCTACGAGGCGGCCATCCTGGTGCTGATCGTGATCCTGCTCTTCCTGCAGGACTGGCGCGCCATGCTGGTGCCGGCGACGACCGTGCCGGTGACGATCATCGGCGCCTTCGCCGGCATGGCGGCGCTCGGCTTCACCGTGAACCTCTCGACCCTGTTCGCCATCGTGCTGGCGATCGGCATCGTGGTCGACGACGCCATCGTCGTGGTGGAAGGCGCCGCCCACAACATCGAGAAGGGCATGAGCGGCCACGACGCCGCGATCAGCGCCATGCGGATCCTGCTCGGACCGATCATCGGCATCACGCTGGTGCTGATGGCCGTGTTCCTGCCGGCAGCCTTCCTGCCCGGCCTGACGGGGCGCATGTACGCGCAGTTCGCCCTCGTCATCGCCGCGACGGCGCTCCTGTCCGCCATCAACGCCCTGACCCTGAAGCCGACGCAGGCCGCGACCTGGCTGCGCGCCCCGGTGCCGCCGGAGGAGCGCAACGCCTTCTTCCGCGGCTTCAACGCCGTCTACGGCAAGGCCGAGCATCTCTACACCGCCCTGATCAGCCGCATGGTGGCGAAGGCCGCCGCCATGGCGATCCTGGCGCTGGTCATCATCGGCGGCGCCTTCTACGGCTTCACCCGCGTGGCCACCGGCTTCCTGCCGATCGAGGACCAGGGCTATCTGGTGGCGAGCGTCCAGCTCCCCGACGGCGCCTCGCTGACCCGCACGCAAGGCGTGCTCGACCAGGTCAGCGCGATCGCCGGCAAGACGCCGGGCGTCCGCCAGGTGATCACGATCGCCGGCGTGTCGGTGCTCGACAACTCCGCCTCGCTCGCAAATGCCGGCGTCGCCTACATCATGCTCGACGACTGGGACAAGCGCGGCAAGGCCGAGGGCCTGCGCCCGCTGCTGATCGGGCTCAACACGACGCTCGGCGAGATTCAGGAGGCAAAGATCCTCGTCGTGCCGCCGCCGCCCATCCAGGGCGTCGGCAACGCCGGCGGCGTCACCATGCAGATCGAGCTGCGCGACGGCAGCTTCGACCTGCCCAAGCTGCAGGGCATGGTGGACTCGTTTGTCGCCAACGCCTCGACCCAGTCGCAGATCCAGCGGGTGATCTCGACCTTCCGGTCGAGCGCGCCGCAGTACCGGGTCGAGGTCGACCGGGTGAAGACCGAGACCCTGCAGGTGTCGCTCGACCAGGTGTTCCAGACGCTCGCCGGCTATCTCGGCTCCACCTACGTCGACCAGTTCAACAAGTTCGGTCGCGTCTTCCAGGTCTACGTTCAAGCCGACTCCGACTTCCGCCAGCGGCTCGACGACGTGCGCAACCTGACGGTCCGCAACGTGAAGGGCGACATGATCCCGCTCGGCACGCTGATGACCATCACGCCGACCGTCGGGGCGCCGCTGATCAGCCTGTACAACCTCTATCCGTCCGCCACCATCGTGGCGCTGCCGGCGGCCGGCGTGTCGACCGGCCAGACCATGCAGCTGATGGAGCAGGTCGCGGCCCGCACGCTGCCGCCCGGCGCCGGCATCGAATGGACGGCGATGTCGTACCAGGAGAAGATCGTCGGCAACCAGATGTTCGTCGTCTTCGCGCTGTCGATCCTCTTGGTCTATCTGGTGCTGGCCGGCCAGTACGAGAGCTGGTGGGCGCCGATCTCGGTGGTGCTCGCCGTGCCGCTGTCGCTGCTCGGCCCGGTCTCGGTGCTCAACGCGCTCAAGGTCGACAACAACCTCTACGTCCAGATCGGCCTCGTGCTCCTGATCGCGCTCTCCGCCAAGAACGCCATCCTGATCGTCGAGTTCGCCCGCGAGACGCGGGCGGCCGGCAAGAGCATCGTCGAGTCGGCCATCGAAGGCGCGCGCGAACGATTCCGGCCGATCCTGATGACGTCCTTCGCCTTCATCCTCGGCGTCGCGCCGCTGGTGGTGGCGACCGGCGCCGGCGCCTCGGCGCGGGCCTCGATCGGCATCACGGTGTTCTCCGGCATGATCGCCTCGACCTGCCTGGCCGTGCTATTCGTGCCGTCCTTCTTCGTGCTGATGCAGCGCTTCGAGGAGCACCTCGCGGGCCGCAAGGCCGCGAAGGCGGGAGCGAAGAAAGGCGGCGAGGCGACGGCAACGCCGGCGGAGTGAGAGCGCGCAAGAGGGGATGCGCCCGGGGTCGTGGCTCACCCCCTCCCCACCCCTCCCCCGCAAGCGGGGGAGGGAGCAGGCCGCCGCGAGCCGAATGCCGCGAAGCAAGCGGTCGCGGGCTTGGCCGAGCCCGGATCAGCCCCGGACAATATGATGATGCGAGAGCCGACATCGAGATAGGCTGCGGCCCTTCCGTTCCCTCCCCCGCCTGCGGGGGAGGGTCAGGGAGGGGGCAGCCCAGTACGCGACGCCGACGCGTCACTCTCCGGTGATCAAGCGGCCGCGAACCCTCACCCCGGCAGCCCCGAGGCCGCCGCAGCCGCGTCGCCCTGGGCGGCGGTGCCGGGGCCGGCGGCGATGAACTGATCGCGGGCCAGCTCGGCGAAGCGGCCGCCCTTCGCCATCAGCTCGTCGAAGGTGCCCTGCTCGATCACCCGCCCGTGCTCGAACATGAGGATGCGGTCGGCGCGCCGCACCGTCGCGAGCCGGTGGGCGATCACGAAGGTGGTGCGCCCCTTCATCACCTCGTCGAGCGCCGCCATCAGGCGGGTCTCGGTGCGCGCGTCGAGCGCCGAGGTCGGCTCGTCGAGAATCAGGATCGGCGGCTCCTTCAGGAGCGCCCGGGCGATGGAGAGCCGCTGGCGCTCGCCGCCCGAGAGGCTGCGCCCGCGCTCGCCGACGCGCGCGTCGAAACCCTCCGGCGTGCGGGCGATGAACTCCATCGCCTGCGCCCGCTCGGCGGCGAGCCTCAGCTCGGCCTCGGTCGCGTCCGGCTTGCCGATGCGCAGGTTCTCGGCGATCGAACGGTTGAACATCAGGCCTTCCTGGAAGACGACGCCGATGTTCCGCCGCAGGCCCGCGAGCTTCATCGTCTTGATGTCGACGCCGTCGATGCGGATCGTGCCCGACTGCGGGTCGAAGGCGCGGTGCAGCAGCGCCAGCGCCGTCGTCTTGCCGGCGCCCGTGGTGCCGACGAACGCGATGGTCTCGCCCGGCTTCGCCGTCACGGTGAGATCGGCGACGGCCGGACGCTTGCCGTCGTAGGAGAACGATACGTCGTCGAACTCGACGAGGCCTTCGAGGCGGCCCGGATCGACGGCGCCGGCGCGATCGCGGATCGCCGGCTCGGCGTCGAACACCTCGAAGAACTCGGCCAGCCGCGGCGCCTCGGCGAAGACGCGGTTGACGAACCACACGGCGTCCTGCAGCCGCGCGATCAGCATCGTGGCGAAGCCCATGAAGGTGACGATCTCGCCGACCGAGGCGAGGCCGTGGATGTTGAGCCAGGTGCCGAGCAGCACGATCGCCAGCATGGTGAGCGTCGTCGACGCCCGCGTCAGCACCGCCACCACGGCCCACCAGGACAGCACCGGGATCTGCGCCGCGAGCAGCCGGTCGATGACGGTCTTCAGGCCCGTCACCTCGGCGTCGACGCGGGCGAAGGAATGCACCAGCGCGACATTGCCGAGCGTGTCGGAGGCGCGCTCGGCAAGCTCCGAATAGTTGCTCTCGACGAGGCGCTGCAGCGTCTCGGTCTTGCGCATCACGAAGGCGGTGAGCACGGCGAAGACGACGCACAGCACGACGAGCAGCAGGGCCAGCCGCCAGTTGAGGACGAGGGCGAGCGGCAGCAGCACGAAGAACGACACGAAAGCCGCGAGATTGTCGCGGAAGAAGGCGAGCCACAGGCCCCACAGCGCGTCGGTGCCCTGCAGCATGACCTTCATCAGCCGGCCCGAATGGGTCGAGCCGTGGAAGGCGAGCGGCTGCTCCAGCACGCGCTCGAAATAGTCGGCCAGCACGGCCTGGCGCTGCTGATGGGCGAGCCGGTCGGCATAGAGGGCCGTCAGCGTGCCACAAACGATGCTGAACAAGCCGAAGGCGGCCCACGCCGCCAGCAGCCCGGTCAGGGTCGACCACGAGAAGCCGGCGCCGGGCGCCGCGGCTTTCGACAGCGTGTCGACGACGCGGCCGAACAGCACCGGCTCGGCGAACTGGGCGGCGGCGAGCGCCAGATTGGCGAGCGCCAGCGTCCAGGCGAGGCGCTTCACCGGCGCGAGCAGCGCCAGCGCACGCAGATAGAGGCGGAACACGCTCATGCGAACCTATCGGGGAATCGGGCGACGGTGGCCCGTTATAGCAGGTCCATTCGGGCCGGAGCGTGGAGGGCGACGGCGAATAATCCGCTCGTCCCCGCGAAGGCGGGGACCCAGGGGCGGCACGGCGCGGCGCCCTGGATGCCCGCCTTCGCGGGCATGAGCGGAGCATGGGAAAAGTCACCCGCCGCGCGACCCTCGCCGCAGCGCAAGATGGCATCACTGCGCTGCACAGTCGTTGGGCAAATTCGCGAGCTGCCTTCGCAAACGGCGAAATCAGCATGACCGAGATTGGCATTCCCGCTCGCGTCGGCACGTTCGTAGCATGTGATCACGTCGGCCGGACCGCACGGCCCAAGGACAAAGGCGCAACGCGTGGACGCTCTCGGCTATCGCAAGAAGATCGGCATCGTCGTGCCCTCGACCAACACGGTGGTCGGTCCCGAATGCGAGGCGCTGCGGCCGCGCGGCGTCACCAACCACGTCGGCCGCCTCACCCTGGAGAACAAGCCGATCGAGGCGAGCGACGCCGGCTTCCTGGCGCATGTCCAGCGCATGCGCGACGGCATCTTCCCGGCGATCGACCAGGTGATGACCTGCGCCCCCGACCACGTGATCATGGCGGTGGCGATCGAGGCTTTTACCGGCGGTGTCGCGGGTGCGGCGGCCTTGCAGAACGAGCTCGCCAAGCGCGCCGGCGTCGGCGTGTCGATGGGCTCGACCGCGGCGACGGCGGCGCTGACGGCCTTCGGGGCGAAGCGCATCGCCGTGCTCACCCCGCACCAGCCGAAGGGCGACGAGACGGTCGCGGCCTATCTGACCGAGGCCGGCTTCGACGTAAAGCGCATCGTCGGCCTGCGCTGCGCCTCGCCCTTCGCCATCGCCCAGGTCCAGCCGGCCACGCTGCGCACCATGCTGCGCGAGATCGACGGCGACGACATCGACGCCATCCTGCAGGTCGGCACGAACCTTGCGAACGGCGCCGTCGCGGCCGAGGCGGAACGCTGGCTCGGCAAGCCGGTGCTGGCCATGAACGTCGTCACCTACTGGGACGCGCTCCGCCGCAGCGGCATCGACGACCGGCTCTACGGCTTCGGCCGGGTGCTGGAAGAGTTCTGAGGGGCTGCGGATGATGCAGGATCGCGTCGTCGTCGTCGGAGCGGGGCCGACCGGGCTGACGGCGGCGCTGTTCCTGGCGCGCGCCGGCGTGCCCGTGACGGTGCTGGAGGCGCGCAGCGAGATCTACGAGGATCCGCGCGCCGCGACCTTCCATCCGCCGACGCTCGAAATGTATGCCGACACCGGCGTCACGGCGGAGCTGCACGCCCGCGGCATTCTCTGCCCGCAATGGCAGTTCCGCGGCCGCGACGAGGGGCTGGTCGCCGAGTTCGACCTCGGCCTGCTGGCCGACGTAACGCCCTACCCGTACCGGCTGCAGTGCGAGCAGCACAAGCTGGTCGCGATCCTGACCGACCGGCTCGCCGCCTTCCGCAACGTCGACATCCGCTACGGCGTGCCGGCCGCGACCGTGTCCCAGGACTCGGCGGGTGCCGCCGTCATCCTGGAGAGCGGCGAGGCGGTGCGCGGCGCCTATGTGATCGGCGCCGACGGCGGCCGCAGCGTGGTGCGCAAGTCGCAGGAGATCGATTTCGAGGGCTTCACCTATCAGGAGCGGTTTCTCGTCGTCACCACGACGTTCGACTTCGCCCGGCGCGGCTTCGCCTATTCCTGCTACGTGTCGGACCCGCGCGAGTGGTGCGCCCTGTTCAAGGTGCCGGGCGGCGGTCCACCCGGCCTGTGGCGCGTCGTCTTCCCGACGCCGCCGGAGGCGGCGGCCGAGGATCTCTTGGATCACGTCGGTGCAGAGGCCCGGGTGCGCGGCTTCCTGCTCACGGACGAGCCCATAGAAATCGTCCACACCAATCTCTACACGGTCCATCAGCGGGTCGCGGCGACCTACCGGCGCGGCCGCGTGCTGCTCGCCGGCGACGCCGCCCACGTCAACAATCCGCTCGGCGGCATGGGCATGAACTTCGGCATCCACGACGCCGTCAGCCTCGCCGGCACGCTCGTGCGCGTGCTCGGCGGCGCGCCCGACGACCTGCTCGATCGCTACGACCGGCAGCGCCGTCACGTCGCCAACGCGTTCCTGCAGGCGATGACCATCCAGAACAAGCGCGTGCTCGAGGAGAAGGACCCCGCGGTGCGCGAGGCCCGCCTGAGCGAGCTGCGCGACACCGCCGCGGACCCCGCCAAGGCCCGCCCGTTTCTCATGCGAACGGCGATGATCGAGGGGCTGCGGGCCGCAGCCGCCGTCGACTGAACGCCGTCGCGCCCCAAGGGACGACACCCCCTTCGAGGAGGACTTCCACGAGGATCGATCGCAACTGACGGGACCGGGACCCGCCGCGCGCGAGAGCACTATGTCGGAGCGGAGCGAGACATGACGACACGACGTGCGCTGCTGAAGTCGCTGGCGGCCGGAGCCATGGTGGCCGGGGCCGGAGGATTGCCCTTCGCGGCCAGGGCGAGCGGCTGGCCGGACCGGCCGGTCCGCATCCTGGTGCCGTTCGCGGCCGGCGGAAACACTGACGGCATCGCCCGTCTGCTCGCCGCCCATCTGAGCGATCGGCTCGGCCAGCAGTTCGTGGTCGAGAACCGCACCGGCGCCGGCGGCACCATCGCGGCGGAGTCGACGGCGCGCTCGCCCGCCGACGGCTACACCCTGATGGTCGCGGCCGTCGCCCAGATGGCCGTGTTCCCGGCGATCAAGAAGACCAACTACGACCCGCTGACCGACTTCGCGCCGATCAGCAACGTCGCCAACAACCCGTTCTGCCTGGTCGTCCACCCGTCCTTCCCGGCCAGGACGCTGCCCGAACTCGTCGCCTACGTGAAGGAGCGCCCCGGCAAGGTGGTCTACGCCTCCGGCGGCAACGGCAGCATCAGCCATCTCACCATGGCGCTGTTCGTCAAGCGGGCCGGCCTCGAGATGATGCACACGCCCTATCGGGGCGGCGCGCCGGCCGTCGCCGACGTGATCGCCGGCCATGTGCCGATGTATTTCGGCAATCTCTCGGAGGCGCTGCCGCATGCCGGCGGGGCGCTGCGGCCGATCGCCGTGTCGGGCGCGACCCGGGCCGCCAAGCTGCCGACCGTCCCGACCGTCGCCGAGCAGGGCTATCCGGGCTTCAAGACCGACACCTGGAACGGCCTGATCGCGCCGGCCGGCACGCCGAAGGAGATCGTCGACCTGCTCGCCCGCGAGGTGAAGGCGGCCCTGAAGGAGAAGAAGACGCTGGAGCAGCTCGACAGCTTCGGGGTCGACCCGATCGGATCCACGCCGGACGAGTTCAAGGCGACCATCGCGGCCGACCTCGCGCTATGGCGCGAGGCCGTCAAGGACGCCAACGTGTCGCTGTAGGCGACCGCGCGCCGACCCGCGGCCGCGTCGCTCCGCGCGGCCGTCGGGGCCTTCGAAAGCGCAACCGAAACGAGGGTTTCCGAGGCCCGGCGGGCGTGCTTTGAATACGCCGCCATGTCGACACCCGGCGAGCCCGACACCACAACCGAGCCGACCAGCACCGCGGCGCGCGTCGCGGCCGGGGTGCGGCTGGTGCCGGCCGGGCTCGTGGCGCTCGCCGTCTATGTCGCACTCGAATGGCTCGGCTTCATCCACGAGGTGAAGGGCCTGCCGGCCACACCCTGGAACCCCGGCCTCGGCGTGGTGTTCGCGCTCGTCGCCCTGGACGGGCCACTCGCCGCCGCGGTGCTGTTCGCCGGCATCGTGCTGGCCGAGATCCTGGTCGTCGACACGGTGCTGTCGTGGCCGCTGGTGCTCGCCGTCGCGGCGATCGAGACCGGCTGCTACGCGGCCGCCGGTCTGCTGGCGCTGCGCGCCTTCCGCATCGACCCGCGGCTCGGCCACCTGCGCGACGTGCTCCTGCTGCTCGCCGCCGGGCTCGCCGGCGCCTGCGTGGTCGCACTGCTGCTCACCGTGCTGCTGATCGTCTTCGGCGATCTCGGGCTGCGCGACGTGCTCGCCGCCACGGTGCCGCTGCTGGTCGGCGACGTCATCGGCATCGCCGTGATCACGCCGTTGGTGCTGCGGCTCGCCGCCGCCTGGCGGGCCGGCGAGCTGACATTCGCCCCGGCGCTCGCGCTCGAAGGCATGTCGACCGCCGCCGTGATCGGCGCCTGCCTGTGGCTGGTCACGGCGAGCCCGGGGCCGGAGGGCTTCAAGTATTTTCATCTGCTCGCCCTGCCAGTGGTGACGGCGGCGGTGCGGCACGGGCTCGACGGCGCCTGCCTGGCGCTCGCCGGCGTGCAGCTCGGCCTGGTCGCCCTCCTGCATCTGCACGGCCACGACATCCGCGTCTTCACCGAGTATCAGGCCCTGATGCTGGTGCTCACCGCGACGGGCCTCGTGGTCGGCGTGGTGGTGAGCGAGCGGCGCGCCGCCGAGCGCCTCGCCCGCGCCGCCGAGCGCCGCGCCAAGACGCGCGAGGCCGAGGCCGCGCAGGCCGGGCGCTTCCACTTGGTCTCCAGCATGGCCTCGGCGCTCGCCCACGAGATCACCCAGCCGATGACGGCGGCGCGCGCGCTCGCCCGCGCCGCCCAGCACATCCTGCAGACGCCGGGCGGCGACCACGCCCGCGCCGAGGCGAATCTCGCCACCGTGATCGCCCAGATCGACCATGCCGGCGCCGTCATCCGCCGCACCCGCGACCTCCTGCGCCGCGGTGCGCCGGTGCGCGATCCGATCGCGATCGCCCCGCTGATCGACGACGTCCTGGCCATCGCGGCCGCCGATCCGCACGCCCATGGCGTGGCGTTCGTCACCGAGGCTCCGGCCGGCCTGCCCGTCGTGACGGGCGACCGCATCCAGCTCCAGCAGGCGCTGCTCAACCTCGTGCGCAACGCCGTCGAGGCGATCACCGCGGCCCGCGTGCCGAACGGCCGGGTGTCGATCGCCGCGGCGTGCCCCGCCGCGGCGTCCGGCGTTGCGCCACCCGAAGGCGCGCTGCCGGGCGTCGAGATCACGGTGTCCGACAACGGCCCCGGCGTCTCCGACGATGTCGTCGAGACGCTATTCGAGCCGCTCGTCACCACCAAGCCGGAAGGCCTCGGTCTCGGGCTCGCCATGTGCGCGGCGATCGTCGAGCAGCACGGCGGCCGTATCGCGCTCGTCTCGGGCGCCCCCGGCGCGACCACGTTCCGCGTCACCTTGCCGATCGAAGGATCCGCGTCCCGCCCATGATTCGAACATGACCCGCACCGCCACCATCTTCGTGATCGACGACCAGGAGTCCGTACGCCACTCGCTCGGCGAGATGCTCGGCGTGTTCGGCTTCGCGGTCGAGACCTTCGCGTCCGCCGACGATTTCCTGGCGACGCTCGAGCCCGGCCGCATCGGCGTCATCGTCGCCGACGTCAAGATGCCCGGCACCGACGGCATCGCACTGGTGCGCGAGCTCGCGCGGCGCGCGATCCGTCTGCCGGTCGTGCTGATCTCGGGCCACGCCGACGTCGCCATGGCGGTCGCCGCCATCAAGGCGGGCGCCGACGACTTCATCGAGAAGCCGATCGACGACACCGCGCTCGTCGCCGCCATCAATCGCGCGCTCGCCCGCACCTTCGAGGAGTTCGCGGCGCAGCGGGCGAAGGAGTCGCTCGCCGTCCGGTTCGGCCGGCTGACCCCGCGCCAGGTCGAGATCTTCGATCTCGTGGTCGAGGGCTACACCAGCCACGCCATCGCGGCGAAGCTCGCCATCAGCACCCGCACGGTCGAGAGCTACCGGGCCGAGATCATGGACAAGATGGAGGCCGAGAGCGTCGCCGTGCTGGTCCGCCAGGCGATCCGGCTGGGGCGCCTCGCGCCGTGAGCTGTCGCAGGCCTTGGTCGTCCCGGGGCGCGGCGAAGCCGCGAGCCCGGGACCCATATGTGGACGGCCCCCGTGCAGCAAGAGATTTTCAGAACGGATCGGATCGCTTGCGTCCATATGTTCGGCCTGTCGGTGCGGCCACTCGCGGCCGCTGGCCAAGATGGTTTCCGCG